>CAXTSL010000001.1:0-47678 GCA_964246975.1 uncultured Sphingomonadaceae bacterium
CTGCTCGTACTGCATGAAGACGAGGTTCCAGATCTCGACGAAGCGGTCGCCGTCCTCGTCGGGCGAGCCGGGCGGGCCGCCGGGGATATGGTCGCCGTGATCGTAGAAGATTTCCGAGCAGGGCCCGCACGGCCCGGTGTCGCCCATCGACCAGAAATTGTCGTTGGTGGCGATGCGGATGATGCGCTCGGGCGGCAGCCCCGCGATGCGCTGCCACAGGGCGTACGCCTCGTCGTCGGTGTGATAGACGGTGGCCGTCAGTCGCGCCGGATCGATGCCGAAGTCGCGCGTCAGCAGCGTCCAGGCGTGGGTAATCGCAGCTTCCTTGAAATAGTCGCCGAAGCTGAAATTGCCCAGCATTTCGAAGAAGGTGTGGTGGCGCGCGGTATGCCCGACATTGTCGAGATCGTTGTGCTTGCCGCCCGCGCGCACGCACTTCTGCGACGACACGGCGGTGACATAGGGACGCTTTTCGAGGCCGGTGAAGACGTTCTTGAACGGCACCATCCCGGCGTTGACGAACATCAAGGTCGGGTCGTTCTGCGGCACCAGCGGGGCGGACGGCACCGGCGTGTGACCGGCACCCGCGAAATAATCGAGGAAGGCGCGGCGGATATCGGCGGTGGAGGTCATGCCCTACGACTTAGGCGAGCGGCGGGCCGTTCTCAAGCGGCGGCGGGATGAGGGGGCTTCCGAGTAGGGGCGACGCGGGGCGGCGGATGCGGTACTATCTGAAGAACGTTTGTTCGAGAGGTTCGCGATGGGCCAGACCGCGCCTGCACAAATGCCCATGACGGTTGCGGAGTTTCTTGCCGCCTATGAATGTGTCGACGAGCGGTATGAGCTTGTCGACGGCGTGCCGATGGCGATGGGTCGCGCGAGCCTCCGCCACAACCGAATCATGGTCAATTTACTGAGCCGGATCGCCGACCGTCTCAGGGGTTCGCCGTACGAAGTGTTCGCCGCCGAGATGGGATTGTGGGTCTCGGACTATAATTATCGGCTTCCCGACCTCGCGATCTATTGCGACCCACGTGATCTCAAACCGCTCGATGATGACCCCTCCACATTGGCGCATCCCAAGGTTGTCTTCGAAATATTGTCACGCAGCACCGAGCGCATCGACCACGTCAACAAGCTCGACGGTTATCAGGCAATCGAAAGCGTCGACACCATTGTTTTCGTCCACCGGGAGCGCAACGCCTTCACGACGTTCGAGCGCGTCGCGGCGAACGAGTGGCGGGCGATTGTCCATCTGCCTGGGCAGCCGCTGGTGCTGCGCGACCCCGCGCTCACGATTTCTGCCGAGGACGTGTTCGCGGGCGTCTGAAGACGCCTCAGGCGTGGCCGACGACGTTGGGGTCGCCGCCCGCCTTCGCCGCCTGCTGCGCCATGTAGAGCGAGCCGAAGTCGATGGGTTCGAGCATCAGCGGCGGGAAGCCGCCGTCGCGCGTCGCGTCGGCGATGACGCGGCGCGCGAACGGGAACAGGATGCGCGGCGCCTCGACGATCAGGAAGGGTTCGAGCGCTTCCTCGGGCACGTTCCGCAGCGCGAACAGCCCGGCGTAGAGCAGCTCGACGACGAACGCGACCTGGTCCTGGTTGTGGGCGCGCGCGTCGATCTTGAGCTCGACCTCATAGACGTCGTCGCCGGCGCGGCGGGCGTTGACGTTGACGTTGATCTCGATGCGCGGCGCGCCTTCCATCTGCAGCGACGCGGGGGCACCCGGGTTCTCGAACGAAAGGTCCTTTGTGTACTGGGTCAGGATGCCGACCTGCGGGGCGTTGGCGGTCGCCTCGTCGAAGCCGTTGGGCTCGGCGGTGTCGGGCAGGGTGTTGCTGTCGTCGGACATGGCGGCGCTCGCTGTGAGGGGTCGGAATGGCGGCGCGACGGCTAGCAGGCCGCCCGCCCGGCTGCAAGGCGGCGCGCGGCCCGTGGCGCGGCGCTTGGCGCGGCCCTTGGCGCGGGCTGGTGCGCGCCCTATGTCGCAGGACGCGGGGTGCATGGACCAAGGTGCGGCGACTTGCTATTGTCGCGCGTTGCAGCGCCGATAGTGGCGCGGAAGTGAGAACGGCAGATGTCCGACGGCGGATCGTGGATCGAGATCATCCTGCTGGCGATGCTCGCCGGCTTCATCGGGCTGCGGCTGGTCAGCGTGCTCGGCCGCCGCACCGGCAACGAGCGCCCGGTCGTCGAGCCGTACCGCGCGACCGGCGCCGAAGTCCTCGCCCCCGCGCCGCGCGGCGGCGAGGCACGCGCGCTCGCCCCCGTCGAGATGCCCGCCGATACCGAGGCGAGCCTCGCCCCCGACCTGCAGCGCATCGCCGATGCCGACCGCAATTTCGAACCCGTCAAGTTCGTCGGCGGCGCGAAGGCCGCCTATGCGATGGTCCTCGAAGCGTTCTGGAAGGGCGACGTGGGCGCGCTCGACGGGCTGATGTCCGACGAGGTTCACGAGCAGTTCGGGCGTGCCGTCGAGGCGCGCCAGGCCGACGGCCTCAGCATCGAAAACCGCCTCGTCAAGGTCAACCGCGCGCGGCTGACGGCGGCGCAGATCCACGGCGCGATGGCCGAAGTGACGGTCGAGTTCGACGCCGATATCGTCGTCGTGACGCGCGACCGCAGCGGCGCGCTGGTCGCCGGATCGACGAGCGACGCGGTCGCGACGCGCGACGTCTGGACCTTCAGCCGCCTGATCGGTTCGCAGGACCCCAACTGGCTGCTGATCGCCACCGACGACGTGGCGTTTCCGTAGAATCCGTGGCGATTGCGGGGGCAGCGACGCGCGCGGCGACGTTCGCCGGTCTGGCGCTGCTGGCGGCGTGCGCGACCGTGCCGCGTGTCGCCATCGTGCCGCCGCGACCGCCGCTTGCGGTCCCGATTGTCGCACCGCCGGCAGTCGCCGACAGCGCCCGCGCGCCCGGCGTCGTCCTATCGCAGGTGCCGAACCTCGTCGCGCTCGCACCCGCCGACGCCGACATGGATCTCGCGCTCGTCGCCTTCCGCCGGTCGTGCCCGGCCCTGCTCAAGCGCCGCGACGCGAGCGGGCTGACCGAGCCCGGCGACTGGGCCGACGCCTGTGCCGCCGCCGCCGGCAACGACGCGCAGGCCGTCTTCGCGCGCCTCGCTGCGGTCCGCGTCGGCGATGGCCTCGGGCTCAACACCGGCTATTACGAGCCCGAGCTTGCCGGATCGCGCACTGCCGCACCGGGCTACGCCGTGCCGCTCTACCGCCGCCCGCCCGAGCTGATCGAGATCGATCTCGGCGCGTTCTCCGACGGGCTGACGGGGCGCAAGGTGCGCGGGCGCATCGCGGGCGGCAGCTTCGTGCCGTTCTTCGACCGCGCCGGAATCGACGACGGCGCACTCGCCGGGCGCGGCCTCGAACTGGCGTGGGCGGCTGACCCTCACGAGGCATTCTTCCTCGAAATCCAGGGCTCGGGGCGGCTGCGGCTGCCCGACGGCGCGGTGATGCGTGTCGGCTACGACGGGCAGAACGGGCGCGACTATACCGCCATCGGCAAGCTGCTGCGCGACCGGGGCGCGCTCGCGCCGGGGCAGGCGACGATGGACGGCATCATCGGCTGGATGCGCGGCCAACCCGACCGGGGCCGCACGCTGATGCGCGAGAATCGCTCGAAGATATTCTTCCGCGCGCTGACCGGAGACCCGGCGCTCGGCCCGCCGGGGGCGCTCGGCGTGCCGCTGACACCGCGCATCAGCGTCGCCGCCGATCCGCGCTTCGTGCCGCTTGGCTGCCCGCTGTGGCTGACCTCGCGCGCCGAAGGCGATTTCGCGCGCGTCGTCGTCGCGCAGGATACCGGCGGGGCGATCAAGGGGGCCAATCGCCTCGACGTGTTCTGGGGCGCGGGTGCCGACGCCCGGCGGATCGCGGGGGCGGCGTCGGCGCGCGGCGCGGCGACGCTGCTGCTGCCGCGCGCCAGCGTAGCGCGACTCGGCCTGAAGCTCGATGACGCGCCGCCGCGCCCCTGACGCGCCTGACGGCGCGGCGATGTGGTCGCATGTCGCCGCCAGCGTGCGACCGCTCAGCGGTCGCGTCGCGCCGCCGCCGCCACCGCGCGGGGTCCGTATCGCCGAGAAGCCTCCCGGCGTCCCCGCGCCGCCGCCCCGCGCCCGCACCGCCAACCGCGTCGCGGTCGATGCCGCGACGCTCGACGGCGGCTGGGACCGCGCCATGACGAAGGGGCGGCTGCGTCCCGATTTCACCGTCGACCTGCACGGCTATACCCGCGACCGCGCGCACGCCCTGCTGGTGCGGCGCATCGAGGACGCCGCGATCATGGGCGCGCGCGTGCTGCTCGTCATCACCGGCAAGGGGATGCGGGCGGGCGACGATGAGCAAGACCGCCCGCGCGGCGTCATCCGCGCCAGCCTGCGCGGCTGGCTCGAGAGCGGCGAGCTGCGCCCGTGGATCGCCGCGCTGCGCCCCGCGCACCCGCGCCACGGCGGCGGCGGCGCGTGGTACGTCGTCCTCAGGCGGCGTTGACTCGGACCATCCCCGAAGCGTATCACCGCCGGAACAAAGAGGGGCCACCCATGCGCTTGTTGTTGTTCGCCGCCGCGCTGCTGCTCGCCGCGCCGGGCCATGCCGCCTATCGGGAACCCCCGCCGGGGTCGCCGCCGGGCATCGTCCCCGCCGTCGCGATGACCGACCGGCCCGAACGCGCGCGCGCCCTCGACGCCAGCCGCAAGCCCGTCGAGGTGCTCAGGTTCCTCGGCGTCAAGCGCGGCGACCGCGTCCTCGATGTCATGGCGGGCAACGGCTATTATTCGGAGATTATCGGCAACGCGATCGGCGCGAAGGGTACCGTCCTCGCGGTCGAGGCCCCGGTGTTCATGGATGACAAGGGGCGTGCCGCGTGGGCGGCGCTGACCGCGCGCGTGCCCAACGTGCGGCTGCTGGAGACGATGCCCGGCGACCTCGCGCTGCCGCCCGCCAGCGTCGACTTCACGCTGATGCACCTCGTCTATCACGACCTCTACTGGTCGAGCGTCGAATATAAGTTCCCCCGCATCGACCCCGACGCGGCGCTGCGCACGGTGTTCGTCGCGACGCGGCCCGGCGGCATCGTCGGTGTCGTCGATCACGTCGCCGCGCCCGGCGGCGACACGCGCGCGGTGGTCGACAGGCTGCACCGCATCGACCCCGCGACGCTCAGGGCCGACTTCGCGCGCGCCGGTTTCAAGCTCGAGGCCGAGAGCGACCTGCTGCGCACGTCCGCCGACGATCACAGCCTCAGCGCCTACGATAACCCGGCGATCAAGGGCCGCACCGACCGCGTCGTCTATCGCTTCCGCAAGCCCGGCTGAACGCCTGCGACCGTCGCGCGGTTGACTGGCGCGCCCGCCTGTCGCAATCGACGGGCAACGAACAAGGGAGCGACACGTCGATGAAGGTCCTGGTCCCGGTAAAGCGGGTGGTCGACTATAACGTCAAGGTGCGCGTCAAGTCCGACGGCTCGGGGGTCGAGCTGGCGAACGTCAAGATGAGCATGAACCCCTTCGACGAGATCGCCGTCGAGGAAGCGCTGCGCATGAAGACGGCGGGCAGCGTCACCGAGATCGTCGTCGTGTCGATCGGCGTCCAGCAGTGCCAGGAGACGATCCGCACCGCGCTCGCGATGGGGGCCGACCGCGGCATCCTCGTCGTCACCGACGTGCCATCCGAATCGCTAGCCGTCGCCAAGATCGTCGCCGCCATCGCCAGGGAAGAGGAGCCGGGGCTGATCATCCTCGGCAAGCAGGCGATCGACGACGACGCCAACCAGACCGGGCAGATGCTCGCGGGGCTGCTCGGCTGGCCGCAGGGGACGTTCGCGTCGAAGGTGACGATGGGCGACGGGCATGTGACCGTGGCGCGCGAGATCGACGGCGGGGCCGAGACGGTCGACCTCAAGCTCCCCGCAATCGTCACCACCGACTTGCGGCTGAACGAGCCGCGCTATGCGTCGCTGCCCAACATCATGAAGGCCAAGTCGAAGCCGATCGCGTCGAAGACCCCGGCCGACTACGGCGTCGACCCCGCGCCGCGCCTGACCGTCCTCAAGGTCGTCGAGCCGTCGAAGCGGTCGGCGGGCGTCAAGGTCAAGACCGTCGACGAGCTGATCGACAAGCTCAAGGTTCTGGGAGCCATCGCATGACCGCCCTCGTCCTCGCCGAACACGACAATGCGGTCCTCAAGGATGCGACGCTCGCCGCCGTCACCGCCGCCGGGCAACTCGGCGGCGAAGTCCATTTGCTGGTGGCGGGCAAGGGCGCGCAAGCGGTTGCCGACGCGGGCGCGAAGGTCGCGGGCGTCGCCAGGGTGCTGCTCGCCGACGATGCCGCCTACGAACATGCGCTGCCCGAGAATGTCGCGCCGCTCGTCGCCGCGCTAATGGCGAACTACGATGCCTTCGTCGCGCCCGCCACGTCGCGCGGCAAGAACATCGCGCCGCGCGTCGCCGCCGCCTTGGATGTCGCGCAGATCAGCGAGATCCTGTCGGTCGAGGGACCCGACACCTTCACCCGCCCGATCTACGCCGGCAACGCCATCGCGACGGTGAAGTCGTCGGACGCGAAGAAGGTCATCACGGTGCGCGGCACGGCCTTCGCCAAGGCCGAATCGCAAGGCGGCAGCGCGACCGTGGAGGCCGCCACCGGCCCCGGCGACGCGGGCCTGTCGAGCTTCACCGGGGCCGAGCTGACGACTTCCGCGCGCCCCGAGCTGACGGGGGCGAAGATCATCGTCTCGGGCGGCCGCGCGCTCGGCTCGATGGACAAGTTCCACGAGGTCATCGACCCGCTCGCCGACAGCCTCGGTGCCGCCGTCGGCGCGTCGCGCGCGGCGGTCGACGCGGGCTATGCCCCCAACGACTATCAGGTCGGCCAGACGGGCAAGATCGTCGCCCCCGAACTCTACCTGGCGGTCGGCATCTCGGGCGCGATCCAGCACCTCGCGGGGATGAAGGATTCCAAGATCATCGTCGCGATCAACAAGGACGAGGACGCGCCGATCTTCCAGGTCGCCGACATCGGCCTCGTCGGCGACCTGTTCGCGCTGGTCCCCGACCTGACCGCGAAGCTCAACGCCGCGAAGGCGTAACTTCCCCCTCCCCTCCCCGGCGCAGCCGGAGAGAGGGGAGGGTTGGGGTGGGGAGTGTCACCGCGAGACGCAGGGCTTGTTGGAGAACACCCCACCCCGACCCTCCCCTCTCTCGGTTCGCAAGCGCTCACCGGGAGGGGAGGGGGCAGCAAGTCACAGCAATCCCCCCTGCGCCCCCGGCTTGTGGCTGGCGCGCATCTCGACGCGCGCGGCGCGGCGGTTGACCGAGGCGAGCGGCGGCAGCTTGGGCAGGTTGCCGTGGAAGAAATCGGCAGGCGTCAGGATTTGCAGGCGCGGGAAGCGCCCGAATTCGCTGTCGTGCATCCCCGCCGCCGCCGCTTCGGCGAGCATCGGGCGCGTCGGCTCGTACGCGCTGAGAAACACGCCGTAGGTGTAGTTTTCGCGCTCCATGACGCCGCGCAGGTCGCGCAGCATGGCGACGCCGATATTCTGCCCCGCCTTGACCGAGATAACGCCGGTGGTGACCTCTTTGGCGTTCTCATAGGCGTAGAAATGCCCGTCGATACCCTTGTCGGCCCCCTTGCGCCCGCCGTCGAGGGGGAAGCCGCCGACCTTGAGGCAGAACCAGTTCTGGAACTCATGCGGCGCGTCGGCGGCGAGGCGCAGCGCGCTGTCGCGGTCCTTGGGGACGCCGATGGTCTCGAACACGGCAGCGTCGCCATAGCCGTCGCGCAGGCGCTTTTCGATCAGCCCGATGGCGAGATGCGTCACGTCGATGCCGATCCACTGCCGCCCGAGCTTCTGCGCCGCATCGACCGCCGTGCCGCACCCGCAAAACGGGTCGAGGACGACATCGCCGGGGTTCGACGAGGCGGCGATGATACGTTCGAGGAGGGCAATGGGTTTCTGGGTCGGGTAGCCGAGCCGCTCCTTGGCTTGCGCGCTGATTGGCGGGATATCGGTCCAAACATCGCCAAGTCGGGCACCGTCGAGGTCCGATACGAACCACTTCAGTCGTGGCGTACCGCCCTCTACTGTCGGCCAGTAGATTCGGCCCACTCTGTCCAATGCGTCGAGTGCTTCGATGGTACCGGTTGCCTCCAGTCCTTCCTTGGCAATGATCGCGCGCGGAATTGCCCAGTGACGACCAACCTCGGTCGGGTCGACGTTGCGCCACGACTGACCGCTCTCCCCCTTGCGGATCCCTGCCCCGGTCAGCGAAATCGCCTGGAATTTTTCGTTGCGTGCCACGTCCACGTTGCGGAAATGCTTGATGACATAGCTGTCATCATGGCCGACTTTGAGGTCCTGCCAGCGGTTGTGGCCATTCTTCGAGTAGAACAGCAACGTATCGTGGACCGGGCCATAGCGGCGCGACCCACCGTGGGCGAAAGTGCGCTTCCAAATGATTTCGTTGAGAAATTGTTCTTGACCGAACATCGCATCAAGCACCAGCTTGAGGTAGTGGCTCGCGGTCGGGTCGCAGTGGAGGTACAGGCTGCCCGTCGGCTTGAGCACGCGGTGGAGTTCGACCAGCCGCACCGCCATCATCGCCAGATACGCCATCATGGCGTTCTCGCCGATCGCCGTCTTCATCGCCTGGAGCAGCGTGTGCAGCCGGTGGTTGCCGCTCGCGGTCACGTCCATCAGCGCCGAGGCCGCCGCCGGGCCCCAGCTCCACGTATCGTCGAACGCCTCGATGCTCGCGTCCGCGCCGCCACCGCCGGGCGATTTGAACAGGATGTTGTAGCTGGCGTTCGAATTGAACGGCGGGTCGAGATAGATCAGGTCGACGCACGCCGCGTCGAAGCCGCGCAGCACGTCGAGATTGTCGCCATAGTAAAGCCGGTTGGTCATGCGGTCCCCGCGTGTCGCGGCCGCGACGATAGCCGCCGCCGCCCGCCCGCGCAAAGCCGCCGTCGTTGTTTCGTCTGCGACTCGGGGAGGCCGGGTGCCAGGCACAGGGGACTCGCGACGTGGCGCGGGGTCAATAGTCCCGGCGGGGCGTTCGCCAGCGAGAAGGGCACGGTGTGGCGCGTCGGCGCCGCCGACGACTGGTGTGCGACAGCCTCGGCGTCGTCGGCGTTCCCTAACCCGCGACGTGGGCGCTGCTCGTCGGCGGCTTCGGCCTGACCGGCGCAGCGCTGCGGCGGCGGCGGGAGGCGCTTGCCTAGGCGCTTGCGGCACCGGCGTCGCGCGCCCGCCGCAGCTTCGCCGACGCCAGCCACCCCCAGGCGCGCTCGACGAGGCCGACGATCTGCGCCGGGTCGGCAGGCTCGAGACGAACGAGGAGCATCGGATAGCCGTCGTAGTGCGGCGTCGTGTGGAACACCTCCGGCTGCTGCTCGAGCAGCGCGTCGCGCAGCCCGTCCTCGACCTTGAGCGCCAAGTCGCCATCCTCGCGCAACCGCGCCAGCAGCTTGGTGCCGACCTTGATCGCGGGCGTGCCATAGCTCGTGCCGAGGCTGACGCCGGGCAGCGGCAAGGCGGCGCTGGCGACCTCGTCGAAGGTCACACGCGCATCGGCATCAGGACGTACAACGCCTCGCTCGTGTCGCTGACACGGATCAGCGTCGGCGCGGCGGCGTCGGCCAAGTGGATGTCGACCTGGTCGCTGCCGACCTGGGCGAGGATGTCGAGCAGGTAGCGGTAGTTGAAGCCGACCTCGAACTCGGGCGCGCCGTAGTCGGCGGGGACTTCCTCGGCCGCCGTGCCGTTCTCGGGGCTGGTCACCGACAGCGTGACCTTGTCGCGGCCGAGCGCGATCTTGACCGCGCGGGTCTTCTCGGCGGTGGCGATCGCGGCGACGCGGTCGACGCCCTCCGACAGCGATTTGACGTCGATCTTCAGCAGCTTGTCGTTGGCGGTCGGGATGACGCGGCTATAATCGGGGAAGGTGCCGTCGATGAGCTTCGAGGTCAGCGTCGCCCCGTTCTGGTCCTTTGGGCCGAGCTTGAAGCGGATCTTCGACGCCGACAGCGACATCTCGACATCGCCGTCGGCCTCGTCGAGCAATTTGCGGATTTCGGCGACGCATTTGCGCGGTACGATGACGTCGGGCATCCCTGCCGTGCCGTCGGGGGCGGGCAGTTCGATCTTGGCGAGGCGGTGTCCGTCGGTGGCGACGGCGCGCAACGTCGCGGGCGGTCCGGCGGCGACGTGGAGGAAGATGCCGTTGAGGTAATAGCGCGTTTCCTCGGTCGAAATCGCGAAGCGCGTGCTGTCGATGATCTTGCGAAGGCTGGCGGCGGGCAGCGTGAAGCTGTGCGGCAGGTCGGTCTCGGCGATCACCGGGAAATCGTCGCGCTTGAGGGTGGCGAGGCTGAAGCGCGCGCGCCCCGCGACCACCGTCATCTTCTCGTTGGCCACGGCAAGTTCGACCTGCGCGCCCTCGGGCAGCTTGCGCGCGATGTCGAACAGCGTGTGCGCGCTGACCGTCGTCGCACCGGGTTGCGCGACGGTCGCGGCGATCGTCTCGACGACCTGCAAATCGAGGTCGGTCGCCATCAGGCGCAGGCCCCCCCCTTCACCGGCATCGCCGCGCGCCTCGATCAGCACGTTCGACAGGATCGGGATGGTATTGCGCCGCTCGACCACCGATTGGACGTGGCCGAGGCATTTGAGCAGCGTCGCGCGTTCGACAATTGCCTTCATCGTGTCTCTATTCCCCGCGTGTGACCCGCGACTATAGCGGCTGCGGCGTCGCGGGGTAGGGGTTTCTCGCAGCGTGGGCATAGTCGGGGGGTCGCCATGTCGATTGTCGTGCGGCCCGAGCAGCCCGCTGATTTCGCGGCCATCGACGCCGTCATCGTCGCCGCCTTCGCCGCCGTGGCGTACAGCGACCACGACGAGCAGCGGATCGTCGCGCGGTTGCGGGCCGCCGACGCCTATGTCCCCGAACTGGCGCTGGTCGCCGACGCGGCGGGCGCGATCGTCGGGCACCTGCTGCTGACGCGCGTCGCGATTGCGGGCGGCGGCGCATCGGTCGCGGCGCTGGCGCTCGGGCCGCTGTCGGTGGCTCCGGCGTCGCAGCGACAGGGCGTGGGAAGTGCGCTGATCGCGGCCGCCCATGCCCGCGCGCGGGACCGGGGCTTCGCAGGCATCGTCGTGCTCGGACCGGGGGCCTATAACCGGCGCTTTGGCTATCGGCAGCTCGGCGAGTTCGGGCTGACGCTGCCGTTCGCGGCGCACCCGCGCGACTGCCGCATCCTGCCGCTCGATGCCAGCGCACTGCCCGCGAACGGCATGATCGACTATCCGCCCGCGTGGACGGCGGCGTAGCGGATTGCCGCGCGCCGGGTGCCGATGCATGGTCGCGGCGCGGCCAGGCGGGGTACGGCATGTCGTGGGCGATCATCCTGACGATGCAGGCGGCGACCCCTTTGCTCGGCCTCGACCGCAGCACGTTCGATCTCCGCACCGCCACGCCGATATCGCGATGCGCGGGCGGCGGCGACGAGATCGTCGTTTGCGGGCGTCAAGACAGCGAGACATACCGGCTGCGCGATCCCCGTCTCGAGGCGTTCGAGCCGAAGCCGCTGCGCGCCGAAATCGGCATCGTCGGCGACGTGTCGGCGAGAGTGCACGGCGAACAGGTCGAATTTCCGGGGGGCGTGACGAGCCAGCGCGCGATGGTGACGCTGAAGGTGCCGTTTTAAGGCCATGTTGTCGTCGTCCCCGCACAGGCGGGGGCCCAGTCCGCTTCACAGGAATGCCAGCGCCGCCGACCGCCAGATCGTTGTGGAGTGGACTGTCCCCGCCTGCGCGGGGATGACGAGGCGAAGGTCGAAGTTACGCTTGCAGGCGCTCGATCAGCCCCATCGCCGCTGCGGGCGCGCGCAGCTTGCCGCCCGCGATGAAATAGACGAACACGTCGCGCCTGCCGCCCGCGCTCCACGCCCGCGCGACCTCGGCCCAGCCGTCGAGCGCGGCGGTCGGGTAACCCGCTGGTTCGGCGTCGCTGCCGTTCTGCAGGCGCGCATAGACGAAATCGGCGGTCGGTGCGTCGCCAGCGTCGAGCGGCGACGGAAATTTGTCGGCGTCGGCGAACACGACGGCGCAATTATGGTCGCGCGCGAGGGTCAGGAACGCCGGATCGCGGAAACTTTCGTGGCGAACTTCGAGGGCGTGACGCAGGCGGCGGTTGCCGAGCCTGGGCGGCAGCAGCGCGACGAAGCGCGCAAAATCCTCGCGGTCGAATTGCTTGGTCGCGGCGAACTGCCAGAGCACGGGGCCGAGCTTGTCGCCGAGCCGGTCGACGCCGCTGGCATAGAAGCGCGCAATCGACTCGCCCGCGTCGGCGAGCACGCGGCGGTTGACCGCGAAGCGCGGTGCCTTGAGGCTGAAGACGAAGCCCTCGGGGGTCTCGTCGTGCCATTTCCGGAAACTCGCGGGTTTTTGCGAGCCATAGAAGGTGCCGTTGATCTCGATGGCGGTGAGATGGCGGCTGGCGTACGAAAGCTCGTCGGCCTGCCGCAGCCCTGCCGGGTAGAATACCCCGCGCCACGGCTCGTAGGTCCACCCGCCGACGCCCGCGCGGATCATGGCTCGCCTCCCTCGTCGAGCGCCGCGAGCAGGTCGCCGAGCGTCGCGTCGAGGCGGTCGTACAACAGTGCTTCGAACGGCGCGAGGTCGCCCGTCGTCGAGCCGTGTTCGAGCGCGTCGAGGTACGCCGCACGATCCTCGGGGCGCACCGCCACGGGAGGATAGCCGCCGCGCAACAGCACGAAGTTCATCAGCAGCCGCGCGGTCCGCCCGTTGCCGTCGGCGAAGGGATGGATCGCGGTTAGCCGCCAATGTGCATCGAAGGCGGTAGCAGGCGTCGCAGCGGCCTGCGCCAACCACACGCCGAAGTCGGTCATCAGCGCGGGGATTTTGGCGGGGTTAGGAAAGACCGCGCCCGACCCCGCGACGCGGCGCGGGAAGCGGCTATAGGACCCTGCGATGTCGGGGGCGCTGCGCAACACGATGCGGCGGTGGAGTTCGGTGACGACGGCTTCGCCGAGCGGCTCGACGCCTGCCGCAAGGTCGCGCACCCAGAGCAGTGCGGCGTGATGGTCCTGCGCTTCGAGATGGTCGCGTAGCGGCTTGCCGCCGACGGTGATACCATGCGCGATGACCTCGGCGGTTTCGCGCAGCGTCAGCGTGTTGCCCTCGATGGCGTTCGAGGTGAAGGTCAACTCGACATCGTGGTGCGCCTGCAACGCGCCGAGCGGCCCGCTCCGCAACGGGCGCAGCGCGTCGAGCGCCGCCTTGCGCGCCGCGATGCGGGCGAGGACGATGGCGCGGCTCAGACCGCCGCCATGTACGCATCGAGCGTCATGTGGAAATGCCGGATGCGGCTCTCCTGATATTGCGCCAGCGTCACACCGGGCTTTTTCGATGCCTTGAGGCCGCGTTGGATGCGGCGGAGGTTGCTGGTGTCCTGATCGGCGACCTTCGCCGCCGAGCCGAGTTCGGGTGCGTCGGCCCATTTGGCGTCGAGGCCGAGCCACGTCACCTTGGCGGGCGGCGGGTGGCTGCCGTCGGGGGCTTTGGCGAACAAATACATGATCTCCATGATGCAGCTGTCGGGGTCGTGGCCATTGGGGCGGAAGCGATAGACGAGCGGCAGCGACTGGCCGCCCCACGGCACCATGTTGGGGAACAGCAGATATTCGATGAGGTCGAGGGATTCGCAGTCCGACAGCGCCGACATGTCGCGCTTCGACGCCTTGCCGATCCTGGCGCGGGCGCGTTCGGCGAGCGCGGCGCGGGGCGACACGCCGTCGCCATGGACGATGGGGTCGCCCGCGAAGAACGGCACGTCGCGGCGCATCTGGCGGATCGTCTCGTCGCCGCTGGTGTCGCTGCGCGCGGGGCTGGGGACGCCCTGGACGCTGATCATCCGGCTGGTGTGGCGGACGCCGGGCCACACGTCGTACTGGGTGTTCTCGTCGCCGTAATAGCCCATCACCTGCGGGTGCGCCGAGCTGACGTGATAGGCCTCGATGAAGGCTTCGAGCGCGAGCTTCCAGTTGCACGGCATCAGCTTGGCGACATGCGCCGCCTTCCAGCGGTCTTCGAGCGCGAAGCCGGCGAAATGTTCGGGAAGGTTTTCGAGGTAGGTTTCGAGCGGCTCGGCATCCCTGTCGAAGTTGACGAAGACGAAGCCGCCCCAGACGCCGACCTGCGCCTGCGGCAGGTCGAAATTGGCGCGGTCGATGTGCGGGAAATCCCACGCGCCGGGCATCCCGGCGAAGCTGCCGTCGAGGTTCCAGGTGAAGGCGTGGAATGGGCACACCAGTTGCCTGACGCAGCCGCCCTCGGCGCGGAGCTGGGTGCCGCGGTGCAGGCACGAATTGACGAAGGCGCGGACCTGGCCGTCGTTGCCGCGCGCGACGATCAGCGAGTCGTCGACGATGTCGTAGACGATGTGGTCGCCGGGGTTCGGGATTTCCTCGACGCGGCACGCGAGCTGCCAGGTCTTGCGCCACACTTGCACGATCTCGCGCGCTGCCCAATCCTTCGAGATATAACGGTCGATCGACACGTCGTCGGTCGGCAGTCCTTGCGCGGGTGACTCCGAGCGCAGGATGGCGGACGCGGGATTGCGGTCGGCGGCGAGCACCTCCTGCACGCTCGGGCGCGGGCGACCCGCGATGGTCGGGTGGTCGAGTGCTGGCGGGTCGGCGAACTGCGTGGCCATGTGGTGCCCTCCCCTCGGACGCCCGCGCAACTTGCGCCGCCAGCGCGCGCGGTGCAACGCGCGAACGCTCCCGCACCGAAAGGCCGCCGCGCATGGACAGTCTCGATCCCCGCCACCTGACGACGCTGACGCTGACCGTCGACTACCCGAACATGGTCGACATCGGCACTACCGCGCACGGTCGCCGCCGTGTCGCGCCGGTGACGGCGGGGCATTTCGAGGGCGAGCGGCTGCGCGGCAGCCATGCGGTCGGGGCCGACTGGGTAATCAACCGCCCCGACGGAGCGATGGTCCTCGACGTGCGGCTGACGCTGGTGACGCACGACGGGGCGAATATCTATCTGACCTATTCAGGCAGCTTTATCGCCGCGCCCGAACATATGGCGGCGTTCAACCAAGGCGCGCGGCTGGGCTTCGACCAATACCGGCTGCGGACCTTGCCGCGCTTCGAAACCGGCGACGCGCGCTATGCGTGGCTCAACGACCTGCCCTGCGCGGGGGTCGGGCGGCAGGCGGCGACGGGGCCGGTCTATACGATCTGGGAGATTTGAGAACCGATCCGGCCAAGTTGCAAACTCACCCTAAAAAAGGATGGTCAGCGCGAGTCGTCGCCCGCTAAGTAATTGCGCTGCCACGCTCCGCCTAGCAGCGGAGTTAATCCGGCAGTACAAGGAGGTGTTGTTATTGACTAGCTACCAAATTGCGATGGTCGTTATCGCGTTTGCCACTCTGATGATCACGGTCGTCAGAAACAAGCGCGACTAGCAGCCAGGGGCGGGCGTCTAGCAACGTCCGCCCCGAAATCGAAAAGGCCCCGCCTGCTAGCACAAGCGGGGCCCGAAGGTGATGCTGAATAGCTACCAGACAGCGCGGACTATATAACGTGCCCGCGACGTAAAAGCTAGTGTGGGCCGTACCCGCCCCGCTCGTCAGTTCCGCCCCACCCAGTGCAGGCCCGCGCCGTGCCGCGCGAGCCAGCGGCGGTGCGGCGCGGGGTCGCCGTCGCCCAGCGCCGCCGCAAGCGTCCAGAACGCGGGGCCGTGATTGGGGTGGACGAGATGCGCGACCTCGTGGGCGACGACGCTGCGGCGCACGTCGGGCGGGGCGAGGATCAGTCGCCAGCTATAGCCGATGCGCCCTCGCGCGGTGCTGCAGCTTCCCCAGCGCGCGGCCGGGTCGCGCACCGCGACGCGCGCCACGGTCAGCCCGTGCGTCGCGGCGAGGGCGTGCGTCTCGCGCGTCAACGTCGCGAGTGCCTGCGCACGCAGCCAGCGCGTGACGCGCCCGGGCAATGTGCTCGCCTCGCCGCCGACCCGCAGACGGTCGCCGTCGCGCGCGACGCCGCGCCGGTGCGCCGGGCTCCAGTCGAGGGTCAGCGTGCCGCCTTCGAACGGGATCGCCGCGCCGGCCACGAAGGGCAGCGGGCGCGGCCAGCCGACGACGCGCGCCGCGAGCCACGCGTGCTGCGTCGCGAGGAAAGCGGTCGCCTCGCCAAGCTTGGTGCGCGGCGGCAGCGTCAGGCGAACCTCGCCCGCGACCGCGTCGGCGCGCAGCGTCAGGTGGCGCGCGCGGGCGTTGCGGACCAGCGCGACGGGCACGACGCGTCCCGCGATGGTCAGCGGCGGCAGCGCCACGGGCGACCGGCTGGGCGGAGCCGCCGCGACGATCGGCGCACGGGGACTGCGGAACAGCCGCAGCATCGCTATAACGGGGTTTCGACGATGTGGTTTTCGAGCGGCCCGGCGTCGGCCTCGCTGACCGTCCAGCCGCGCGTCGACGCCCCTGCCGCGTGGACGCTGTCGCGGTCGCCGGTGACGAGATGGTGCCAGTCGGGCAGCCCCTGCCCGCGCTGCAACCGCAGGTACGCGCAACTCGACGGCAGCCATTCGAGGCTTTCGAGCTTCTCGGGCGTCAGCCGGACGCAATCGGGGACGAGGCGCTTGCGGTTCTTGTAATCCCTGCACAATCCGCTGCGGCCATCGAGCAGGCGGCACGCGACGTTGGTCGGATACAGCTCGCCGGTTTCCTCGTCCTCGAGCTTGTGGACGCAGCACTTGCCGCAGCCGTCGCACAGGCTTTCCCATTGCGTCGGCGACATGGCACGCAGCGGCACCGTCTCCCAGAAGCGCTCAGCGGACATATTTTTCGAGTTCGGCGGTAACCTGGGGCGCGGTCGATCCGTGGGCGAGAAAGCTGACCGGCTTGCCGTCGGGCCCCATCAGGTAAGTGACCGCAAGGTGATCGACGAGATAGTCGGTCGCCCCCGGCGGCCCGGCGCGGCGGGCATAGATGCGGTAGGCCACCCGCGCGGCGTCGATCGCGGCGGGCGTGCCGGTCAGCGCCACGAGGCGCGGGTGGAAGTTCGCGGCGAACTGCACCAGCGCGGGCGGCGTGTCGCGCGCCGGATCGACGGTGACGAAGACCGGCACGACCCTGGCACCGAGCGCCGGATGCGCCGCCTCGAACGCCGTCAGCCCCGCCGAGAGCCGCTGCACGTCGAGCGGGCAGACATCGGGGCAGAACGTATAGCCAAAGTAGATGAGCGCGTAGCGGCCCTTGAGATCGCGGTCGGTGAAGCCATGGCCGCGCTGGTCGACGAGCGCGAACGGCCCACCGATGCTGCTGCCCGCCAGCGGACCCTCGGGCGGCGCGGCGGTACAGCCCCACAGCATCAGGCCCAGCCCGAGTGCCGCGAGCACGGCGCGCGGGCGGGCGGGGGAACGGCTGTTCATCGCGGGTTGCTCGACCTAAGACTAGGGCGCGCACATAGGGCGGAGTGATGATGATGTCGAATTGGCGCGCGGTGTTTCCGGTGGCCGTGGTCGCGCTGGCGGCTGCCGGTCCGGCGGCGGCGCAGTTCTCGGAGGCCTATAAGTTCATCAAGGCGGTCAAGGACAAGGACGGCGCGGCCGCCACCAAGCTGCTCGATGCGCCGGGCACGACGGTGGTCAACGCGCGCGACGGGCAGAGCGGCGACACCGCGCTGCATATCGTGACGCGCGCCCGCGACCTCGGCTGGATCGGCTTCCTGCTCCAGCACGGGGCCAATCCCGACCTGCGCGACCGCGACGGCGCGACGCCGCTCGGCCTCGCGGCGACGACCGCCAATCCCGAGGCGGTGCGCGTCCTGTTACTCGTCAAGGCGCAGGTCGATGCCGCCAATCGACTCGGCGAGACGCCGCTGATGAAGGCAGTGCAGGCGCGCGACGCGACCTCGGCGCGGATGCTGCTCGAGGCGGGCGCGAACCCCGACTTTACCGACAACACCGGCAGCACGCCGCGCAAGGCGGCGCTCGCCGATACGCGCGGCGGGCCGACGGCGCGGCTGCTCAAGGATGCGCCCGCGCGGGGCGGGAAACCGGCGCAGGGGCCGGTGCTGTAGCCGCGTCACGCGCGCCGGGGTCAGCCGAACTCGCGGTCGACGAACAACACGCCGCCGACATCGTCCGAGCGCACCACCCGACCGCTCGCCTTCTCGCCCAGCCGCCGGAGCAGCGCGGGTTCGGGGATCGCGCCCCAGCCGACGCGCTTCGCCATCGCCTCGTCGGTCGGGATGAAGGCTTCGAGCGCCGGGTGGACCATCGCTTCGAGGCCGCCCTGCCGCCGCGTCGCGTTGGCGCTGCCGTGGTGGCCGACCTTGTAGAAGCGCGTGCGGCGCAGCAGGTCGGGGCCGGTGGTCTTGTCCGGGAAGACCACCGTCTCCCAGCTCCGCCAGTTGCCGACCTGCGCGTCGGCGGCGAACAGCAGCACGTCGCCGCCGGTCGGCGCGGCTTCCGGCCCGCTCAGTGCGAAGGCCAGGACGAGGCTGGTGTTGTTGGTCCGCGCGTCGAGCTGTAGCGCCAGTTCGACCGACGCGCCGAGCCAGTCGCTGTCGATGCGCCGCCAGCTTTGGTCGCGCGTCGGCTTGTCGGGGTCGTCGGGCTGGATCGGCGGCAGCATGTCGGGGCGGGTTCGGCCGCTGTAATGGTTGCGGACGAAGGCCTCGACGCTGCCCGGCCGGGCGGGCGCATCGGCCAGCGCCGACAATGCGACCCCCTCGGTTTCATCGAACGGCGCGCCGGGGTCGTCGTCGACGCCGAGATCGCCGTCGGCGAGCGCGAAGCTGTTGTTGAGGCTGACCCCGAAGCCATAGGTTTCGCTGGCACTGTCCCTGATCCCGAGCAGCGCGGTGTCGCGCGGCGGGCCCAGCACATAGGCGGTGACACCCAGTTCGGGCGGCAGCGGCGCGAGGCTCGCGGGTTCGAGGTAATGGACATTCATCGGGGCCAGCGCGACGACGGCGTCGCGCGCCTCGCGCGAGCGTTCGCCGCGCACGCCGAAGTTGAAGCCGAGCAGCGCGTCGAGGCCGTCGGCGAGCGCCTGCGCCTGCGGATCGCCGCGCAGGCGTTCGGCCGCCCCCGCCACCGCCGCGAGGCCCTCGCCCTTGAACTTGTCGAGCGCCTGGGCCTGCGCGTCGTGGGGGTTCTCGGTCCACGCCAGCCACACCGCGCCGACATCGAAGCGCGCGAACGCCGCCGCCGCCGTCGTGAAGCCCGAAATATGGTCCCAATGCTCGTGCGTCGCGACGACGACATCGAGGCGCGGTCGGGTGCCCGGCGGCAGGCCCTTGCCGACATGGTCGGCGATGTCGGCGACGACGCGGTCGATGCTCGCGGGGCCGCCCTTCGCCGAGGTGTGGATACCGCAGTCGATGAGGATCCAGAACGTCCCGCCATCGGGCCTGGCGATGCCGAGCAGCGAGCAATCGCCGAGGCCGTGGCAGTAGAGGCGGGCGGTGACGCGGCTCATGACGGCTCCTCCTCGGCATGGAGCATCGCGAAGGGCTCGCGGCGGGCGAGCGCGCGCGTATCGAAATACTGCGCGCGGAGCGTCGTCGCCGGGCCGCCCAGGTGCGCCCGCTGCCGCGCCAGCCGATCGGTGCTGAGCATGTGCTTGACGACGGTGTAGCGGATTTCGGCGCGCGGCGGATAGCTGCCCGACACGGCGGGGTCGATGATCAGCGTCGCGCCGCCGCGGAACCAGAAGAAGCTGTTGGGGTCGTCCTTGTCGATCCCCCGCGCCGGATCGACGGGTTCGGCGCGGCGCTGCGCGATCACCGCGACGATCTGATTCGCTACCTCGCCGTCGGGGCGCGTGCGGCGGACGCGGCGCAGGCTGTGGACGCTGAAGGTCGTGCCCGTCTCGCCCGGCACCGCGATGCCGTTGTCGGCATAGCGCGGCAGGTCGTGCTGCAGCCCGAAGCTCGCCGCCGTCGCGGGGTCGGCCTCGAACACCTGTTTCAACCGCAGTTGCAGGTCGAAGCGGCGTTGCTCGACGAGCTTGAACGAGGTCCAGCGGTCGCTGTTGTTGGCCCAGTCGATGGCGAAGTCGCGGATCGCGTCGGCGAACCACGGCGGGCACGGGTCCGCCGGTCGCCGCCAGACGAGCGATTCGATCGACACGGTGCGCAGCCGCTCGGGGAGCAGGTCGTGGCGGCGGAACGACTGGAGCAGCGCGGTGCGATAGCCCAGCCGGTCCTCGGGCACCTGATCGAGGTCGGCGGTCAGCACGGCGCGCAGATATTCCCCGAAGCTGATGTCGTTGGGCGGGCAATAGTCGAGCGCGCGGACGCAGATGCGCAGAATCTGCGACGCCGCCTTGCAGGTCTCGCGGGTCAGCCGCGCGACGAGGCCGGGGTGGAGATCGCCTGCCGGGAGCACGCCGGTGCCGCCGGTGGCGAGGCGGATGAGGTCGCCGGTGCGCCGCTCGACGATGGCGACGAAGGCTTCGTAGATCGCGAACACCAGGATCGAACCCCGGCTGTGGACCTCGGTGGTGGCGCGGTAGTCGAGCGCGCCGGTCGCCGGATCGACATAGTCGCGCAGCGGCCCCGCTTTCCCTGCGCCTTCGCCGAACTGCCGCGCGAGGCCCGACAATAATTTGGCCGCGCCGATCTCGCCGCGCGCGCGGGCGATCTCGGCCGCGACGATGTCGCCGTAGGTGAAATGCTGGAACAGCGCGACGATATCGGCGAAGCCCTCGTGGAACGCGCCGACATCGGGGTTCGACGCCTCCTGATAATGGCGGTGGACGCCGTCCAACAGCGCGTGGGTCATCTCGTGCGCGATGATGTCGGCGCTGAGGCACGCGAACACCATGGTGCCGCGCACCGTCGCATCGGTGCGCGCCGAGACGGCGGGGAAATAGCCGAACAGCAGCGCGACCTTCGACGGGCTGTAATAGGCGTTCCGGTCGCGCAGCGCGTGCGGGTAGATGCGCAGCCGCTGGACATATTCGAAGCGCGTCGCGATGCCCTGCCGATAGCGGCGCGGGGCCCATAGCGCCTTGCGGCCCAGCGCATCCTCGAAGTGGCGGATGGTCTTCATGCCGATCGCGTAGACCATCTGCTGATGGAAGCGCGGGTTGCCCTCCGAGGGTTCGAGGCCGTCGGACAGCAGCAAATGCGGGTGGTCGAGATCGACGGGGTCGTAGGCGCGGTCGGATGCCGGATCGACATCGACGACCTCGAGATATTCGCCGACCGGGCCGGGGCGCAGGATCGACTTGCCGTGCGCGTCGGTCTCGTAGGGGACGCTGACCGTCGCCACGTCGATCGCGGCGGTGGCGAGCGAGGCACCGAGGCTGGGGTCGAGCGCGAAGACGCGCAGGCGGCGCTGCGCGGGCACGGGGTCCCGGCGCGGGCGGCGCACCTGGCCCGGTGGCGGCGCGGTGCCCGGCAGCGGTGGCGGCGCGGGCGGCGGCGCGCCGTCGCGCAGCCCGAGGCTTTTGGTCAGCGCGGTGGTCAGCAGCTTCGACGCCGCGCCGCTGTCGAGGACGGCGGCGAAGAAGGCACGGCGATTGGCGTCGGGGAGCGCGCCGTCGGGGTCGCCACCGCCGCCGAGCAGCGCCGCCTCGATTTCCGGGCTGCGTTGCGCCAGCTGCATCAGTTCGAGGCCGAGCGCGGTGGCGCGCGGCTGGCTCGCGAGCGCGAAGCCGACGCCCTCGCCACTGAGCAGCTCGACCCACGCCCACGCCGCGCTGGCGGGCGGTTCGGCACGCAGAGTGGCGGCGGCGGCGGGGGCGACGGCGAGCGCCGCCAGCGCGTCGAGCGCGCCCTTGCCGAGAAATTGCGCGACGCCCGCCGCATCGAGCTTCGCCGTCGTCCGGCGCGCTGCGGCGAACAGCGCGCGACGCACCGCCTCGACCCGCATCCAGCCTTGCGGATAGCCGCGATAGACCGCGTCGCCCTGATGCAGCGCGATCCACAGCGCGGCGGCGGCGGCGACCTGCGGCGTCGCCGCGCTGGTGCCCTGCCCGTCCTGCTTGACGATGTCGCCGCACTTGAACGCCGCCCAGGGGATGTTGGGCGAGAAGCCCGCCAGCGCGGTCGCCATCTTGAGATCGGGGCCCCAGCAGCCCTGCATCGTCCCGCCGGTGAGGTCGAAATAGGGTCGACCGTCGGCCATGACGCCGGTCGCGGCGATGACGCGCCGCATCCGCGCCGGATAGACCACCGAGCGGATCGGCAGCCCGGCAAAGTTGTTGCCCGCCGCCGTGACCATCGTCAGGCCGGCCTCGTACGCCTTGTTGACCGCATCGGCGAGCGCGCCGCCGGCATACCCCCCCATGCTCATCGACAGCACCTGCGCGCCGTTGGCCAGCGCATGCTCGATGCCCTGCACCATCGTGCTCGTCGAGAAGCGCACGACGCCGTCGGCAATGCGAACCGCGACGATCTCCGCGCCCGGCGCGCCGCCGAACTGGGGCGACGCGAGGATCGACAATGTGCCGGTACCGTGGCCGCGCGCGCGGGTGAACGGAATGCCGCCGGTCGGGGTCACGTCGGCGGCGGAATTGGGCAGGCCCTCGCCGTTGACGAAATTGGCCTCGCGCGCGGTGAGCAGATGGGCGGGACGCGCCGCGTGGTCGGGGTCGTAGCCGGTGTCGAGATGCGCGATGCGAACCCCGCGCTGCGCCGCGTCGCCGACCTGCGCCGCCGCCGCCGCGAGGCCGCTGAAGGCCGCGCCGCGATGCCAGCCGTCGCCGGGACCGATGGCGCGCCCGCCCGCGTCGGTCTGGGGCACCGGCGCGCAGCGGTCGTCGCCTGCAACACCCATGCCCGGCACATCAGTCTCGCCATTCCGCCAGACCTGCCCCAGATCGGGTTCGGCGGCGATCACCCCGCTCGCCGCCGCGAACCCCTGGCGCATGACGCGGTGGGCGTCGTCCCAAGCGTTCGCCCCGCTCGCCATCCGCGCCCACACCGCATCGTTGGGGTGGTCGGCGAAGCCGCGCTCGGCCGCGGCGGGGGCGGGCACGGTGAGGACGATCTCGGGCGTCGCGCTGCCGCCCATCGCCATCCGGTTGGCGGCTGCGAACGCGGCCGCATCGGCACGGCGCAGCTTGACGAGCAGGCCGTCGACGGGCTTCGCAGCGTCGAGACTCATCATGTCGAAGCCTTTCGGAAGACACCGAGAGCCTGCAACAATGCCGGCCCGGTCGCAACCAGCAGCGGCAACAGCGCGACCAGCGGCTGGCCTGAATCGAGGATCGCGCCGCCCAGCAGCAGCAGCCCGAGCGGCAGCACGATGAGCAGCGGCCAGACCGCGAAGCGCCAGCCGCCCTTGGGCGCGTCGGCCTTCCAGCGCTGCAGCGTCGCCGGTCGCTCGGCATGCTGGACGAACGCCGCGAAGCTCGCATTGAACATCCTCGGCACGGGGTCGTAGGCGACCAGACCGCGCCGGATCAACGACTTGAGCGCATCGCGCGCCGCGATGCTCGGGATGCGGCGGACGCTGAGGTTGTAGAGCACGAGCTGCTCGGCGCGCGACGATGCCGACCACAGCTGCTGATAATGTTCGATCAGCATCAGGCCGATGAAATCGATCGCCGCCTGCGGCGACGCGGCGCGGAGGTCGCGCGCGAAGCCCAATACGGGCGCGCGGTAGAGCGCATCATAGGCGGCGGTGGTGCGCAGCGTCATCGACACCGGGATGTGTGTGCCCGCCGGCAGCAAGGTCGCGATGACATGCTCGGGCAGCCCCGCCAGCTCGCCGATCACCGCGGTATCGACCGCACTCTCGCCGGGCCGGGTTTCGCGCACCAGCTTGTCGACCGAGCCGAAGATATAGGTCTGGAAATCCTCGAGCAGTTTCGACCAGCGGATATCCTCGCGCTGGCGGCGGATCGCCTCGAGGTCGCGGCCCTCGTCGGTCTGCGCCGCGAGCTTCTCGTGCTCATAGGCCTGCAGCAGGCGTTCGAGCGGGGTCAGTTCGGCGAGCAGCACCAGCGTCGTCGAACCGTCGCGGACGCCGGGCCTTTCGACGAGCTTTTCCATGTGGCGGAGCGCGGCGCGCCGCCGCTCGGGTTCGCGCAGCGTCAGCTCGAGATTGTAGAGGATATAGTGGCGCGGGGGCTCCCACGCCGCCGCCACCGCCGGCCCGGCGATCGGCGTCAGGCTTTCGTCGGACAGGTCGATGCGGTGGCCATGGTCGAACAACTGGTTTCGCAATCCCAGCGGCGGGCGGACGATCATCACGCGCGGCGGCAGCACGAGCGCGGCGAAATCGTCGGACAGCGCCAGCGGCGGGTAGGTCACGGCTTCGAGCGGCGTCGCGAGGCCGAACAGGCGGCGCAGCACGACGGTCAGCGCGGCCCCCAGCAGCCCGATGCCGAGGCCGGTGACGACGACCACCCACAGGACGCGCGTCAGCGAGCCCGACTCCCACAGGAGTTCGGGCTCGGCAAAGGTCGCGAGGCTGCCCAGCGCCAGCGTCGCGCCGGGACACGCCAGCGCGGCGAGCGCCGGCGTCACCGTCGACGCGCCGGGGGCGGGGCCGTGATAAAGCCCCCTGAACAGCCGCTGCGCGAGGCCGGTGTCGCGCTCGGCGTCGGGCAACGGCCGCCAGCATCCCGCCGCGATGCCGGTCAGGTCGCCGGGCGGCAGCGCGCGCCGTCGCGCCGCGCGCAGGTCGGAGAAATAGACGTTGGAGATCGCCGCCGTCGCCGCCGTGCGCGCCACCAGCCCCGCGTCGAGGCCGATCCGCGCGTCGGTGTCGACGCTGCGCCGCCCGAAGCGCGCGGCGTCGGCGTGGACGCTCAGCATCGGCACCGCGACCATCGTCAGCAGCGCCGCGACGACGGCGTTGCGGTAGCCGCGCGCCGTCGCGGGGCGCAGCGGACCGGGCGGCCCCTTCGGCCCGCGCAGCACGACGAGGCCGCTCGCCAGGCCGCCCGCCCAGCACAGCATCGCCGCCCACAACGGCCCGGCGGGCCACAGCCACAGCACCAGCAGCCCCAGCAACGCCGTCAGCGCCAGCGCGCGCGTCAGCCGCGCATACGCCGCCGTGCGCCGCGCGTCGGGCCACAGCCACCCCCAGCGCGCCCGCCCGGTCGCGACGAGCAGCAGCGCGGGCACGCCCCACACCGCGACGACGAGCGCCGAAAAGCTCATCAGCGTCGCGAGCAGCACCTGCGTCGGGACGGCATCGGCGCTGTCGTGCGAATGCCATGCAAGGATCGCCCAGTTGGCGAACGGCAGCCGCGCCAGGCCGAAATGCTGGCGCGCGCCGTCGTAGGTCGAGGTCAGCGCGGGCGGGCCGTCGTCGGCGGCCTTGGGGCCGCGCAGCCGCGTCAGGATGGCGGCGAGCTTGGGGCTCTTCAGCTCGCGCGCCGCGTGTTCGAAGCGCACGCGCTGGGGGTCGGAATGGAACAGCACCTCGAGGCCGGGATCGCCGAGATCGACGACCATGAAGCGCTCGGTCGGCGGCAGCACGGGCATCAGCAGGCTGCGCAGCACCCCCGCGCTGACCACCACCGCGTCGGCCTCGCGCGCGCGCCTCCGGCCCGCTTCGGCAGGCGCGGCGATGGCGGGAAACGCGACCACGGTCTTGTCGAAGCCGTCGCTCTGGCTGCGCACCTGCTCGATCGCATAGGCGGGGGCGGCGAGGATTTCGCGGTCCGCCCCCGGCAGGCGCAGGCGCTGCCAGCGCGGTCGCGCCGGCGTCGGCAGCGGGCTGGTATCGCCGTCGAGGGCATGGTCGAAATAGCTGCGTGTCGTCACGTCGAGACGCCCGCCGTTGTTCGAGCGACACGCGCTGATCGCCGTGCCCGGCCACAGCCGCCCGTCGTGCCCGACGACGAACGCCGATTCGCGCGGCGGCAGGCGCAGCGTGTCGTGCGCGGCGACGGCGTCGGGATTGGCGCGCGTGACGCGCCGCGTGTCGATCTCGGTGCGGCGGCGCTCGCGCAACGGATAGCCCGGGTCGGCGACGCCGAGCACCGACGCGAGCGGTAGCGGCACCGTCAGGCAGTCGTCGGGATCGCGCCAGATCGCGCGCGCGTCGCGCCAGCCCGCTGCGCCGTCGCGCTCCAGCCCGAGCAGCGGCGCGACCTCGGCGGCGAACTGTCGGCGCAGTTCGAGCACGGTGTCGGCGGTGCGGACCCCGGCGCGTGCGCGGCTCGCCTCGACATCGACCGCGAACGCCGCCGCTGCGGCGATCAACGCGGTCGCCGCGACGAGCCCGGCGCCCAGCGCCGCGATCTCCAGCCGCGCCAGCCCCTCGCCCGGCCCGATCAGCCGCAGCTTGAGCACCGACGTCAGCGCGAGCAGCAGCAGCAGCGGCACCGCGAACCCCGCGAGGATGATCGGCGCGCGCGGGATGCGGTCGAACAAGCCCCCCGCCGCGACCAGCGCCACCGCCTGCGCGTGGACGACGCTGCCCGGCTGCGGCCCCGGCAGCGCGATGTCGCGGACATAGGCCGTGTAGTCGTGCGCCCCGGCGCGGACGCGCGTCGGGCCGAGCGGGTCGAGCGCGCGCGCCGGCGCGGCGGCGGCGGTCTTGGGCGCGCCCGGCAGCGCGCCGATCACCGACCCCGACAGCGAGGCGACGGGCTGGAGCTGCGCGAGGTCGGCGAGCGGCAGCGGGTCCGCACCGAAGTGCGCCGCAATGCGCCCCTCGGCGTCGGCGATCAGCAGTTCGGTGGCGCGCGGCATCGCGGTGTCGGCGTGGACCAGCGCGGCGAGCGGCAACCGCGCCGCGAAGCACAGCCGCGTCGCCCCGGCGGGCAGCGCGAGAACCCCGCGCCCGAGCCACGCGCGCCAGTCGCCCCTGAACCCCGGCAACACGCGCCGGTCGGCGGCCTCGAGGCGTGCGGCATCGAGCGCGTCGCGGATTTCGAGCGTCTGCGCCGCGAACCACGCGCGCCTGCCGCCCGCATCGGCCTCGGGGCACACCGCCCCTGGCGCGACGAGCGCATAGTCGATGACGAAGCGGCCCAGTGCGGGGTGCCAGAAACGGGCCCGCGCCTGCCAGCCGCGCGCGCGCGCCGCATCGTCGGGGGCTTCGAGGCGCTGGGGAATGAAGTTCTTCTCGGCCATCGAGGCGATCGTCGCGGGCCAGCTCGCCAGCCCCTCGGCGACGATCTGCAGGTCGTGGTCGTTGCGGTGGGTGTCGAAACCGACGACGCGGTCGCTCGCCTGCGTCAGCCAGATGCCGAACGCCGCAGCGAGCAGCGCGAACGCGACCCCGGCAAAGCCGAGCCAGCGCGACCGCTTCGCCTGCGCCTCCGCCACGTCCCCGCGCCGCCCCTCGCTGCTGCCAACCCCGACGCCAAAGCCACCAACTTGGTCAGCATGTTACTAACCGCGCCGCGAGTCGAGCGTCTTGGACGAATGCGACGCGGTTGCGGCGCGGCGGGCGCGCGCCTATCTTCGCGGCATGGTCAAGCGCGCGCCCCCGCCAGCGTCCGACGACGATGCCGCAGCCCTGCGCGCGTCGCTGAAACGCCACGGTGCTCTGCTCGAAACGTCCGACCCCGACGCCCCTTTGCCGCCCGGCGTGACGCACGTACTGGTGCCGGGCAAGTCGGGCGCGAAGCTCGTGGAAAAGCGCAAGTCGTTCTTTTGACCGGCTTGGGCGGCGCGGCCCGAGCTTCGCAATCGTGCTAGCCTGCAAGGCGGAAACCGCCGGCGAGCAGGAAGCGCCGGACGCCGGGGTCGCTGCTGAGGCCCGCCGCCGTCCGCGCCGCCGCCCATGCCGCCGCCGCGTCGCCCGCCAGCCAGCAGACCCGGGCCCGCGCCGCCCACCACGGCTGGTATGTCGCGACGTCACCGATCGCGTCGAGCTGGTCTGAGGACGCCGCAAGATCGCCGTTCTCGGCATGCGCGACGGCGCGCGCCACGAGAACGCCGATCGTCGGCGCGAACCCGGCGAGCATGTCGTACAGCCGCGCCAGCGGGGCGGTGAAGCGCTCGCCGGTCATGAGCTGCTGCGCGTGGAGCGACTGGATCGCCGCCTCGGTCTGGAAGCGCCCCGGCGACGCGGCGGCAGCGGCCCGGCGCAACAGTGCTTCCGCCTCGACGAGCATCGGACGCGACCATTTCGCCATGTCCTGCCGGTGCAGCGGCACGAACGCGCCCGACGCATCGCGCCGCGCGTCGTGCCGTGCCTCGCAGTGCAGCATCAGCGACAACAGCCCCTTCGCCTCCGGCTCGCCCGGCAGCAGCTCGGTCAGCAGGCGCGCCAGCCAGATCGCCTCCGCCGCGAGGCCCGCGAGCCGGTCGTCGGCACCCGTCACGTCCTCTCACGCGGTGCCATAGGCGGCATAGATCGCCGCCAGAACGCCGCCGAGGCGCGGCCTGAGCTGGTCCGCCTCAGGAACCGCGAAGGCGATGCCCGCATCGCGAATCTTGCGCTTGGCGCGCACCAGCCGCTGGCCCATCATCGCGGGCGACACGAGAAAGCATGCCGCGATGCGCGCCGCGTCGAGGCCGAGCACGGTCTGCAGCATCAGCGGGGCCTGCGCCTCGGCGGCGATGGCGGGGTGCGCGCACACGAACAGCAGCGCCAGACGCCGGTCGACGAAGCTGTCGGCGGCGGCATCGGTGCGCTCGTCCGCGAGCCGCACGACGTGGTCGAGCGCCGCGTCGGCGGTGCGGCGGCGACCGATGGCATGGCCGATCCGCCGCCGCGCCACCGTCACCAGCCAGCCGACGGGGTTCGCCGGAATGCCCTCGCGCGGCCATTGCGCCAGCGCGGCGACGAAGGCGTCGGCGAGGGCATCCTCCGCCGCCGCAATATTGCCCGAGCGCGCCGCGAGGATCGCCAGCAGCTTGCCGTAGGACGCGCGCGCCGCGACCTCCGCTGCATCGGCGGCGGTGCGGCGCGCGGCGTCCATCAGTTCGCGGGCGGTGCCAGCACCGGGCGGATTTCGACCCCGCCCGCCGTCGCGCACGGGGCCCGCGCCGCCCATTCGAGCGCCGCGTCGAGATCGGCGACGTCGAGAATGACATAGCCGCCGAGGATTTCCTTAGTATCGGCGAACGGCCCGTCGGCGACGTGGCGCGTGCCGTCGGCGATGCGCAGCGACGTGCTGGCGTCGGGGGGCTGCAGGCCGTTGCCGCTGACCATAGCGCCGCTCTGCGCGATCGCCCCCATATAGGCGTTCCAGCCGCCCCAATAGGCGTCCGCCTGCGCGAGATCGAAGCGCTTGCCCATCTCGTCGCGGGTTTCGTTGAAGAGCAGCATGTAGTGCATGATCAGTTCCTTCCGAACCGGCGGTATCGGCACCGCCCGTTCGATGTGCGGCGAACGGCGCGCGTTTCGACCGCGCACGAAATTATTTCGGCAACGGCGTGGGGGTCAGTGCCCCCGGCACCCGCAGGCAAACGCGATGCGCTGCAGCGTCGCCGCGCCACTTTTCGAACTGGTCAGCGCGTGGGTCTTCGAGCCCTTCGACGCGACCACCCCCGCGCCCTTCGCGGGCGTGTCGCCGAAGGCGATGTCGTCGCGGCGCAGCAGCGTCTGGACGAAGCTGCGGACCTCCATCACGAGGCCCGCGCTGGCGTCGACCGCGCCGAGCATCGCCGCGCCGCCTTCGGGACCCTCGCCGACGAAGGCCTCGTGCGGCGCGACCGCGACGGCGTGCGCGAGGCGCGGGTCGAGGTCGCCCAGCGCGACGGCGCGCGGAAAGCTCGCGACCGCCACCGCGCGCGCGCCGAACTCGACGCGGCGATAGGCGATCCTCGCGCCGTCGGGCGCGTCGAGCACCGCCGCGACGCCGCGTGCGCCGGCCGTGCCGACGGGCTTGTCGCCAGCCGCCGCAAAACCCTTCGCGGCGGGTCCCAGCGGAATCTGGGGCGCGAGGAAGGTCGTCGCGCCGATGTCGATGCCGTGGTGCGCGTACGCCGCACGGATCGCGGGGCCGTTGACCCCCTTGTACGCCGCCTGGTCGACGACCAGCATCGTCCGCCCGACCGACTGGAAGAAGCGCGACTTGACCGGCGCGCGCAGCGTCGCGGCGGTAAGCAGCCACGTCGCCACCTTCGCCGCCTGCCATAGTCCCGCCTCGCCCCCCGCCGTGCGCGCGAAGACGCCCTGGATGAGGCGGTAGTAGCAGCCGCTGAGCAACTGCCCGAGCGAGTGCATCTCGTTGATCAGCGTGCCCGGCGCGCCGTCGTCGGGCAGCGACGTCGGGAAGGTCCAGCGATAGTCGTTGAGCGCGTGGCGCGGCTGCGACGCATTGTTGGTCGCGCCATAAACCGTGCCGATCGCCGCCGACAGCGCTTCGGCGGTCGCCTCGACGAAATTGGGCTTGGCGAGCTTGGCATCGCCCTTGAGCACCGCGACGCGCGTGTCCTTGTCGGCCAGCGCCGCGAGCACCGCGATACAGTCGCCGAAGCCCTCGTGGAACGCCGACACCTCCATGATCGCGGCGTTCCACAGGTCGGGACGTAGCGCGTCGAGGATGGCATGGCCGGTCTCGTGCGCGACGACATCCTGCGACGCCCCCGACAGCACGAGCTTGCCCGCGACCGTCGTCTCGAAAAACGAAATGCTGGCGCGGTTGTAATAGGCGTTGAGATCGGTCCCCGCGTTGGGCAGCAGCGCGAGTTGCTTGAGCGTCGGCTTGCCCTGCCAGCCCTTGAGAGGCCCGGCGCAGTCCTCGAACGCCGCCAAGGCCCGCAGAGCCGCCTCGCGCGCCGCCCAGCCGACATACTCGCGCGTGTCGGGGGCATAGACCGCCTCCTTGGCCAGCGCCTTGACCGCGAAGCCGAGGCGCGGGGCCTTGCGGTCGGGACTCGGCGGGATATTCAGCGGGCCGGTGCCCGCGACACCGGGATCGTTGGGGACATAGGCGATCGTCATGCGCACTCTCCCGGCGGCCCTCGCGGGTCGCGGCGCTTGTGTAACACGTTACGGGCGCGTCGGGGAGTGGCGGCGCGCACGCCGCGGCGGGGAGTGGCGGCGCGCAGCCGGGGCGGCTAGGGTGCGGCGATGATGTGGAGGGTGTTCGTCATGGCCGCGCTGCTCGCCGGGTCCGCGTCGGCAGCGACCGAACGCCCGATCGTCATCGCGCATCGCGGCGCGAGCGCGCTGCGTCCCGAGCACACGCTGGCAGCGTACGCGGAGGCGATCCGTGCCAGGGCCGATTTCATCGAACCCGACCTTGTCTCGACGAAGGATCATATCCTCGTCGCGCGCCACGAGAACGAGATTTCGGGCACCACCGACGTCGCCGCGCATCCCGAGTTCGCCGCGCGTCGAACGACGAAGACGATCGACGGCGTCGCGACGACGGGCTGGTTCACCGAGGACTTCACGCTCGCCGAACTGAAGACGCTCCTCGCCCGCGAGCGTCTGCCGCAGTTGCGCCCGGGCAACGCCGCCTTCGACCGCGAGCGCGTGCCGACGCTGGCCGAGATCGTCGCGCTGGCGAAGGGTGCCGGGCGGACGGTCGGCATCTACCCCGAGACCAAGCACCCGAGCTATTTCGCCGGGATCGGCCTGCCGCTCGAGCCGCCGCTGCTCGCCGCGCTGGCGGCGGCGGGGTGGACGACCGCCGCGTCGCCGGTGTTCATCCAGTCGTTCGAGGTCGGCAATCTCAAGGCGCTGCACCGCCAGACCAAGGTGCGGCTGATCCAGTTGATCGGCGACGGCGTATCGGGCGACGGGGTCGCGTACGACAGCCTCGTGACGCCCGCCGGATTGCGCGGCGTCGCGGCCTATGCCGCCGGAATCGGCCCCAACAAGGACCGGATCATCGGGCGCGGGGCCGACGCCAGGCTCGGGCCACCGACGGCGCTCGTCGCCGACGCGCATGCGGCGGGGCTCAAACTCCACCCGTGGACCTTCCGGCCCGAGAATTACTTTCTGCCCGCCGATTTCCGCACCGGCGACGGTCCGCAGGCACGCGGCGACATCGCGGGCGAATATCGGGCGTTCATCGCAGCCGGCGTCGACGGGCTGTTCGCCGACGATCCGGCCAGCGCGGTCGCGGCGGTCGGCGCGCCGCGCTGAGGTCAGCGGAGCGCGAGCGCGTACGCCGTACTCGCGACCCCCAGCCCGATCAGCGTCGCCGCACCGATCAACAGGCGGCGGCGGTTGGCCGGGTCGCCGGCGAAACGCCCGATGACCGAATCGTCGCGCTTGCCGCCGACGGCCCAGGCGAGCAGCGCGAGCCACAGCAGCAGCGACAGCAGCGACGCGACGTTGAGCGAGGCGAGCAGCCGGCGCTCGGGATGGCGCGTCGCATAGGCGATCAGCGTCGGCACGAAGTTGAAGACGAGAACACCCGCGATCACCGCCGCTGCCAGCCCCAGCCTGCTCGCGTCCATCGTCATGCTCCCACGCCTCGCCGACCGTATTATTCGCCTAACACGACCGGCAGCGCAAGGGGCTAGGCAGCGGCAGCGCGCGCCAGCTCGCCGATCCGTGCCAGCATCGACGCGAGGCCCTGCGTCCGGTTCGACGACAAATGCTTCGACAGTCCGAGCGCGTCGAGCCGCGCGCGCGTCGCGGCAACGTCGATCGCGGCGGCCGGTCTGCCGTTCACGTCGAGAAGCACCAGCGCGACGAGGCCCTTGACGATCGCCGCGTCGCTGTCGGCGGCGAAGCGCAAGGCGTCGGCCTCGACCGTCGGATACAGCCAGACCTGGCTGGCGCAGCCGCGCACGCGCGTCGCCTCGGTCTTGAGCGCGTCGGCCATCGGCGGCAGGCCGCGCCCGAGGTCGATCAGCAGCCGGTAGCGGTCGTCCCAGTCGTCGAGGGCCTCGAACTCGGCCTCGACGTCGTCGAAAGTCATCATGGTCATCGGGCGGGCAGGTGGGCGCGCGGGGGCCGGTGGTCAAGCGCTGGCGTGGCCGGGCGCACCGTCGTCGTCGAGCTGCTTGAAGACGGTCTGGACCAGCGCCGGGCCGGCGTGCGTGACGCCGTCGGGGTTCGCCGCCGCCCATTCGAGCGCTTCGTTGAGCAGCATGATGCCGCGCTGCGCCAGCGCCGTGTCGACCGCGCGGAACGCCTTCGAGACGCGCAGCGTGCCCGCGATGCCATCGACGCGCCCGCTGCCCGGTGTCCGGCATTCGACGGGCGGCGACGACACCAGATGCTCGCGGCAGATCATCGGTCGGTCGGCATAGATCGAGCAGGATTCGTCCTCGAGAAACGGGCAGGCGATGCCCAGCGCCAGGTATGCCAGCCCGAACTTCTCGGTCCCCGCGCTCTCGGTGTCGGCAAGCGCGGCGGCGAGCACCGGCGCGGTCGCGGCGCGCGCGGCGGCGAAGCGCGCCTCGATCACGCTGCGACGCGCGGGCGGCAGCGCGGCGACCAGCCTGGCCAAGCCGCGCGCCTCCGACGGCGAGATCGACGCGGCCTGGCGGCAGCACGCGCCGCAGCCCTTGTGGCAGCTGACGCGCTGGCCCGCCGCCGCCGCGCGCCGCTCGACGCGCTCGACGACGGCGTCGGTGAGCCCGTGAAAAACCGGCAGCAGGGCGTCGAGCGCGACCGGCCCGGCGGGCACCGTCACCGCGACGCTCAGCATCGCGTCGCCGACGCGCAGCCCGACGACGCCCGACAGTGCCGCCGTACCATCGGGCACCGGGACCGACAGGACGATTCGGTCGGGGGATGATGGCGGGGCGGTCATCGGACCAGACTAGTTTGCCGCGCGAAACGATGCCAGTGCGCGCGACGCTCAGCCGTCGGCGAGGCGCGCGAACACCGCCTGCACGAGCGCTGGGCCGGGGTGCGCGGGCGGCGACGGCTGCGCGGCGGTGTAAGCGAGCGCGTCGTAGAGCGGCATGCGGTCGTGGCGTTCGAGGCTGGCGTCGACTTGCGTCAGCGCCTGCGACGCGTGCGCGGTTCCGGGTACGCCGACGACGCGGTCGTCGCCCGGACGCTGGCATTCGACGGGCGGCGAGGTGGCGAGGAACTCGCGGCAGATCAGCGGTCGATCAGGGTAGATCGAGCACGCTTCGGCCTCGAGAAACGGACACGCGATGCCGAGACCGAAATAGGCGAGGCCGATGTCGTCGAGGGCTGCGGAACCCAGGGCACGGGTGCGCGCGAACAGGGCTTCGCCCGCCGCGCGCGCCGCCGCGAAGCGCGCCTCGATAGCCGCGCGGCGACCGGGCGGCAGCGCGGCGACCAGAGCCGCCAGCCCGCGCGCTTCCGACGGCGACACCGGCACGATCTGGCGACAGCACGCCCCGCACCCGGCACGGCACGTCACGGCGCGCCCCGCCGCCGCCTCACGGCGCGCGGCGGTCTCGACAATGGCATCGGCCAGCCCCTGAAAGACGGGCAGCAAGGCGGCCAGCGGGACCGGGTCGGCCGGCACCGTGACGCTCACCGCCAGCGCCTCGCCGCCGACGCGCAGCTGCACCGTCCCCGACATCGCCGCCGCCGTGTCGGCGACCGGCGCGGCAAGCGCCAGCGCGCGTGGAGGCGAGGATTCGGACGGCGTCACGTCGCCAGAATAAGCCGATCGCTCGCGGCACGCCACGACGTTCTCCGGCGCATGACGGCCTGCCAGGCAAGCCGTTCAGCTCGTCGCGCGCGTTTCGGTGCCGGTGAAGACGACCTTTGCCCCGGCCTTGACCGCGCCCGCGAGTTCCTGCGCGTCCCAATTTGTCAGGCGCACGCAGCCGTGACTGGCGCGCTTGCCGACGAGGCGCGGATCGGGCGCGCCGTGGATGCCATAGGTGTCCTTGGTCAGGTCGATCCACGTCGTGCCGACGGGGTTGTTGGGGCCCGCCTTGATCGTCAGCTTGCCCGACGGCGTCTCGACACCGCCGCTCTTGGGCTGGAAGGTCAGCCGCGCCGGGTCGAAGGTGTAGGTCGCCGCCGTCGCTACGGTCCGCACTGCCCACTCGCCGTCGGGGGCGGGGCGCTCGGTGCTGCCGACCGTCGCCGGGTAGGTCGCGACGAGCTTGTCGGCGGCGTCGAAGGCCCGCGTCACCTGCGCGACCTTGTCGACCTCGATCCGCGTGACGGCTGCCAGCTTGGGTCGCGCCGTCGCGGCGACGAGGATCGCCGGCCCGGCGCGGTCGAAGGCGACGCCGGGATTGAGCGACTGGACCAGCGCTTCGTCCATGTGCGCGCGCTCGGCGAGGCTTTCGAGCGCCGTCGTCCACGTCATGTTCGGGCGCGCCGCCATCGTCACATAGTCGCCCGGCTCGACCGCCGCGGCGAACGGCCCTGCAACGTCGGCAGTGACGAGGGTATAGGTGCGGATCACCGGCGCGGCGTCGGCGGCGACGAGCTTGTCCCACGTCTGCCTGCCGAGCGTGCCGTCGGGGGTCAGGCCGTTCGCCGCCTGAAAGCCTTTCAGCGCCTGCACCATGTTGCCGCCGGGCTTGCCGTCGATGACGCCGGGCGAGAAATGCGCGCGGTCGAGCAGCACCTGCGCGCGCACCAGCATCCGCATCTGCGCCGCCTTGTCGGACCTCGCGGCGAAACCCTGCGTGTCGATCGCCCTGGCCAGCGGGGCCGGCGCGGCGGGGGTTGGCTTCGCTGCCGCAGGCTGCGCCGGGGTCACGGCCAAAACGGGCGCGGCGACGAGCGCGGTGGCGAGGGCGACGACGCTGACGAGAAACCGGTTGTGCATGTTGACCCTTTGCTGAGCGATGCCCGTTCAAGCTATTGGCGAACGGGGTTGTTCCACAGGCGGGCCGAAGCATGATTCTCCGGGCGATGGCGTTGGGCGGGATGATGTTCGCGCTGCCGGCCGCCGCCGCGACCTGCGCGACCGGCACGGGCACGGCGGCGGTGATCAATACCGCATCGCTGCGGACGCTCGTCTGGTCGCCGTTCGGGCGCGTCGAGACGGGGTGGGAGACCTATGCCCCGCGCATCGCCGCCGAATTGCGGACCGCCTGCGCGCCCGCGACGCCGGGGTTCGCCGCGGCGCTCGCAACCTGGCAGGCGGTCCATAAGCTCAAGCCCACCGGCACCGTCGATGCCCAGAGCTTCGCCGCGATGAGCGCCATCTGGCAGGCGCGGCGGCCGTATGTCGCGCTGCGGGCGACCGGCACCTGCCCGCCGCCACCGCGCGCTCTCGCCGCCGCCGCGCCGACCGAAGGCTATCTCGGCAAGCGCATCCAGCTGCGCCCCCGGGCCTTGACCGCGTACCGGGCGATGGTCGCGGCGGCGCGGCGCGACATACCCGGACTGCGCCGCGACGCGCGCTGGCTGAGCATCTTTTCGGGCTATCGCGACCCCGCGTCGGATGCCGCGCGCTGCGCCGCGCAGCACAATTGCCAGGGCATCACGCGCGCCAAATGCTCGGCGCACCGCACCGGCCTCGCGCTCGACCTCTACGTCGGCGAAACGCCGGGTTTCGGCCCCGACAGCACCGCCGACGCCAACCGCCGCGCGATGACGAAAACGGCCGCCTATGCGTGGCTGCTGGCGAACGGCGCGCGCTTCGGCTTCGTCAACTACGCCTTTGAGCCGTGGCACTGGGAATGGACGGGGGAGACGGTTTGAAGGTCAGGACGCCAGTTTGAGGGCGGCGAGTTCGGCGCGAAGGTCACGATTCTCGAGACGCAAACGAATATTTTCCAGTTGCAGGGCATCGCGCTGGACCATTGTTCGGTCCAGAAGTCCTTCCATGCCGTCGTATTCGTCGCGATGCTGTTGCGACTCCAGCAAAGCGCGGCGGAGCATACGAATCTCCTGTTTCGCACCGCTCTCGAACGCATCTCCAAGGCGTTTTTTGCCGATAGCTTCGGCAATCCACAACAGGACCGCCCCAAAGCCGCTCATCGTGCCGAGGTGGGATTCAAACCGGCATCGACGAGAATTTGGTCGCCGCGTTCCACTTCGTACTTCAATTTTGCCAGCAGCCTGCGCCGTTGCTCTCGCTCGGCATCGAGCGAATCGGCAAGCGCCCGCAGCAGCATCTGGACCTCGGCAGTCGCACCTAGATCGTTGTCGGGCATTTCGAGCACCGCAGCTGCGCTGGCCATTCGAGATTCCTCAGTTCCGAACCTTGAATATAAGGCGTGCGCCGTCAGCGCGCAACGCGCCCCTATACCGCTGCCAATGCCTGCTCGAAGTCGGCAAGCAGGTCATCCGGATGCTCGACCCCGATCGACACGCGCACCAGATTGTCGGTGATGCCGAGTTCGGCCTTGCGCGCCGGGGCGACCGACAGATGCGTCATCGCGGCGGGGTGCGACGCGAGGCTCTCGGTGCCGCCGAGGCTGACCGCAAGCTTGACCAGACGGAGGTTGTCGAGCAGCCGGAACGCCTCCGCCTCGCCGCCGCGCACGATCAGCGAGAAGGTCGATCCCGCTCCCTCGCAATGGCGCGTGTAGATGTCGTGCTGACGGCTGCCGGGTTCGAGGAAGCCGAGATAGCCGACGCGCTCGACCTTGGCTTGCGCGCGCAGCCAGTCGCAGACCACCGCCGCGTTCTCGCCGGCGCGGCTCATCCGCAATTCGAGCGTCTCGAGGCTCCGCAGCAGCATCCACGCGGTGTGCGGGTCGGTGATCGTGCCGATGGTGTTGCGCATCATCCGCACCGGCAGCAGCGCCGCCTTGGCACCGACGCATGCGCCGGCGACGAGGTCGCTGTGGCCGCCGACGTACTTGGTCAGGCTGTAGAGGACGATGTCGGCCCCCTGCTTGCCCGGCTGCGCCCACAACGGCCCGAGAAACGTGTTGTCGATGACGATCGGCGGCATATCTTCTCTATCGCCCAGCACCCGGGCGCGCGCGTCGCGCACCGCCTCGACATCGACGAGCGCATTGGTCGGGTTAGCGGGGCTTTCGAGATAGATTGCGGCGATCCGCCCCTTGGCCTGAGCGGCGCGCAGCACCGCCTCGATCTCCTCGCCCGTCGCGCCGGCGGGGAAATCGAGCCACGTCACGCCGAGCTTGCCGAGGATGCGCGCGATCAGCGTCTCGGTCGCGGCGTACAGCGGCGCCGAGTGGACGATGACGTCGCCGGGCCGCACCAGCGCGAGGAAAGTGGTGGCGATGGCGGACATGCCGCTGCTGAACGCCAATGCCTCTTCGGCGTCCTCCCACAGCGCCAGCCGGTCCTCGAGAATCTCCTGGTTGGGGCCGTTGAAGCGCCCGTAGACGAGACCCTCGGCGCCGCCGGGGCGTGCGCCGGTGACGCCTTCGAAGAAGCGCTTGCCGTGCGCCGCGCTCTCGAAGACGAAGGTCGAGGTCAGGAAGATCGGGGGTTTGAGCGAGCCCTCGCTGAGCGTCGGGTCGAAGCCATAGCCCATCATCATCGTCGACGGGTGGAGCTTGCGGTTGCCGATGGCGCGCGTCTGGTGCGCGACCTTGCGGCTGCGTCCGGAGACGCTGGTCAGCGCGGCTTCGTCGGGGGTGTCGGTCATGGGTTGGGCCTTTGGGAATGCATCGAGCCGCCAGTAGAGCACACGTCATCCCGGCGAAAGCCGGGACCCATCTCAGGTGTTCGGGAGATGGGTCCCGGCTTTCGCCGGGATGACGGGAAAGATTGGCCACGCCGCACTGCGCCGAAGCGGGGCCGCCGCGCGCCCAACGACGCTTTCGCCGCGACTCGCCGTCTGCTATAGTCGCGCGACGGCGGGGGCGGGGAGTTTCCGGTGCGGAGTCAGGGATTTCGGGGCGTTACTTGCGGCGCGGTCTGCGCTGCGCTGCTGATCGGTGCGCCGCTGACGGCCAAAAGCCTCTACGCCGTGCCCAAATACGCCGCCTTCCTCGTCGATGCCGACAGCGGCGAAGTGCTGTATGCGCGCCAGGCCGATGCGCCGCGCTTTCCGGCTTCGATCACCAAGGTGCTGACGCTGTATCTGGCGTTCGATGCGCTGACCAAGGGGCGGCTGACGCAGGACGAGGCGATCGCCATCTCGGCGCGCGCGGCAGCACAGGCCCCGTCGAAGCTCGGCCTTGCCCCCGGCGAGACGATCCGCGTCCGCGATGCCATCGGTGTCATCGCGACGCGTTCGGCGAACGATATCGCCGTCGCGCTGGCGGAGCGCATCGGCGGCAGCGAGGCGGGGTTCGCCGCGCTGATGACCGACAAGGCGCGCGCGCTGGGCATGAAGAACTCGACCTTCGTCAACGCCACCGGCCTGCCCGACAAGCGCCAGCTGACGACGGCGCGCGACATCGCGACGCTGAGCCGTGCCGTGATCCGTGACTTCCCGCAGTTCTACGGCGTCTTCAGCCAGGTCGCCTATGACTTCGAGGGCGAGGCGATCGGCAACCACAACCACCTGCTGACGACGCTGCCCGGCGTCGACGGTATCAAGACGGGCTTCACCAACGCCGCCGGGTTCACGCTGGCGGCCAGCGCGGCGCACGACGGCGTGCGGCTGATCGCGGTGGTGCTCGGCGGTCCCAGCCGGATGGCGCGCGACAACAACGTCACCGACCTGCTCGATACCGGATTCGACGTGCTTACGCGGCGCTCGCGCGGGCAGGCGACGACGGTCGCGGCGAACCTGTCGGAGGTCGACGACCTGTCCGACACGGTGATGGAGCGCCTCGCCGAACAGGGGTCGGGCGACGGGCCGCTGGCGCTCGCAGCCTCCGGAACCGCACCGCGCTGACCCGCCGCCGCATCTTCTCGGGCGCGCCGCACGAGCCGCTCGTCGGCTACGCCCGCGCCGTCGTCAGCGGCGATTTCGTCTTCGTTGCGGGCACCACGGGGCGCGATCCCGTCACCGGCGTGCTGCCGCCGGGCGTCGAGGCGCAGTGCGTCAATGCGCTGGCGATCATCGGCGCGGCGCTCGCCGAGGCCGGGGCGCGCTTCGCCGATGTCGTGCGCGTCACCTATTATCTGCCCGACCGCGCCGAGTTCGAAGTCTGCTGGCCGCACCTGCGCGCCGCGTTCGGCGATGCCCCGCCCGCCGCGACGATGGTCGAGGCCGGGCTCGTCGATCCGGCGATGCGGATCTAGATCGAGGTCACCGCGCACCGCGCCTGATCACGCCCCGCGTTCGGCCACCCGCCCGCTGCGCTCGAGCTTGCCCCAGCCCACCGACGGTCCGCGCAGCGCCTGGACGATGGCCTTGATGACGACGTAATACATCACCTGCCGGTAGGCGATGCGCTGCGGGACGAGCAGCGCCAGCAGGCCCCAGCTCTCGCGGCGTTCGAGCGCGAAGGCGATCGTCCCCGCCAGCAGGTCGATGGCGGTGAAGACCAGCCAATAGGTCAGCATCCGCGTGATGTCGGTGCTCGTCTGCGCCCAGCCGTGCGCCGCGACGCGCAACGCCGTCTCGATCAGGCTGACGACGAGCGCGAGGTCGATGATCGGCGAGATCGCCGCGAGCAAAATCTGGAAGACGATCGCCTGCGGCAGCCCGACGAACGCCAGGCCGCGCGGCCGCCCGCGCGCCATCACGGCGCGATGCTTCCACAGGCATTGCAACGTCCCGAAGGCCCAGCGGTAGCGCTGCTTGGCGAGCGCGCGGAAGCCCTCGGGGGCCTCGGTCCACGCCACCGCATATTGGTCGTAGTGGACTTTCCACCCGGCGCGCTGGATGGCGATGGTCAGGTCCTGGTCCTCGGCGAGCGTATCCGCCGGATAGCCGCCCGCTTCGCGCAGCGTCGCCGCGCGCCACGCCCCGACCGCGCCGGGCACGACGGTCATCGCGTCGAGGTGCGCCAGCGCGCGGCGTTCGAGGTTCTGCGCGGTGATATATTCGAGCGCCTGCCAGCGCGTCACGAGGTTGACGCGGTTGCCGACCTTGGCATTGCCCGCGACCGCGCCGATCGCAGGGTCGACGAACCAGCGCGCCAGCCGCGATATCGTCGCGGGCTCGAACTGCGTATCGGCGTCGAGCGCGATGACGATCGGGGCCGACGCCAGCGCGAGGCCGTGATTGAGCGCGCGCGCCTTGCCGCCGTTGGGCAGGCTGAGCAGCCGGACGCGCGATTCGTCGGCGAAGGCTTTGGTCACGACCGCCCCGGTGCCGTCGCGCGAGCCGTCGTCGATGACGATGACCTCGACGACGACATCGCGGCTGGCGAGGACGCGGGCGACGGCGCGCTCGATGACGCGCGCCTCGTTGAAGGCGGGGATCAGCACGCTGACCCGCGTCGCGGGATCGCTCGGCGGAAACACCGTCCGCCCCTCCCGCCGCGCCTGCCGCAGCGCCAGCGCCGACAGCGCGATGGCGCGCAGGATGCCCAGCGTGATCGCGACGACGAACAGCCAGCCGACGAACACCGTCGCGCCGCCGAGCAGCGTGAACAGCGCCAGATCGGCCTCGACGGCGCGCCGCTCCGACGGGTTGAGCACCGGCATCACCGCCGCATGGCTCAGCCCGGCAAGCGTCGAGACCGGCACGAAGCGATAGCCCCTGGCGCGCAGGTCGTCGATGATGCGCGGCAGCGCCGCCACCGTCTGCGCCCGGTCGCCGCCCGAATCGTGGAGCAGGACGATGTTCTGGCTCTTGTCGGGCGTCGCCGACTCGACCCCCGCGACGGTGTTGGCGACGATGGCGTTCGCCCCCGGCGTCTTCCAGTCGCCCGGATCGACGTGCAGCCCGACCGATAGATAGCCCTGCCGCTGCGCCTCGGCGACGGGCACGATCTCGTCCGCCGTGGTCGGCTCGGCATCGCCGAAATAGGGCGCGCGGAACAGCCGCAGCGCGTGGCCGGTATAGGCCTGGAACAGGCGTTGCGTGGCGTTCAGCTCGAGGCGCGTCTCGCGCGGCGACACCGTCGCGAGGTTGGGATGGGTGTAGGTGTGGCTGCCGACCTCATGGCCCTCGTCGACCTCGCGCTGGATCAGGCGGCGCTCGACGAGGGCGTTCTCGCCGATGATGAAGAAGGTCGCGGGAACGTGCCTGGCCTTGAGGATGTCGAGGATGCGCGGCGTCCACACCGCATCGGGCCCGTCGTCGAAGGTCAGCGCGACGAGATGGTCGCGCGCGCCGGTCCGCTCGATCTGGAAGGGTGAGGGCAGGTGGATGAAATGCTCGTCGGCGACGCTGTTGCGGGGACCCACGACGATCGTCCGCGACCCCGCGACGGGCGTCGCGCCGATGCGCAGGATCTCGCCTGCCCCCTCGATGTCGACGCCGGTGCCCGCCGGGATCGCGGCGATGCCCTTGGCGGGCGGCAGGTCGCGATGGCCGCGCCCGAACAGCGTCCACAGCGACGGGTCCTCGCTGCCCAGCCGCCACAGCGCGGTGGCGCGCACCCCCATGCGGCCCAGCGCCGCCAGCTGGTTGTGCGCGGTCGCCGCATCGGTCAGCCAGACCTCGTGCGGCACCCCCGCCTCGTCATAGGTGTAGCGGCTGTTGCCCGTGGCGGCGTCGAAGCGCGGGATCGTGCCCGATTCGCTGGCGTGGAGCCACGCATCCTCGACCGACAACGCCTCGGTCGGCCCGCCCTGCTGCCAGTCATAGGCGTAGTTGGCGACCGCGACGATCATTCGCGACGCGGGGATCTGGCGCGACGCACGCACCACCGCATCCTCGAACCAGCGCTGCGACGCGATCGGTCCCGGCGGCCCCGACTGTTCGTGCTCGTCGTACGCCATGACGACGAGCTTGTCGGCGGCGCGGGCATAGGCGCGCAGATCCCAGGCGTCGTCATCGACGGGCACCGCGATGGCGACCAGCCAGTGGCGCGGGGCGAAACGCGCGCGCGCCTCGTTGAGGAAACGGCGGTAATCGGCGTGGCCGCCGGCGGGCAGGTCCTCGAAATCGAAGAACGCCCCGTCGGCCCTGTTGGCGACGAGCATCGCCTCGACGCGGTCGAGGGTCAGCCGGCGTTGCGCCGGATCGGCGAGCAGCGCCGCCATGCCCTTGCCGTCCCAGTCGCCCTGCACGGCATTCTGGACCATCGGCAGCAGCAGCGGGCGGTGCGTCGCGGCGCTGAGGATCGCCTTGCCCTTGACGTCGGGAAACAGCGTGACGCGGTGATCGGGCCCGGTGATCGAAATCCAGCCCGGCACCAGCCAGTCGAGGTCGTTGACGTGGCGGCGCAGCGACGCCGTCGAGGCATCGTCCCACGGCGCGTGAAAGGCGATCGCGAGGGGCTCGTTCTCGGCGCTGGCCGGACCCCACAACTGCCCCGCCGAATGCACCGCGCGGTTCAGCGCACGCTCCGACCGCCGCACGAACGCGCCCGGTCGCGAGGTAGCGTGCAGCGGCGGGCGCTCGACGCGGAAGGGCAGTTCGGGCGGGCTCGGCACCGCGACGATCGACGCGACGAAGACGCCTGCCGCGAGCACGACGAGCAGCACGAACGCCACGACCGCCAGCAGGAAGCGCCGCCGCCGCCGCCCCGAACTGTCGTAAAAGACCGCCTGCCCGCTCACTGCCGTCGTTCCCACCCTGTCGCGTGCGTCTCATAGCTCAAACCGGCGGCCCGCGTCGCGTGCCGTGGGGGCATGGCGGTCGCGCCTGCGCCAATGCGGCTGAATACCGGACAACGCGGGTCGACCGACAGTGTTGACGCGTCGGCGTGCGGCCTTAGGAGATGCGACTGGCCAGGAAGCGGGGCGCAATGACCGACACGATGACAGTCCACGCGGGGGTCGCGCGTCGATGAGCAAAATTCCCGACGCGCAGGTCTTCGACGTCGTCGTCATCGGCTCGGGGGCGGCCGGGCTGACCGCCGCACTCAACCTCGCGGGGCGTTTCCGCGTCGCGGTGCTCGCCAAGGGCGAGGTGTCGGCGGGGTCGACGGCGTGGGCGCAGGGTGGCATCGCGGCGGTGCTCGAACCCGGCGACACCGTCGAGAGCCACATCGAGGACACGATGATCGCCGGCGGCGGCCTCAACGACCGCGCCGCAGTCGAGTTCGTCGTCGAGCATGCGGGCGCGGCGATCGACCGGCTGGCCGATCTCGGCGTGCCGTTCAACGTCGGCGAAAGCATCGACGAGCGCTTCCACCTGACGCGCGAGGGTGGCCACTCGCACCGCCGCATCGTCCATGTCGATGACGCCACCGGCTGGGCGGTGCAGGAAGCCCTCGCCAAGGCGGCCGCCGCGCACCCCAATATCGCGCTGATCGCGGGACAGGTCGCGCTCGACCTGATCACCGAGCGCCACGTCGCGGGCGAACGCTTCGCGCCGCGCGGCTGCCACGGTGTCTATGCGTTCGATGCGAAGGCGCGCAAAGTCCGCCGCTACGTCGCGCGCGCCGTCGTGCTGGCGACCGGTGGGGCGAGCCGCGTCTATCAATATTCGACCAACCCCGACGGCTCGACGGGCGACGGCATCGCGATGGCGTGGCGCGCCGGGTGCCGCGTCTCGAACATGGAATTTAACCAGTTCCACCCGACGTGCCTCTATCACAGCAAGGTCAAGAACTTCCTGATCACTGAGGCGATGCGCGGCGAAGGGGGACAGCTGCGCCTGCCCCCGACCGCCACCGAGGTCGCCGAAGGCAGGCTCACCGGCGAACGCTTCATGGCGCGCTACGACGACCGCATCGAGCTCGCGCCGCGCGATGTCGTGGCGCGCGCCATCGACGCCGAGATGAAGCGGCTGGGGCTGAGCCACGTCCTGCTCGACATGACGCACCTCGACGCCGCGTTCATCGTCCATCATTTCCCGATGATCCACGCGCGGTTGCTGACGCTGGGCATCGACTGCACCGTCCAGCCGATCCCGGTGGTTCCGGCGGCGCATTACACCTGCGGCGGCGTGCTCGTCGATCTGGCGGGGCGCACCGACCTGACCGGGCTGTATGCGGCGGGCGAGGTGACGCAGTCGGGGCTGCATGGGGCGAACCGGCTGGCGTCGAACTCGATCCTCGAATGCCTCGTCTTCGGACAGGCGTGCGCCGACGACATCGCCGCCGCGTGGGACCGCCTGCCCGACCCTCCCGAAATCAAGCCGTGGGACGAAAGCCGCGTCACCGATTCGGACGAGGAGGTCGTCGTCGCGCACAATTGGGCCGAGCTGCGGCGCTTCATGTGGGACTATGTCGGCATCGTTCGCTCGACCAAGCGCCTCGAACGTGCCGCGCACCGGGTCAAGCTGCTGAGGAAGGAGATCGCGGATTATTACGGCAACTTCCGCGTCACCCCCGACCTCATCGAACTGCGCAACCTGGTGCAGGTCGCCGACCTCATCGTGCGCTCGGCGCGCGCGCGCAAGGAAAGCCGCGGGCTGCATTACACGGTCGACTATCCGAAGACCGCGGCGGTGGCGAAGGACACGGTGCTCGATCCCGTGAGCCGGTGAGCCGCGCGCTGCCCTGGCTCGCGGGCGCACTGGCGTTCGCCGCCGTCACGACGCTGCTGATCGTCCAGCAGGGCGCGGCGACGTGGGGGCTGCGGCTCGGCGACAGCGACAATTTCATGCGGCTGCAGGAGGTCCGCGACTGGCTCGGCGGGCAGTCGTGGTGGGATATCCGCCAGCACCGCGCCGACCCGCTCAGTGGCGGGCTGTACACCCACTGGTCGCGCCTCGCCGACCTGCCGCTGGCGGGGGCGATCCTGCTGTTCCGGCCCATTGCCGACGCGGACGTCGCCGAGAAACTGGCGCTCGTCGTCCAGCCGCTCGTCCTCCTCGCCGCCGCACTGGCGTTGCAGGCGCGCATCGCGGTGACGCAGGGCGGGCGCGCTGCCGCGCTGCCGGCGGTCGTCGTCGGCGCGCTGGCGACGCCGATGCTGGTTCAGTTCGTGCCGGGGCGCGTCGACCACCACGGCTTGCAGATCGTCCTCGTCCTCGCCGCAATCGCGGCGCTGACGAATGCAAAAGACTGGCGCGGCGGCACGCTCGCGGCGGCGGCCTGTGCGCTGTCGCTCAACGTCGGGCTGGAGACGTTGCCCTATCTCGCGGTGGTCGGGGCCTTCGTCGCGCTGCGCTGGGCGATGCGGGGGGACATGGTGCGCGGCGTGACGCTGGGCTTCGCGGCTGGCATCGCGGTCGCCGTGCCGCTGCTGTTCGCCGCGACGATCCCGCTTGCCGACTGGGGGCTGCCCAAGGGCGACGCCATCGGGCGGGGGCATGTCGCGCTGAGCGCGCTGGGCGGGCTCGGGCTGGCGGCCCTCGCGGCGGTGCGACCCGCCTTGCGCGCGCGCTGGCTGGGCGTCGCCGCGCTCGGCATTGCGGCGCTGGTGCTCGTCCGCCTCGCGGTCCCCGAAGTCGCCGCCGAGCCCTATCGCACCGTCGGGCCGCTGTTGTGGCGGCTGTGGATATCGAACATCGTCGAGACTCGCTCGATCTTCGCCATCGCCGCGCGCGATCCCGCCGCTGCACTCGGCAGCAGCCTCTTTCTCGTCGTGACCTTCGGCATCGCGCTCGTCCACTGGTACCGCGCGCGCCGCGACGCCGCCGCCCTGCTCGCTGCCCTCGCCCTGAGCGCGCTGGTCCTCGCCAGCTGGCAGACGCGCGCGCTGGCGCTGGCGACGGCGGTCGCGGTGCCGGTTGCGGGCGGCCTGCTCGGGCGGCTGTGGGCGCAGTACAAGGCGGGCGGCTCGCTCCTCCCCTTCGCGCTGGCCTTCGTCGTCGTCGGCCATATTCCCTATGGCCTGCTGAATAGCCGCCCCGCCGCCACCGGTGTCGCGCCCGACGCCGCGGCCTGCAACACGCCCGCCGCGCTCGCCGCGCTCGCCACGCTCCCCCCCGGCCTGATCCTCGCGCCCATCGACATGGGCGGCAGCCTCCTCGCTCTCACCCCGCACCGCGTGCTGGCGACGCCGATCCACCGCGACGTGGCGGGCAACAATCTCGCCTACCGCGTCCTCCTCGCCCCGCCCGACGCGGCGCGTGCGCTGCTCGCCGACAGCGGTGTACGCTACCTGGCTTATTGCCCCGGCGACGCCGAGACGCGCCTGCTGACCCGCGCCGCGCCGGACGACCTGCTCGCCGGACTGTCGCGGGGCGACCTGCCGGACTGGCTTGCCCCCGTCGGCGTCGGAAGTCCCGGACCCCGGGTGTTTCGCGTTGCCACGCCGCCGTCGATTGTGGCGAGACAGGCGCGATTTCGCGCGATACGCTGACGGCACTGGCGGGGGGATTCGACGATGCGCACGGCGATTGCGGCGATGATGGTGATGGCGGGGCCGGCCGCCGCGCAGGATTTCGGCAAGGTCGTGGTGCGGACGCAGACGCTGTCGCCCGGCGTCCATGTGCTGTTCGGCGCGGGCGGCAATGTCGCCGTGTCCACCGGCACCGACGGCAACGCGGTCATCGACGACGATTATCCCGCCGTCACCCCCAAGATCGTCGCGGCGGTCGCGACGCTGTCGCGCGGGCCGATCAAGTTCCTGATCAACACCCACTGGCACGGCGACCACAGCGGCGGCAACGAGCAGCTTGGCAAGGCCGGCACGATCATCGTCGCGCACGACAACGTCCGCACGCGCATGGCGGCGGGGCAGTTCATCGCCGCCGTCAAGCAGCAGGTGCCCCCCGCCGCAGCGATCGCGCTGCCCGTCGTCACCTTCGACGCGACGACGACGCTGCACCTCAACGGCGAGGACATCCGCGCCGTCCACGTGCCGCCCGCGCACACCGACGGCGACGCACTGGTCGTGTTTGCGCGCGCCAATGTCATCCACATGGGCGATATCTACTTCGCGGGCATGTACCCGTTCGTCGACCTGTCGTCGGGGGGTAGCGTGCCGGGCATGGTCGCCGCAGTCGAGCGCGGGCTGGCGCTCGGCAATGCGACGACGTTCTTCGACGGCATCGAGACCGTGGCGGGCGCCTACGACGACGCAGTTGCGCGCTGGGAGCGCGGC
>CAXTSL010000001.1:47688-73926 GCA_964246975.1 uncultured Sphingomonadaceae bacterium
GAAATACATCCCCGGCCATGGCCCCGTCACCGGGCGCGCCGAACTCGAGGCCTATCGCGACATGCTTGCCGATGTCATCGCGCGCGTCACCGCGCTGCGCGACAAGGGCTTGAACGCCGATGCCATCGTCGCGGCCAAGCCGACGGCAGGCTATGACGCGAAATGGGGCGGCGGCTTCATGAAGCCCGACGCCTTCGTGCGGACCGTCGCCGACAGCCTGATCGACAAGCCGCAGGCGCATTTCCACGAAGCCGGCGACCACGACGGCTGACGGCAAGCGCCGTTATGCTGGCGGGCGTCGGCGCGGCGGGCTAGACCGTCGCCGATGAGCAAGCAGCACCTCTACCTCGTCGACGGCTCGGGCTATATCTTCCGCGCCTATCACCGGCTGCCGCCGCTGACCGATCCGCACGGCACGCCGGTCGGCGCGGTGTACGGCTTCACCGCGATGCTGTGGAAGCTTATCGAGGAGTTGAACAAGGCCGAGGCCCCGACGCATCTCGCGGTAATCTTCGATGCCGGCGCGATCACCTTCCGCAACGACATGTACCCGCTCTACAAGGCGCAGCGCCCGCCGCCGCCCGCCGACCTGATCCCGCAGTTCCCGCTCATCCGCGACGCGGTGCGTGCCTTCGGGGTGCCGTGCATCGAGCAGGACGGCGTCGAGGCCGACGATATCATCGCCTCCTACGCGCTCGCCGCGTTGCGCGACGGTTTCGACGTATCGATCGTGTCGTCGGACAAGGACTTGATGCAGCTCGTCCAGCCCGGCCTCGACCTCTACGACACGATGAAGAACTGCCGCATCAACGAGGCCGAGGTCGTCGCGAAATTCGGCGTGCCGCCGGGCCAGGTCGGCGAGGTCCTCGCGCTGATGGGCGATTCGGTCGACAACGTGCCCGGCGTGCGCGGCATCGGGCCGAAGGGTGCGGCCGAGCTGATCCAGACCTTCGGCACCGTCGACGCGCTGCTCAGCCGCCTAGACGAGGTCAAGCGCCCCAAGCTGCGCGACATGCTGACCGAGCACGCCGACAATGCGCGGCTGTCGCGCGAACTCGTGCGGCTAAAGGACGACCTGCCCCTCCACGATCCGCTCGATGCTTTAACCTTGAAGGACCCGCCCAAGGAGCCGCTCGCGGCGTTCCTCGCACACCACGGCTTCCGCGCGTTGCTGGCGAAGCTGGGGCGCGAGACCGAGGCGGCGCACGCGATGCCGATCAAGGATGCGCCCGCCGTGCCCTTCGACCACAGCGCCTATGAGTGCGTTACGACGCTCGACCGTCTCGACTGGTGGATCGCGCAGGCGACGACGCACGGGCTGGTGGCGGTCGATTCGGAAACCGACAACCTCGACCCGACGCGCGCCTGCCTCGTCGGCCTCAGCCTCGCGCTCGCGCCGGGCGTCGCGTGCTACGTGCCGCTCGACCACAAGACCGGCGAAGGCTTGCTCGCCGAGCCCGTCGACCAGCTCGGCGCCAAGGACGTCATCGCGCGCCTCAACCCGCTGTTCGCCGATCCGGCGGTCTTGAAGGTCGGGCAGAACCTCAAATACGACCTGATCGTCTTCGCGCGCCACGGTGCGGTCGCCATCGCGCCCTACGACGACACGATGCTGATGAGCTACGCGCTCGACGGCGGGCGGTGGAACGGCCACGGCATGGACGACCTGTCGCAGCGCCATCTCGGCCACACGCCGATCAGCTACAAGGAGGTGACGGGCACGCACAAGGCGCGCAAGACGTTCGACTTCGTGCCGCTGCGCAAGGCGACCGACTATGCCGCCGAGGATGCCGACGTGACGCTGCGGCTGTACGAGCGGTTCAAGGACCGTCTATGGCGCGAGCAGGCGACGCGCATCTACCGCAGCGTCGATCACCCGCTCATACCCGTCGTCGCGGCGATGGAGCAGGACGGCATCCTCGTCGACCGCGCCGCGCTGGCCGACATGTCGGCGACCTTCGAGATCGAGATCGCCAGCCTCGAGACGCGCATCCACGACATGGCGGGGCACAAGTTCACCATCGGCAGCCCCAAGCAATTGGGCGAAGTGCTGTTCGACAAGCTCGGCCACGCGTCGGGCAAGAAGAGCGGCAAGACGGGCGCGTATGCGACCGATGTCACCGAACTCGAACGGCTGGCAGCGGGCGGCATCGAGATCGCAAGGCTCGTGCTCGACTGGCGGCAGTTGTCGAAGCTCAAGTCGACCTATACCGACGCGCTGCAGCAGCAGATCCACCCGACGACGGGGCGCGTCCACACGTGCTTCGGCTTGGCCTCGACCTCGACCGGGCGGCTGTCGTCGACCGATCCCAACCTCCAGAACATCCCGATCCGCACCGAACTGGGGCGCAAGATCCGCCACGCCTTCGTCGCCGCGCCGGGCAATGTTATCCTCGCCGCCGACTATAACCAGATCGAGCTGCGCCTCGTCGCGCATATCGCCGACGTGCCCGAGCTGAAGGCGGTGTATTCGGACGGCGGCGACGTCCACGCGCTGACCGCGCAGGAGGTCTTCGGCGAAGTCACCCGCGATACACGCGCCCGCGCCAAGACGATCAACTTCTCGATCATCTACGGCATCAGCGCGTTCGGGCTGGCGCAGCGCCTCGGGATCGAGCGCGGCGAGGCGGCGCGCTATATCGACCTGTATTTCAGCCGCTTCCCCGGCATCCGCAACTACATGGCCGAGACCATCGCGGCGGCGAAGGAACACGGCTTCGTCGAGACGCTGCACGGTCGCAAAGTCCATGTCCCGGCGATCTTCTCGAAGCAGATGAACGAGCGCCAGAACGCCGAGCGCCAGGCGGTCAACGCGCGCGTCCAGGGCACCGCCGCCGATATCGTCAAGCGCGCCATGGCGCGAATGAACCCGGCGCTCGCCGCCGCCGGGCTGAGTGCGACGCGCATGCTCCTGCAGGTCCACGACGAACTCGTCTTCGAAGCGCCTGCGGCGCAGATCGCGGCGGCGTCCGACGTCATCCGAGGCGTGATGTCGAGCGCCACCGGACCGTCGGTGACGCTCTCGGTGCCGCTCGGCGTCGAGGTCGGGACCGGCCGCAGCTGGGGCGACGCGCATTAGGCCGGGGATCAGCCCCGCCTAAATCGTCATCCCCGCGAAGGCGGGGACCCAGCCTGCTTCACAAAGGCCTTTGTGTCAGGGGACTGGGTCCCCGCCTGCGCGGGGATGGCCGCTATGGCCTGTCAGACGTCGACCGACTAGCGACCGCGCTGGCGGAGCGGGTTGACGACGACGCGCGGGTCGCGCGCCGGACGTCCGCCCCCGCCGTTGTTGCGTCCGCGACCGCCGCCCGCACCGCCCGCTCCGGCGCGACGCCCCGCCATGCTCTGCGGATGACGCTCCTCGCGCACCGGTTGCGGCGACGCGCGCTCGACCTTGGCTGCCGCCGAGACGAGGGCGCGGAAGTCTTGCGGCAGCGGCAGGCGGGTGATCTCCTGGCGCGTCAGCTTCTCGATGTCCTTGAGATACGGCTTCTCGTCGTCGGCGCAGAAGGCCACCGCCTGCCCCGCCGCGCCGGCGCGCGCGGTGCGCCCGATGCGGTGCACATAGCTCTCGGGGACGTTGGGCAGCTCGTAGTTGAAGACGTGGCTGACCGCGTCGATGTCGATGCCGCGCGCCGCGATGTCGGTGGCGATGAGCACCTTGACCTTGCCGGCCTTGAAGTCGCTCAGCGCGCGCTCGCGCTGGCCCTGGCTCTTGTTGCCGTGAATCGCGGCTGCCGTGATCCCGGCATTGCCGAGCTGGCGGACGACGCGGTCGGCACCGTGCTTGGTGCGCGTGAAGACGAGGCTGCGCTCGACGCCGGGCTTGCGAAGCTCGAGCTGGAGCAGCGCGGGCTTCTCCGACTGGTTGACGAAGATCACCGCCTGATCGACGCGCTCGGCGGTCGTCGCGGCGGGCTTGACCGAGACCTTGGCGGGGTTGGTCAGGAATTTCGCCGCCAGCTCCTCGATGGCGCGCGGCATGGTGGCGGAGAAGAACAGCGTCTGGCGGACCTTGGGGACCATCGTCACGAGGCGCTTGAGCGCATGGATGAAGCCGAGGTCGAGCATCTGGTCGGCCTCGTCGAGGATCAGCACCTCGACCGTCCGCAGCGTGATCGCGCCGCGGTCGATGAGGTCGATGAGGCGGCCCGGCGTCGCGACGAGAACGTCGACGCCCTGTGCCATCGCGCGCTCCTGCCGGTTGATCGGGACGCCGCCGAAGACGGTCTCGACGCGCAGTTTCATGAACTTGCCGTAGGCCTGGAAGCTCTCGGCGATCTGGCTCGCCAGTTCGCGCGTCGGCGCGAGGACGAGGCAGCGGACATGGCCGCGCGACAGGCTGCGGGGGGCGGCAGCGAGGCGGTGGAGGGTGGGCAGCGCGAACGCGGCGGTCTTGCCGGTGCCGGTCTGCGCGATGCCGCACAGGTCGCGACCCTGCATGACGATCGGGATCGCCTGCACCTGGATGGGGGTGGGTTCGGTATAGCCCTTGGCGTCGAGCGCGCGGGCGAGGGGATCGGCGAGGCCGAAGTCGGTAAAATAAGTCATTGGATAAGCTCGTGTCGAGCGGTCGCGCGCCTGTCGGTCACGCGAACGCGGGTTCGCTGACGACCCGCGTGATGAGGGTGGCCTTGGGGGCTCGCGACTGAGGAGGGGTCGGGCGGGCTAAGCCGCCGATCACGCACCCGTCCTGGCGGGCAATCCCGCTGACGCGAAGGACATATGGTGCAATGCGGCGAAACTGTCAACGACGCGCCGACGGGCGCGCTGCGCATATGAAAACGGGGAGGGCGTCACCACCCTCCCCGTCGTTCGGTAGCGCGTTCAGGCACGCGCCGCGACGGCGCGCGAACGCCGGGCGCTCGCCCCGACGAGGCCGAAGCCACCGAGCATCAGCGCCCAGGTGCCGGGCTCGGGCACGACGCTGTTGATCCACGCGGCGTGGATGAACGTCGGCACGAAGCCGTTGAACTCGCCGAAAGTGTCGTCGAGGGCATTGTTGATATCGCCCGGCTGGACATCGGTGCCAAAGGTCAGGCCATACGAGGTGATCGACGCCAGCTTGCCGTTGACGAATTGCGGCCCGCCCGAATCGCCGCCCGCCGTGCTGACCTCGAGCGCGCCGCGCCCGAGGTTGCAGTATTTGCCGCTGGCGGCCAGCCCGAAGCCGTACGGGCCGGTCGGCTGGTTGAAGTTGTTCGCACCCGTGGCGAGGCCGCACGACGCATCGTTGGCGGCAAGCCCGTTGTCGAAGTCGGCAATGTATGAATAGTCGAGCTGAGCGACCGCCGCCTCGCCGAAGAACGCCGAGGTGAAGGTGCCCCCGAAATCGGCGTCGCCGAGGCGGAAGTCGTAGCGGTTGTCGCCCTGCCGCAACCGCCCCGTGCCGAGGCCCTGGCCGCCGCCGACGCCGTTGTTGCCGCCGGTGTTCGAGCGCGCGCCATAGCCCGCGATGTTGTAATCGACGCCGGTCAGGTCGCCCGCCGTATAGAGCGCATAGCCCTGCGCGAACGCGGGCGCGGCCGCACCCAGCTTGAGCACGGCGATGTCGTTCTGATCGATGACGTTGCGGGTATAGTTCGGATTGACCGCGATATAGCTGATCGGCACCACCGTAACGCCGGGTGACCCCGCGCTATACACCGGTACGTCGGCGGGGTCGCCATTGTAGAAGAATGCGGTGACCGAATCGGGCGCGCGGTTGAAGATCGTCACGCAGTGGCCCGCAGTGATGATCGACGTGCGGTTTTCCGACAGGCTGCCCGAGCAGACGTAGGCACCCTGCGCCCCGTAATCCATCCGCAGCCCGACGACGCCGCTATAGGCCGAACCTTGCGCGAGATAGATCGGGTTGCCGCCGCCCGCGACCGTCGCGGTCGAGGTCTGGCCGATGACCGTGCTGGTCGCCTTGAAGTGCAGACCGTTGACACTGCCCGACACCGTGTTCGAAGGCGTTGCGAGGGCCACCGTCGGTGCGGCCTCCGACGGCAACGAGGCGAACGCCACACTTGCGTCGGCGCCTGTCGCAACGATCATCAGCGCGGATGCGCCAAGCAATTTCAACTTCATGTGTCGATTCCCCGTTCTGCCCACGCCGCCCATAAGTTCGGCACCGTCACGATAGTGGGGCGAAAAGGTTAAAAATCCCTCAGTCTCGGCGGGGTAATTCTTCGATCTACAGCGAAAGCTGCAGACTTCATGAAATGTCGCGGAGGACAGGACGGCGGGACGATCCGTCAGCCGGGCGGCCGACGCGACGCTAAAATTGGTCGGCAGAGTCACTATTCGGCCACAACCGTGAAGAAACGAAGAGATCGTTGTTACGGTTGGAAAACTTGGCAGCAAGGGTGGCTTGCCGAGACCGTGCGCTTCGGCAAGATTGCGCGCTTCGGAGGGGTGGCAGGCGAGGGGCCTGCGGCTTGCCGATGGGCAAACAGGGACATCCAGATGAAAATATCGAAAACCGGCGTTGCCGCCCTCTTGTGCTGTGCGGCATCGCAGGCAGGCGCGCTGACCATCAACCTCAACAACACCGGCGGCGTCACGCCGGGCACCGATGCCTATCGCGGCTTCCGTGCAGCGGCCGATTTCTGGCAGGCGATGATCTCGACCAACGTCACGGTCAATTTCAACGTCGGTTTTACCACGACCGGCTTCAGCAGTGCCAACGTCATCGGCTCGACGGGCAGCACGGCGTTCATCGGCGTCGATGTCGACGATGTGTACGGTCAGCTCGCCGCGACCGGCAATTCGTCGCTCGACCGCATCGCCGTCGCGCACCTGACGCCGCTGACGCAGGTTGCCGATTACCGCAACCCGACGCTGCTCAACGGGGCCGTCGCGGCGATCACCCAGCAGGCCAAGTCGAACGGGCAGGGCGTCGTGCAGAACACGCGGATCGCCAACCCGGCCGACCCGGCGGGCACGCTGCCCAACAGCCTCAATGGCATCGAAACCGCGTCGTTCCGCGAGTACGACAACGACGGCAGCCGCAACAACCAGGACCTGCGCGTCAACGCGGCGGTGCTCAAGGCGCTCGGCTACGTCCTTCCCGACACCGCCTACGGTGCGGCGAACCGCGATGCGAACGGGCGCGGCATCGACGCCAAGATCAACTTCAACAGCGCCTTCGCTTTCGACTTCGATTCGCGAAATGGCGTCGATCCCGGCAAGATCGATTTCGTCGGCGTCGCAATCCATGAACTGGGCCACGCACTCGGCTTCGTCTCCGGCGTCGACCTCTACGACGGCAACAGCAACATCACCCAGAACCTCGATACGCTGCAGGGGCTGATGTCGACGCTCGATCTGTTCCGCTACAGCGACGACGTGACCAACCTCGTCCCCGGCAACGGCCAGGTTCTCGACTGGTCGGTCGGCAATTCGGCGACCGCGACCGACAATCTCAACGGACGCCCGTATTTTTCGTTCGACGGCGCGACCAAGGGGCTGAGCGCCTACGGCGGCGATGCCGGCTACCTCTCGACTGGCGCGGCGTTCGGCGATGGCAGCCAGGCCTCGCACTGGATGGACACGCCTTATTATGCGCTGCCCAACAGCACGCCCGAGGCGCGCTGCTCGGCACCGGTGTCGCCGCCGCGCGGCATTCTGGACCCGACCTTCGCGCGCTGCGAAGTCGGTCGCGTCACGTCGCTCGACCTCGCGGCATATGATGCGCTGGGCTGGAATATCCGTCTCGACGTGTTCGCGAACGTCAATCGCGTCTTCACCAGCGGCGACGCGCTGGGCGGTGTCGGCGCGGTGCCTGAGCCGGCGTCGTGGGCAATGATGATCGCGGGCTTCGGCCTCGTCGGTGCCGCCGCGCGCCGCCGCCGCACGGGCTTCGCGACCGCCTGAGCCGATCGACCGATCGAACGGGGCCGCTCCTTGCCGGGGCGGCCCATTTCACGTCCAGTCGACGATTTCCCAGCCGCGCGCCGCCGCGACCGCGCGCAATTTTGCCGACGGCGTCGTGGCGACGCGTTCGTCGGCGCGCTCGAAGACGGCCAGATCGGAAATGTGGTCGGAGAAAAAACGGATCGGCGCGTCGCCGAGGCCCTCGCGCGCCAGCCACGCCGCGACCATCCGCAGTTTGCCCGCGCCGTAGCAGTTCTCGCCGTCGATGCGCGCGCGCAGGGCGTCGCCGTCCCATCGCGACCGCGTCGCGACGATATCGGCGATACCCAGTCGCGCCGCGATCGCCTCGACGTAGAAGGCGCAGCTCGCCGTCGCCAGCACGATGCGCCGCCCCGCGTCGCGTTCGGCGGCAAGGCGCGCGAGTGCGCCTGCGAAGACGTTGCGCGCCATGACACGCTCGGCATAGGCGGCGGCGGCGGCCTCGACGCGTGCGCGCGGCACGCGGTCGCCCATCAGCAATGCCTGCCCGACCTCCTTGAGCCGCGCGCGCGAGAGCGCGCCCGCAGCATAGGCCAGTCCGGCCAGCCCCGCGAGCGGCAGCAGCGCCAGCCGCCAAGGTGCCTCGCGGCGGGCCCAGAAGATCAGCCACGGCGTCCACGTGCCGGTGCGCGTGATCGTCCGGTCCATGTCGAAAATGCTCAGTGGGGTCACGATGCGGTGCCCCGCGCGCGCAGGATAGCCTCGGCGAGCGCGTGGTCCGACAGCTTGTCGACGTCGATCGCGGCTTCGGCGAAGGGCAGCGCGACAGCGCGCGCCGTGAGCCCCAACCGCCGCCCGAGGCGCGCGGTCGCGGCCTCCAGGCTCAGCACCCGCAACGCCGCGCCGATCAGCAGCCCCGGCCCGAGCTGGAGGAGCAGCCGCCACCCCGACTTGCGGTCGCGCTCGACGCCGGCCCACAGGTCGAGCGCGGCGCGCGCGCGGTCGCCGCGCAGCGCGAACACATTGGCCCCCGACCACGCGCCGCCGCGAAAGCGCAGCCACGTCCGCCGGTTGGCGGGATACGCCGCCAGCACGACGCGCCGCTCGACGACGCCGAAAGCGACATCCGCGTCGCCCGCGCCCGCGAGGAACGCCGCGACCATCGCGGGCGTCAGCAACGGATGGTCCGCCGTTGTGACCAGCACCGGCCAGGGTGCCGCGGCGCGCCCCGCGCAGGCCGCGACCGACGCCGCGATCCCCGCGCCCGAGGCCGCGAAGCCGACGCGCGGCTCGCTGCCCAGCCACGTGCATCGGGGATGTGCGATCAGCGCCGCGTGCTCCTGCGCCAGTACGACGACGCGCGCGATCCCGGGCGTGTCGAGCAGCGTGCGGACGACCCGCGCCAGCATCGGCTCGCCGCCGACCTCGATCAGCGCCTTGAGCGGCGCGCCGAACGCCTGCGCGAGCGGATCGAGGCCCGGCCGCTGCCCGGCGAGAACGAGCGCGGTCCACATGCGCCGGTCAGCGCTCCGGGACGCCGCCGGGCTTGAGATAGCGGGCGAAGGGGTAGGTTTCGGCGCGCGCGGCGACGGTCCATTCGACCATCCACGGGTGCGCCGCGACCGCCTCGACATAGGCCTGGCTCATCGCGCCGACCGCCAGCCCATAGGTGCGGATGCGCGTCACGACGGGGGCGAACATCGCGTCTGCCGCGCCGAAGCCGCCGAACAGGAAGGGGCCTTCGTGCGCGACATCGGCGTGGGTGCCGAATTGCGTCCGCGCGCGCGTCCACAGCGCGTCGATGCGCGCGACCTCGGCGCCGACGGCCTCATTGGCGACGAAGTCCGGAAAATCCTGCTTGAGGTCCATCGAACATTCGCTGCGCAGCGCGGTGAAGCCGCTGTGCATCTCGGCGCTGATTGACCGCGCCAGCGCGCGTGCCGCCATGTCCTGCGGCCAGAAATGCCCGCGGCTCAGGCGGGCGTTGCGAACCTTGTCGGCCAGCCAGTCGGCAATCGCCAGGCTGTCCCAGACGGCGATGTCGCCGTCCCACAGCACCGGCACCTTGCCCGACGGCAGGTCGCCCTTCGATGCGCCCGAGTCCCATTCGGGGGTGTCCATCGGCAGCACCTGCGTCTCGAAATCGAGCGCCGAGATCTTGCACGCCAGCCAGCCGCGCAGCGACCAGCTCGAATACGCGCGGTTGCCGATGATGAGCCTGAGCATGATGCCTCCCCTGCCCGTGCCAGCCGCCGGGCTTTCGCGTTGCCGATGTTTCGGGCAGTCTCCGCGCCATGTCCACCACCTTCACCCTCGATACCGCGACGAGCCGCGCGACACCGACGCCTGCGCCGATGAAGCGCCTGACCGTACCGACGATCGCGCGGCGCAAGGGGGCTGAGCCAATCGTCATGCTGACGGCGTACACCGCGCGGATGGCGCAGTTGCTCGACGCCCATTGCGACGTGCTGCTCGTCGGCGATTCGCTCGGGCAGGTGATCTACGGCCTCGATACGACGGTGCGCGTGACGCTCGACATGATGTGCGCGCACGGCGCGGCAGTGGTGCGCGGCTCGTACCACAGTGTTGTCGTGGTGGACCTGCCGTTCGGGAGCTACGAGGCTTCGCCCGCTGCCGCTTTCGCCAGCGCGGCGCGGGTGCTCAAGGAAACCGGCGCGGCGGCGGTCAAGCTCGAGGGCGGCGCGGCGATGGCCGACACGGTGCGCTTCCTCGTCGCGCGCGGCATCCCCGTCGTCGGCCATGTCGGGTTGACGCCGCAGGCGATCAACGTGCTCGGCGGCTATGGCGCGCGCGGCAAGTCGGAGGGCGAGTTCGCCAAGATCGTCGGCGACGCCACCGCCATCGCCGAGGCCGGGGCGTTCCTGATCGTCGTCGAGGGCGTCGTCGAGCCGCTGGCGCGCGCCATCACCGAGGCCGTCGCCTGCCCGACGATCGGCATCGGCGCATCGCCCGCCTGCGACGGGCAGGTGCTGGTCATCGACGACATGCTCGGCATGTTCGAACGCACCGCACGCTTCGTCCGCCGCTTCGACGACCTCGCGGAGCGTATCGACAGGGCGGCGGCGGACTATGCGAGCGCCGTGCGTGACCGCAGCTTCCCGGCGGCGGCGGAACTCTACGGTGTCGCCGCGCCCGTTGCGGGGGGTTAATCGGCGTCGCCATATGTTTTGCGTGGACGCGCGCGCCCCGCTAAGGCTCACGCGCGCAAATTCCCGGAGCAGCAGACTTGGCCCAGATCGGCGAGACGGACGACGCCTTCATCCGCGAGGTCGACGAGGGCTATCGCCGCGACCAGCTCAAGGACTTCTGGAAGTCGTGGGGGCGCTGGCTGATCGCCGTCGTCGTGCTCGGACTGGCGGGGCTGGCCGGACTATTGTGGTGGCAGGGCGAGAAAGTCCGCCGCGACGGCGTCGCGGGCGAGGACTTCAGCCGCGCGCTGACCAAGCTCGAAACCGGCAACACGCCCGAGGCGACGCCGATCCTGAACGGCCTCGCAGGCGGCGGCAACGCGGGCTACGCGACACTCGCCAGGCTGACGCTCGCCGCCAATGCCGTGCAGGCGGGCGATACCGCCAAGGCCGTCAGGCTCTATACCGCGATCGCCGACGACGCCGCGCAGCCGCAGCCGTTTCGCGACCTCGCGCTCGTCAAGGCGGTGCGCCTCGACTACGACGCGCTGCCGCCGGCGACCGTGATCGCGCGCCTCAAGACGCTCAGCGTCCCCGGCAATCCGTGGTTCGGCGTCGCGGGCGAAATGACCGCCATCGCGCAGCTCAAGCTCGGCCAGCCGCAGCTCGCGGGCGCGCTGCTGGCGGGGATCGCGCGCGACACGTCGCTGCCGCCGACGCTGCGCGGGCGCGCGCAGCAGCTTGCCGGGTCGCTGGGCGTCGTCACCGGGCCGCTCAAGTCGGCGGCGGAGACCGCCAAGTGAAGCACGCCATCCGCACCCTCGCCGCGCCGCTCGCGCTGCTCATCGCCGTCAGCGGCTGCAGCATCTTCAAGGGCAAGGTGGCGAAGACCCCGACGGTCGGCGAGCGCGTCCCCGTCCTCGATTTCGAGACGCGCGTCGAGGCCGAACCCGAACTCGCCAGCGTCGAAGTCCGCCTGCCGCCGCCGACGGTCAACGCCGACTGGCCGCAGCCCGGCGGCTCGCCGTCGAAGGCGGTCGCGCACGTCGCGCTGCCCGATACCGTCGCGCCGGCGTGGAGCGTCAAGATCGGGCGCGGCAGCGACGGCACGCGCCGGTTGAACGCCGCGCCGGTGGTGCTCGGCGGCAAGGTCTACACGATGGACACCGAGGCGACGGTGCGCGCGTTCGACGCCGCGACGGGCCGCGAGGCGTGGGCCGCCGCGATCGTCGTCAAGGGCGAGGACAAGCGCGCCGGGTTCGGCGGCGGCGTCAGCGCGGGCGAGGGACGGGTCTACGCGACGAGCGGCTACGGCGTCGTCGCGGCGTTCGATGCGGCGACGGGCGCGCAAGTCTGGCGCGTCGCGCTCGGGGTGCCGTTCCGCGGCGCGCCGACGGTGGCGGGCGGGCGCATCTATGCACTGACGCAGGACAACCAGCTGTACGCGCTCGACGCCGCCAAGGGCACGACGGTGTGGAACGTCGCGGGGACCGTCGAGGTCGCCGGGCTGCTCGGCGGCGGCGCGCCGGCGTTCGCCAACGATACGCTCGTCGTCGGCTATTCGAGCGGCGAACTCAACGCCTTGCGCGCCGAGAACGGCCGGACGGTGTGGACCGACGCGCTGTCGCGCACCGGCCGCACGACGGCGCTCAACGCGCTGACCGACATCGACGCGTCGCCGGTCATCGACAACGGCCGCGTCTTCGCCATCGGCCACGGCGGGCGCATGGCGGCGATCGAGCTGTCGACCGGGCAACGTGTCTGGGAGCGCAATTTCGCGGGCGTCGAGACGCCGTGGGTGGCGGGCGACTTCGTCTATGCAGTGACCCTCGACGGCGAGGTCGTCTGCGTGACGCGCGGCGACGGCAAGATCAAATGGGTCCACCGCCTCGCGCGCTATGGCAACGTCAAGAAGAAGACCGGCGCGATCGAATGGTCGGGCCCGGTGCTGGCATCGGACCGGCTGTTGCTCAGCGGTTCGAACCGGCTGCTGGTCACCGTCTCGCCGTACACCGGCAAGACGCTGTCGTCGGTCAAGCTGTCGGCACCTGCGTATTTGCCGCCGATCGTCGCGGGCAAGACGGTGTATCTGCTGACCGACGACGGCAAGCTGACGGCGTATCGGTAGGCTTCTTCCCCTCCCCTCTCTCGGTTCGCAAGCGCTCACCGGGAGGGGAGGGAGCAGAAGCCAGGTTCGACGCGCGCGCCTAAATCCCCTACAGCGCGCGCCATGTCCTCCCCCGTCAAACCCGTCGTCGTCATCGTCGGCCGTCCCAATGTCGGCAAATCGACCCTGTTCAACCGCCTTGTCGGGCGCAAGCTGGCGCTCGTCGACGATACGCCCGGCGTCACCCGCGACCGGCGCGAGGGGGCGGCGAGCCTGCACGATCTCGACTTCACCATCGTCGACACCGCCGGGTTCGAGGATGCCGATGCCGCCAGCCTCGCGGGGCGGATGCGTGCGCAAACCGACGCGGCGCTCGGCGAGGCCGATGTCGCGCTGCTGATCTTCGACGCGCGCGCCGGGGTGACGCCGCTCGACCGGCATTTCGCGCAGTGGCTGCGCAGTCACGACATGACGGTCATTCTCGTCGCCAACAAGGCCGAGGGGCGCGCGGGGGAGGGCGGCGTCGCCGAAAGCTATGCGCTCGGCTTCGGCGCGCCGGTGCAGATTTCGGCCGAGCACGGCGAAGGCATGGCCGATCTATACGAGGCGCTGATGCCCGTCCTCGACCCGATCGTCGCGGCGAACGTGCTTCCCGAGGAGGAGCCCGACGACAGTTCCGAAGCCGCCGCCGCGCGCCGCTATGCCGAGCCGCTCAAGTTCGCCATCGTCGGGCGTCCCAACGCGGGCAAGTCGACGCTGATCAACAAGCTGCTCGGGCAGGACCGCCTCGTCGTCGGCCCCGAGGCGGGGATCACGCGCGATTCGATCGCGATTCCCTGGGCATGGGAAGGGCGGGCGGTCCGACTGATCGACACGGCGGGCCTCAGGAAGCGCGCTAAGGTCGTCGACAAGCTCGAGAAGATGTCGGCCGCCGACACCAAATACGCCGTCGACTTCGCCGAGGTCGTCGTGCTGCTCCTCGATGCGACGCTCGGTCTCGAGGCGCAGGACCTGCGTATCGCCGATCTCGTGCTGAGCGAGGGGCGGGGGCTGATCGTGGCGCTCAACAAATGGGATGTCGCGGAAAACGGCAGCAGCCTGTTCCAGGGCGTCCGCAAGGCGCTCGACGAGGGGCTGGCGCAGATCAAGGGCGTGCCGCTCCTGACCGTCTCGGGGGCGACGGGGCGCGGCCTCGACGTACTGATGAAGGTCGCCTTCGAGGCGCGCGACGCGTGGAGCCGCCGGGTCAGCACGGCGGCGCTCAACCGCTGGTTCGAAGCCGCGCTCGACCGCAACCCGCCGCCCGCGCCGAGCGGCCGCCGTATTAAGCTGCGCTACGTCACCCAGGTCACCAGCCGCCCGCCGACCTTCGTGGTCTTCGGCAACCGCACCGACGAGCTGCCTGAAAGCTATCGGCGGTATTTGGTCAACGGCCTGCGCGACGAACTGGGGTTCGAGGGCGTGCCGATCCGCCTGACCTTCCGGGGCGGCAAGAACCCCTTCGACCGCGACTGAGGCGCGCCGGTTACGCGGCGCGCGCCGGAAACTCGATCTCGTCGACGACACGGTGGCCCGACGCGTCGCGGCGCAGCTGGACGACGATGTCGATGACCGAACGTGCATAGGCGACGATCTCGGCGCGCCCGAGATTGACGCGCGCCTGCAGTGCGAGCAGCGCGACCTGCTCGATCGCGCCCGCGCAGCTGTTGGCGTGGATCGTCGAGATCGACCCCGGATGCCCGGTGTTGACCGCGCGCAGGAAGCTGAACGCCTCGGCCCCGCGCATCTCGCCGAGCAGCAGCCGGTCGGGGCGCATCCTGAGCGCCGCCTGGAGCAGGTCCTCGGGCGTCACGTCGGCCTCGCCGGTGGTGCCGCGCACCGCGACGAGGCCGAGCGCGTTGGGCCGGTCGAGCGAAACCTCGGGGGTGTCCTCGATGGTGATGACGCGCTCGTGCGGGGCGATCCGCTTGAGCAGCGCGTTGAGAAACGTGGTCTTGCCGCTCGACGTGCCGCCCGACACAAGGATGGTCTTGCGCGCCGCCACCGCCGCGCCGAAGAACCCCAGCACGTCGCCCGCCGCGAGTTGTTCGCGCAACGCCCGGTCGTCGTCGCCACGGTCGCGGCGGACGCCCGCGAACGCCCCGGCGGCGGCATAGTCGGCGAGGTCGAGGTCGACGGGGACATGCCGCCGAATTGCGATCGCAAGGTGCGCGCGCGTCGCGGGCGGCGCGATGATCTGGATGCGCTCGCCGCCGGGCAGCAGCCCCGAAAGCAAGGGGTGCGCGCGGCTGACGCCCTGATGGTTGGCGCGCGCCACCTGCGCGGCGAGGCGTTGCAGCGCGGTCGGGCCGAGATCGGGGACCTCGACACGCTCCATCTGCGCCTGCCCGTTGGTCTCGACCCAGATTTCATGCGGGCGATTGACAAGGATCTCGCTGACCCCGGGGCGTGTCAGCCACGGCTCGAGGGGCTTGAGGAACGAGCGCAGATAGACGCCGTCGCCGCCGAGTTCGACGACGCTCATCGCCTGGCTCCGGTCTCGACGGCGAAGTCGAGGTCCTTGGCGACGAAGACGCGTACCGGAGTGCCCTGCGCGACCTTGATCGTCGGCGGGATGTCGATGTCGCGCTGCAGCGCCACCGTCGCCAGTTGCGTCGCCTGCGCGGGCGACCCGATGGTCACCGAACCGCCCGACCGCGCGGTGGCGACGAGATAGTCGAGGCCCGAAGTAATCACCGAGAGCAGCGCCGCCGCGCCGAAGCGGCGCAAGAAATGGCTGTTGACCTTGCCGCCGAGCCCCGCCGTGCCGAGCGGATCGGTCGCCGCCGACCCGAGCTGCACCGAGACGCCGTCGTTCCTGAGCATGCGCGTCCAGATGACGAAGGCGCGGCTCTGCCCGAGCGCGACACCGCTCGAATACTGGCCGATCAGGCGACTGCCGCGCGGGATGAGGATTTTCGTCCCGTCGAAGCCGCGCACGTCGCGGCTGACGACGGCGCGGACGAGGCCGGGCAGGTCGGAGTTGATCGCGGTCTCCAGCACCCCGGTGATGATCGTGCCCTGCGGCACGACGAGGTCGGTCGACGACATGCGGTCGATGCCGACGGTGTCGGGACGCGCGCGCGTGACGCGGTCGAGAAAGGATTCGTTCGCCGACTGGCGCGGGCCGCCGCCGGTCTGGGGTGCCGCAGCGGCGGCACCGGCTGCAGGCGCGGCATCGGGCTTCTCGGGCGCGCTGAGATCGACCGTCAGCGCCGGCGTCACCGCGCGCGGCGCGGGCGGCGGTGCGGTGGGCGCAACGACCGGCACCGCGACCGGCTGAGGTGCGGGGGCGACGTAGGCGGGCACGACGGCAGCGGGCGGCGGCGCGGGGGTGGCGAGCACGGGCGGCGGCGGCAGGTCGGCGCTCGTCGTCGGCGGACGCGTCGAGACCGCCAGCGCGTCGCCCGTCGCCGGCACGGCATTGGGCCGATACAGCGCCGCGAAAGTGCCCGCCCCGAGCAGCACCACCGCCGCAATCCCGAGCGGCAGCACCAGGCGCGACGGCGCGCGCGCCACCGCAGGCATGGCGCGCGCATCGGCGGCGGCGAGGCCTTCGGATAGCGGGGTACTGCTCATGACGACCCGTTGGGCGAGCCGAACCACGCGCGCTGGCGCGGCCGTGCCTTTTTCGCGGCCTTGTCGTCGCGGGCGCGCGGCGCGGCGGCGCCGGGTTCGGGCGGGCGCAGCGCGTCGTTGAAGACCTGCGTCACCTCGCTGCCGCTGCGCAGCACGAACTGCGCCGCGACCTGCTCGACGACGAGGTAGCGGCCGCGCGTCGTGTGGTTGACGAGCGCCTCCTTGCCGTCGGGCTGGACCGCGAACACGGCGGGCGTGTCGACGCTGGCGAGCCACTGAAAATAGGTGAAGCGCCCGTCGTCGAAGACGCGCGCGGGCACCGTGACCTTCGACCCCTGGTAGCTGTAGGCGAAGTTCCAGCTGTCGGGCGGCATGCCGTCGGCGACGGGGGCCTCGGGCACGGCGACGGTGGCGGCGGCGAGTTCCTCGTTGGGATAGAGGAAGCGGACATCGTAGGTCTGTGCGCGGCGCTTGGTGGCCGGTGCGGCGATCAGCTCGAAGTTATAGCGCCGCAGGTTGGTGACGACGGTCATGTTGGTGCTCGGCAGCCGGTCGATGGGCTTGAGGAACAGCAGGTCGGCCTTTTTGTTGGGCGTCACCTGCCAGCCGAGCGAATCGCCGACCGAGATGTTTTCGATGCGCTCGCCGGTGCCGAACGACACGACCATCTGATAGCCGAGCTGGCCGACGATGGTGACGACCTCGCGCGGGTTGTAGACGACGGTGCGGATGCGCGGATCGACGGGTCCGGGGGCGGGCACCTGCACCGCCGCCAGGGGCGCGGCGACGGCGAGCGCGAGCAGGAACGCGGACAGGCGGTTCATCGACGCGGCTCCGGAATGACGGCGCTGGGGGTCGTGGTGACGGTGGTCGTCACCGTCGCGGCGGGTGGGCCAGCAGTCGGCGGCGGCACGACGACCACCGGCGCGGCGAACACCGTCGGCGCAGCGGCGGGCAGGACGACGCCGGGCGCGGCCTCGGCGTCGCGGCGATAGTGCGTGACCTGGAAGCCGAGCGGATTGATCAACCTGTCCTCGAGGCTCAGCGGGCCGCCGGTAAAGGCGAACTGCATCACCGCCGCCCAGTCGGTGCGCGTCGCCGCGCCGCCGCCCTCGCTGCGTTCGGTCGAGAAGCGCACCAGCGCGCTCGTCGGGCTCATCACCGTGACCTGCTTGACGACCGTCTGGATCAGCGTCGCGGCGGTCGCGCCGTTCAGCGCGCTGGCGGGGTTGCGGCGGTCCATGGCGCGCAGATAGTCGCTGCGCGCCGTCCCCGCCGACCACAGCCCGACCTTGCGGTAGTTGGCGGCAAGATCGGTCGCGTCGAGCGTCTCGCGCGCGATGACATATTGCGCCAGTACCGACTGGAGCAGCGCATCGTTCTGGCCGAGCGGCCCGAGCTGGACGCCGCGCGCCAGTTGCGCCGCACCCGTCTGGCGATCGACAGTGATCGTATAGGGCACCACGGTCTTGAGCGGCATCAGCAGCGCCAGCGCCAGCGCCTCGAGCACCGCGACGAACGCCGCCGCACCCGCCACCCACCACGCCCGACGGCGCGAGGCGCGCAGCGCGCCGTTGATGTCTTCACTCCACGTCGCCGCATCGGCGTAATAGGCGGCGCGCTCGGCGGCGGGGGCGATGGGGGACTGGTCCACGCGTCAGCTCCTCGGCCGCGACAGGGCGGGCGTCGCGGACCCGGCGACGGCGAGGCGGCGATAGCCCTGGCCGAGCCGACCGCCGGTGTCGAATGCCGCCGGTGCCGCGAGCGCCGACCCGGCGATGGCGCGCGTCGCGGCGATGGCGGGACTGCCGCCCGCGCCGCCGCCGACTTCGATGCGCCGATTGCCGCCGTCGATGGCGCGCACGATGGTCTCGGCGCGACTGGTCGCGGTCGGTGACAAAGGCACGGCGGGGGCGCGCGCGGTGCCGCCGACGGTCGCGCCGACGGGCGGCGCGGCGGCCGGGCGGCGTGGCAGGCGGATGCTCCCCGCGATGCCGCCGCCGAGCCGCGCCGCCTGCGTTATCACCGCGGCGAACACCGCGACGACGAGGAGGACGAGCAGCGCCGGGCTGTTGCGCGCGCTGTCGACAGGCGCATCGTCGAGGCTTGCGGCGAGCGGCGCGAGCACGGCGACCGCGACGGCGATCAGCGGCAGCGCGAACAGCGGCACCAGCGCGAACTTGACGGTGACGCGCAGCCAGCCCTCGGCGAGCCCGCGCGTGCCGCGGAACAGCGCGAAGGCGACGAAGACGGGTCCGAGCAGCAGCAGCAGCGCCAGCACGATGCGGACGACGAGCAGCACGCCGACGCTCGCCGCGATCAGCACCAGCGCGCTCAGCCACAGCATCGCCGCAACGAACTGCGGCGCGCCGAGCTGGGGCAGCCGGACGGTTGCGGGCGGCGGCGGCGCTGGCGGCGTTCCGGGCACGACGGGAACCGCCGTCGTCGGCGCGGCGGGCGTCGCCGTCGGCACGGGCGTCTGGTCCCATGCATCGCCCGCCGCGTCGGTCAGCCGTGTGAAGACCTCCTGCAGCGCGCCGAGCACGTCGCCGCCCGTCGTCGCGCCGCCCGCCGCCTGGCGGACGATGACCCCCGCCAGCTGCTCGGGGCCGTGGAACAGCGTGTCGAAGACGAGCGTCTGATAGCTCGGCCAGCTCGTCGCCAGCGCGACGACGATGCCGATCTTGACGAAATGCGGCACGACCTCGGCCAGCGTCAGCGACGACAGCCCGAGCATCAGCCGATAGCCGAACACCGCGACGTAGATGACCAGCAGCGTCGTCAGCGCCGTCGTGAACGTCCCGCCGGGCGCGAGCAGGCTCGCATAGCCCTGCTGGACCTGCCCGGCGATCAGGCAGTCGGCGCTTGCCAGCACGTCGCGCGCCAGCGCCTGCGGGTCGATGGTCGCGGGGCAGGTGCCGATCATGCCGCGCCCGCGAGCAAGGGTTCGAGCCAGTCGGCGGGGTCGTCGCCGAGCCGCGCGCGCAGTGTATCGAGGCGGCGGACACTGCTCTCCCGCCCCGACAGCACGGTCAGGATACGGTCGAGCCCCGACAGGTCGAGGCGCGCGATGACGCTGTCGTTGCCGTGCTTGACGAGGAAGCAGCGCGACGTGTCGGGCAACGTCCGGATCAGGTCGAACTCATGCTCGCTGAGGCCGAAGCCGCCCTGATAGTCGACGGCCTGCGCCTTGGGGTTGGGCATGAAGATCTGCGTCGCCGCCTGCTCGATGATCGCCGGGCCGACCTTCGAATCGAGCGCGTCGCGGGCATTCTGCGTCGCAAAGCCGACGATGCCGCCGCGCTTGCGGATGGTCTTCTCCCAGTCGCGGATGCGCGCCACGAAGACCTCGTCGTCGAGCGCCTTCCAGCCCTCGTCGACGACGATGATCGTCGGGGTGCCGTCGAGGCGCTCCTCGACGCGGTGGAACAGATACATCATCGCCGGCGTCCGGCTGACGGCGTCGTCGAGGATTTGCGTCATGTCGAAACCGATCGACGCGGCGTCGATGTCGAGCGCATCGGTCTCGTTGTCGAACAGCCACGCTCGCTCGCCCGCGCCGAGCCACGCGCCGAGGCGATGCGACAGGTCGCCTGCCGCCGGGCGGTTAGTGCCCTGCAGCAGCTCGCGGAAATAGCGCAGGCGGCGGAAAGCGGGCGGCTGGTCGAAATTGGCATCGACCGCGGCGGCGACGAGTTCGCGTTCGGCGGCGTCGAGGTGGCCGCCGAGCAGCCGCTCGACCCATTCGACGAGAAAGCGCCGGTTGCCCGGCGAATCGGGCAGCGCCAGCGGGTTGAACCCCGTCGGGTGGCCGGGGCGCAGCACGCTGTAGGTGCCGCCGGTGGCGCGGACGAAGATCTCGGCACCGCGATCCTTGTCGAAATAGACGGTGCGCGGGTGCAGCTTCGACGCCTGTGCGAGCAGGAAGGTCATCACCACGGTCTTGCCCGTCCCCGACGGGCCGATGACGGTGAAATTGCCGAGGTCGCCGGTGTGGAAGTTGAAATGATACGGCGTGCCGCTGGTGGTCTCCAGCACGGTGATCGCGTCGCCCCAGTGGTTGCCGCTCGCTTGGCCGACGGGGAAGTTGTGGAGCGACGCGAACGCCGCGAAATTGCCCGTCGAGATCAGCGAGCGCCGGGCGATATCCTTGAAATTGCCCGGAAACTGCGCCCAGAACACCGGCTCGGCGGCGACATCCTCGCGCACCGCGATGAGGCCGAGGTCGGTGAAGCTCGCCAGCACGTCGGCGGCGGCGGCGTCGAGTTGCGCCAGCGCGGCCACGCGAATCTGGACACTGAGGTGATGCTCGCCGAACCCGGCGCGCCCGGCGGCGACATTGTCCTTGGCAGCCGCGAGGTCGCCGCGCAGCGACAGCGCGTCGTCGTCGCTGGCGCGCATGCGGCGCAGCGCGAGGTTCATCCGCCCCAGCGCCGCGCTGCGGTCGACGAAGCCGAAGCTTTGCGTCACCACCATCTCGTGCGGCAGACGGAGCAGGTTGTCGAGCAGCCCCGGTGCGGTCGCGGGCGGGTAATCCTTGACGCCGATCATCGCGGCATAACGCCGGCTCGCGGCGGTCGGTCCCTTGAGGTCGATGGTGTCGACCCCGAAGCTGACGCGCGTCTGCGCCAGCGCATGGCCGAGGTCAGCGCGCGGCAGCAGCACCGGGCGGAGTTCGCCGTTGAGCAGGAACGACAGGAATTCGAGCGGCTCCGAACACTGGCCGGCGCGCGTCGCATAGCAGCCGAGACGCCGCGCACCGTAAGGCGCGAGACTGCGCAGCATCGCATCGACGGCGGTGTGGAGGTCGCGCAGGCCCGCGCGGTCGTCGCCGGGGCCGCGCCCGCGAAACAGCTCGGCGACATTGTCGAGGATACCGGTGCGGCCCTGCAGCGGCCGCCGCACGACGGTCAGGAACAGCTCGTTGACGAACATCTGCTTGGCCGCCAGCCGCGCCCGCCACGCCGCGTCGATCTCGGCGCAGAACGGGTCGTCGGCGGTGCCCGGCAGCACGGCGGCGACGGGCCGCCGGAGGATATGGTGGTAGATCGCGAAATGCGGGCTGGCGATGCCGCGCAGCATCGTCTCGCGGATGGCGTGGCGGTAGTTGAGGTCGTCGGTGTCGACGGTTTCGAACGGCAGCCCGGCGACTGCCACGAACTGCATCAGCATGCCGTCGCGCGTCGCCACGGTGAAATCGTCGACATGGTGCGACCACGGCAGTCGGTCGCCGACGCGGTTCTCGCGCGCCGCCAGCGCTTCGAGGGGGGCGGCCGACGCCATGCTCAGGGCCGGTACGAGTTGCAGCGCCACAGCGCGAAGCCGCGCGTCCGCTGCGCCCGGCGCGCGCGCAACAGCCACAGGTCGAAGATGCGCGGCTCGCGCAGGCACGCGACCGTCCCCGCACCGTGCAGCAGCAAGGCCAGCGGCAGCACCCAGAACGACTTGGTCAGCAGGAAAAGCTCCATCGTCACCAGCGCGTTGACGATGAAGAAGGTATAGGTGACGCCCGCGAACATCTGCGGACGCGTCAGCGCGGTGAACACCGGCTCGCGGACGAGGGCGACGGGGTCGCTCACTGCTGCGTCGCGACGGTGCGGATGCCGCCGACGATAGCGCTCGCACCGAACAGGATGAACAGGCCGAGCACGACGGTCGCGCCGAAGCGCCAGTTCATCCGGCCCGTCAGCATCAGCAGCCCGACGCTGGCGACGGCGATGACCGCGACCGCCGTCGCGACGCTGCCGAGCAATGTCCCCTGGATCCAGCCGAGCGCGCCGGTGATCGCGCCCGACCCCGCCGGGTCGAGCGTCACCGCCTGCGCCAGCGCCGGGTGGGCGGCGAGCAGGGCCAGCATCGTCGCGGCGCGCTTGATCAAGATGTCACCCTTCATGTCTTTGCCGTCCGTCACTGCGCCGCCGCGGCGAGATGGTCCATGACCGCGGCGACATAAGCTACGGTCTCAGGGTAGCGCGGGACGCCGCGCGCGCGCGCCACCGCGCCGGGACCGGCATTATACGCCGCGACGGCGCGTACGACATCGCCGTCGAAACGGTCGAGCAGCTGGCGCAAATACGCCGTGCCGCCACGGATATTGGCGCTCGCATCGCGCGCATCGACGCCGAGAGCGCGCGCCGTCCCCGGCATCAGCTGCATGATGCCGCTGGCGTTGGTGCGCGACACGGCGCGCGGATCGTAGCGCGATTCGACGTGCGCGATCGCATCGATCAGCGCCGGGCTGAGGTCATAGCGCGCACCTGCGCGCTCGACTTCGGGGCGAAAGGCACGGGCGCGGGTGGCGGCGGAGGCGCTGACCGGTCGCGCACGCGGCGGCACGGCGGCTGCGGCGGCCGCCGGGGGCGCGTCGAGGCGTTCGACACCGCCGTCGGCATCGACCTCGAACACCGCCGCGCGCCCGGGCGCGGCGAGCAAGAACAGCGACAGCGCGGCCAGCCTGATCATCGCGGGTTCCGTCATCCCATGTGGTCCTGAGCATAGCCCGGCGTCGGCACGATGGGCAATGTCGCGGCGAGGATGGCGACCGCGACCAGCCAGCTCGACACGATCTTGACGGCGATGCCCCATCGGCCGCGCGCCAGCGCGGCGGCGGGCAGCGCGAGCAGTGCGACGGGCAGCGCGCGGATCAGATCGAGCGGCATTCCAGCCACCGCGACGACCGCGCCCGCCCATAGCCCGGCATTGATCGCGAGGACGAGGACGAGGCGGAAACCGACGCGGCGGGGCAGGTGGACCGCCGCCGCCGTGACGATGACGCTGAGCCAGCATGCCGCGAAGACGGGCTCGACGAACGCCTTGTCGAACGGCAGCGCGCTGGCAATCCCCGCGACGAAGACGAGCAGCGCCAGCGCGGGCAGTACGGCACGGCGCGGCGCGAAAGCGAGCGCGAACGCCAGCGCCGCGCACAGCAGCGCGGGGGGCAGCGCACCGCCCCTCACAGACCTGTCGCCTTCGACAGGAACCAGACGCCGGCAAGCGCGATCATCCCGCCGAGCGCGCGCGTCGCGACGATGCCCCCGGGTCGCGCGTTGAGCAGGCCGATGCCGATGCCCGCGACGTGGAGCAGCCCGGTGCACAGCATGAACCCGACGCTGTAGCCGAGCGGGTCCGCCGCCGACGGCAGTTCGCGGCCGTGCGCATAGCCGTGGAACACCGCGAACACCGCGACGATCAGGCACGCCAGCCACACCGGCGCGCGCACCGCCGCCGCGATCAGCGCGCCGAGCACCAGCACCGACAGCGCGATGCCGAGTTCGACCGGCGGCAGCGGCACGCCTGCGATGCCGAGCGCCCCGCCGATCGCCATGACGGCGGGAAACACGACGGGCAGCACGACGATCAGCGGCCGCCCGAGAAACGCACCCCACAGCCCGACCGAGACCATCGCCAACAAATGGTCGAAACCGCCGAGCGGATGCACGAAGCCCGAGGCAAAGCCGCCCGCCAGACCCGTGCCCATGTGCGCGGCGACGCCGGTCGGCGTGAAAAGTGCGAGAGCCGAAATGGCCAGCGATGCGTATAAACGCCGAAACGCCGGGGCAACGCCGCCCGATGGAGGAACACCGACATGATGCGATGGCTGATCGCCCTGCTCGCCGGACTCGCCGCGACGCCGCTCGCGGCGCATGATTTCTGGATCCAGCCGGCCCCGTTCGTCACCGTCGCGGGGGCGTCGGTGCCGGTAACCATCCTCGTCGGCCACGGCGCGGCGCGCCAACGCTGGGGTGCGGACGTCAAGCGCGTGCTGCGCTTCGATGACGTCAGCGCTGCCGGGATCATCGACCGGCGCACCGCGCTCCACCTGGCCAGCGGCGGCGAAGACGCGAACCTGATCTTCACGACTCCGGGCACGCACATCCTCGTCCTCGAATCGAACCACGCCACAAGCGTACTGCCGTCGATCCGCTTCAACGACTATCTGACGACCGAGGGACTGACACCCGCGCTCGAGCGGCGCGCCCGGCTCGGGCTTAAGGACAGCGACGGCCGCGAAATCTACAGCCGTCGCGCCAAGGCGCTGGTGCAGGTCGGCGACACGGTGGCGGGGCAAGACCCCGTCACGCACCCGCTCGGCCTGACACTGGAGATCGTTCCGCAAACCAACCCCTATGCCCTGCGACCGGGCGAGATGCTGCCGGTACAGGTGCTTTATGACGGCAAACCGCTTGCCGGTGCGACGGTCAAGCTCAACAATCTCGACTTCGACATGAAGCCGCTCGCCATCCGCCTGACCGATGCGACCGGCCGCGCCGCGTTCGATATTCCGCGGCGCGGCAAGTGGCAACTCAACGTCGTCTGGACGCGCGCCTTGACGGGCAACCCCGTCGCCGACTTCGACACGACTTTCTCAAGCCTGACGTTCGGCTTCGAGGCCGCGCCCGCGCCCGGCGCGCGCTAGCCGCGCGCTAGATCGTCACCGCCTCGGTGGTCAGGCTGAGCGGGACGATGTCCCCGGCGACCGGATCGGTCGCGTCGGTATCGGCGCTCTTGCGATAGGCGGTGCCGAAGTTGGCCCCGAACTGGTCCTCCAGTCGCGGCGCGGGGGGCACGACGACGACGGGCGGCACCGGCGGGGCGCTGCTGTCGTTGCCGCCGCAGGCCGCGAGGCCTGCGGCGAACAACACGACCGCCGCGACATTCCTGATCGTTCTTGTCATGGCGGTCATCCTTACGGCTGGGTCTGCGGACGCGGCGCGCCACGCAGCGGCGGGTTCAGATACGGGAAGACGTTCTGAATGTTGGCGGCGTTGCTGGGGGCACCGTCGGTATAGGCGACCTGCCCCGTCGGTGCGTCGGCAGGCGCGCACAGCCCGAGATTGGTCGCGACGCCACCGACCGGGATCGGATAGCACAGGCGGCCCATCGCGACGCGCAGCACGATGTCGACGGCATCGTCGCCCGGACGGCGACCGTTGGGGAAGCCCGCGAGATCGTCGGCGACGACGCCCAGCGTCTTCTGGTTGGCGCGCGGCGTCGGCGGCACGGCGGTGTTGAGGCGCAGCATCTCCGACGGCGTCACGGTCTTGAGCTGATTGACGCCGACGAAGCCCGTCAGGAACGTCGCGACGAGGTCGCGGCGCGGAAAGTTCGTCGGCGCGAGATTGGCGAAGCTGGTGCCGAGCGTCGCGTTGACCGGCGCGCGGAACAGCGCATCGAGAATCGCCGGGAAGGTCGGGTTCGTCACATAATCGAGCAGCGCCGCATCGGCGGTCGGCTTGACGGCGTTGAACAGGTCCTTCTGCGGCAGCCCGATGACAACCTCGTTGACCAGCGGCATGCCGAGGCGCGACACCTGGACATAGCTGCCGCCCTGCAGCGCCGGGCTGGCGAAGGTCGGCGCGGTGCGCAGCAGGCGAGCCTGCGGCAGGCTGGCGGTCGACCACACGCCGATGACGCCGTTGCCGTTCGCGCCGCCGGTCAGGCAGACGGTCGGAACTTCGAGCGCGAGCGACGTGACGTTCTTCTTGCCGATCAGCTCCTGGTTGTCCTGGCTCTGCGTGATGCCGC
>CAXTSL010000002.1:0-58077 GCA_964246975.1 uncultured Sphingomonadaceae bacterium
AGTTCGCCGACCTCGGCATCCGCCTCGCCCCCGAGGTCGCCGCCTATGTCCTGACACGCATCGAGCGCAGCTTCGCGAGCGTCCGCGAGACCGTGACAGCCCTCGACGCGGCGTCGCTGGCGGAAGGACGGGGGATCACCGTGCCGTTGGCGCGTGCGGTACTGGAGACGCAGTTCGACCTGCTGTGAGCTTACTCCCCTCGTTGCGCGAAGACGCTTTCCGGTAACAGGGGCAAACGACGGCTTAAACGGGTTTCAGCGCGACCCGCTCGCCCTCGGGCAGTTCGACAGTCAGCGCATCGCCCGCGCGCACCTCGCCGCCGACCAGCACGATCCCCATCACCCCGGTCTTGCGGACCAGCCCGCCCGCCGCGTCGCGGTCGAGGCACGCCGCCATCAGGCCCGGCATCATCCGGTCAAGCTGAACGCAGGGGTTTCGCAGCCCCGTGAGCTCGACGACCACGCTCGCGCCCAACCGCAATCGCGCGCCGCGCGGCAGGGCCAGCAGGTCGATACCGCGCGTGGTGACGTTCTCGCCCAGCATGATTGGAGCGAGCGCAAAGCCCGCTGCAATCAGTTCGTCGATCAGCTCGGCCTGCAGGACATGGACCTGGCGCAAATTGGCGAGCCCGGGATTGAAGCGTGCGCGCGAGCGATGCTTAACCCGCGCGCCGCAATGCGCGTCGCCCTCGACGCCAAGGCCTTCGAGCAGGCGGATGACGGGCAGCGATTGCTTTGCCAGCCCGTGCTTGCGACCCGCGCCGACCGCCTCCACCATGCCCTGCATCGCTGCAGCCTAAACACCGGTCATCGGCGTGTCACCAACACGCTGCGCGGTGCTGGCCAAGCAGTTCGCCGACCTCGGCATCCGCCTCGCCCCCGAGGTCGCCGCCTATGTCCTGACGCGCATCGAGCGCAGCTTCGCGAGCGTCCGCGAAACCGTGACAGCCCTCGACGCGGCGGCGCTGGCGGAGGGACAGGGGATCACCGTGCCGTTGGCGCGCGCGGTACTAGAGACGCAGTTCGACCTGCTGTGAGCGGCTAACGCTTGAACACGCGCTGCCCGGCGACCCAGGTCTCCTCGACGCCGACTTTCCACAGATCGCCCGGCGGCGTGACGAACGGGTCGCGGTCGACGAGGATGAAATCGGCCCATTGACCTGCTGCAAGCGTCCCCGTGTGCGGCGCGCGATTGGCCCATGCGGCACCGGTAGTGAACGCCGCAAAGGCTTGCGCGAAGGTCAACGCCTCGCCCGTCCGCCAGCCTTCGGCGGGCTGGCCGCTGCGGTCCTGCCGCGTCACGGCGGCGTGGAGACCGAAGAACGGGTTCGGCGGTTCGACCGGGAAATCGCTGCCGCCCGCGAAGCGCGCGCCCGATTTCAGCAGCGTCGCCCAGGCATAGGCCCCCGCCAGCCGCGCGTCGCCGAGGCGCGCCTCCGCCATGCCCTTGTCCGAGGTGGCGTGCGTCGGCTGCATCGACGCGATGACGCCGAGGCCGGCGAAGCGCGGCAGGTCGGCGACATCGACGATCTGCGCGTGCTCGTCGCGGCAGCGCAGCTTCACGCACGACCCGGCGGGCAGTGCCGCGAAAGCGTCGAGGACCTGCGCGTTGGCGGCGTCGCCGATGGCGTGGACCGAAATGTCGAAGCCGCCCGCCGCCGCCCTGGCGACCGACGCGCGCAGTTCGGCATCGGGATGGAAGCGCAAGCCCCGATTGCCGGGCGCGTCGGCGTAATCGGCCTTGAGCCATGCGCCGCGCGATCCCAGCGCGCCGTCGGCGTAGAGCTTGACGCCGTTCAAGGCGAGCCGCTCGTCGCCCGACCAGCGCACGGGGCCGCCGGGGGCGATCGCCGCCAGCGCGTCCATGCCCGCGGCCATACCGTCGATGCGCGCCGTCAGCCGGTGTTCGCGCTCGAAATAGCGATAGAGCTTCCACGTTCCGGCATCGACGCCCATGTCGCCAACCTGCGTCAGCCCGACCGACGCCATGATCGCCAGCGCCTTGTCGAGCGTGCGGATCGCTTCTTCGGGCGTCGCGTCGGGCAGCACCTTTTCGACGAGGTCCTTGGCGCTGTCGACGAAGACGCCCGCCGGGGCCTTGTCGGCGCTGCGCTCGATACGCCCGCCCGACGGGTCGGCGGTCGCGGCGGTCACCAAGGCAAGGCGGATCGCCGCCGTGTTCGCCCAACCCGCGTGCCCGTCGACGCGGACCAGCCACGCGGGCCGATTGGGCACCGCGCGGTCGAGTTCGAGCGCCGTCGGAAATCGTCCGGTGCCCCAACGCTCCTGATTCCAGCCGCTGCCAACGATCCAGCGCGCCGCCGGGTTAGCGTCGGCATAGGCCTTGACCTTGGCAAGCGCGGCGTCGAGCGACACGGTGTCCGACAGATCGACCGCCAGCGCGCGCTGGCCGAGTTCCATGACGTGTCCGTGCGCGTCGATTAGCCCCGGCAGCAGCGTCCGCCCGCCCGCATCGAGCGTCGTCGCGGCCTTGGGCAGCGCCGCTCCGGTCGCATAGGTCGCGGCGACCCGACCGTCGTCGCCGATGAGCATCGCGGTGAAGCGCACGACCCTGTCCTGCGCGTCGAGGGTGTAGCCGTTGGCATTGACGACGAGCAGGCGCGCGGTTGCGGGGGCGCAGGCCAGCAAGGCGGCAGCAAGAAGCAAGATTCGGGTCATGCGCAGAGTGTGACCGAAATCGGGGGGTGTAGGACAGCGAAATCTCGGCCGGCCGGATCAGCCGCCGAACCGCCGGATCAAGCTCGACGTATCCTGCCGCCCGCCCCCCAGCCCCTGCACATCGGCATAGAACTGGTCGACCAGCGCGGTCAGCGGCAACCCCAGCCGAAGCCGCGACGCCTCGGCCAGCACCAACCCCAGGTCCTTCCGCATCCAGTCGACCGCGAAGCCGAAATCGAACTGGCCCGCCGCCATCGTCGTGGCGCGGTTGTCCATCTGCCAGCTCTGCGCCGCGCCCTTGGAAATGACGTCGACCACCGCTTCGCTGTCGAGCCCTGCCGCGCGCGCGAACGCCAGCGCTTCGGCCAAGCCTTCGAGGACGCCCGCGATGGCGATCTGGTTGACCATCTTGGTCAGCTGGCCGCTGCCAGCCGGGCCCATATGCCCCGTGCGTTTGGCGTAAGCCGCGAACACCGGCGCGGCGGCGGCAAAGGCCTGCGCCGTGCCGCCGCACATGATCGTCAGCGCGGCGTTCTCGGCCCCCGCCTGTCCGCCCGATACCGGCGCGTCGAGCGCCAGCGCGCCGCGCGCGTCCGCCGCCGCTTCCAGTTCGCGCGCGATCGTCGCCGAGACCGTGGTGTGATCGACGTACAACGCGCCCCGCCCGAGCGTCGCGAAGCATCCGTCGGGCCCGAGCGTCACGGCGCGCAGATCGTCGTCGTTGCCGACGCAGGTCAGCACGACCGCCGCTCCATCCGCCGCCGCCGCAGGGGTCGCCGCCGCGCGCCCGCCATGCGTCGCAACCCACGCTTGCGCCTTGGCGGCGGTACGGTTGAATACGGTCAGGTCGTGTCCGGCCGCCGCGAGGTGCCGTGCCATCGGCGCACCCATCACGCCGAGGCCGATGAAGGCGATTTTGGTCAAGCGTCGCTCCCTGCGTTGGGGCCGGTCGGCGGCAGTGGTTCATCGCCGGGGCCGAGCGATCCATCGTGCGCCCGTGCCGCAGCGATGGGCGGCGGCGACGTCTCGCGGGTGAGCATCGTCGCCTTTGAAGACCATCGCCGCGCCATCGTCTGATAATTGCCGAACGTCGCGGCGCGGTAGCTCCACATTCCGTTGTCCTCGAGCTTCCAGCGTTCGCTTTGGATCCACGCGGCCGCCGCATTCCAATCGCGCACGAACGGGCCCGCCATCCACTTGCGATACATGCCCTCATCGAGGACGCGATTGAGGATACCGAGCGCCACAAGCTCGTAGTGATTGAGATACTCGACGACCTCGTAGCGCTGCGCCTTGGTCTGCGCATCGCCCGGGTTTTCCAGCGCCGCGAACCGGCCTTCGGTGCGGATCGACCGAAACGTCTCGTGGCGCTTGCGGTAATGTTCGGACGATTCGACCTTCTCGATGAGGTCGAGCGTCGCTTTGAGCCGCGCGATCGACCGCGCGTTGCGGATATTGACCCACGCAAGGCCGATCGCCACGACGACGCCGAATGCGGCGATACCAGGCGCAATCAAGGCGTGCCAGTCGAACGGCGGGTTGGCGATGCAGGTGACGACCGCGCGCGTCGCAGCGGTGCCGGGAAGCGTCGAGCAGTCCAAGATTAGTCGCGAACGCCTTCGATGGTCATCGTCGTTCTCCTGCCTGGACGGATATGCCGCGAGCGGCGCGGAAAGTCAAGATCGCCAACGCAACGGCCGCCCGCCGACAAGGTTGCGCGAGGTCTCATTCGACCACGTCGAGCACCAGTCGCGGCACAGTCTGCGGGTCCTTGAGCGCCGCGCCGCGCCCCGACAGCGAGGGGTTGGTCATGAAGTATCGGTGCAGGTTGAACGCCGGACCCGCGTGAACGAGGCGCTTGTACTGGCCATCGCCGGTCAACTCCCAGCTCTGCTCGGTGTCCTTGAGGTTCGCCAGCATGACCTGGTCGAGGATTTGCGCGTGGACGGTCTCGTTCTCGATCGGCACCAGCACCTCGACGCGGCGGTCTAGGTTGCGCGGCATCCAGTCGGCGGACGAAATGTAGAGCTTCGCTTCGGCGTTGGGCAGCGCGTAGCCGTTGCCGAAGGCGAAGATGCGGCTGTGTTCGAGGAATCGCCCGATCACCGAGCGGACGTGGATGTTCTCGCTGAGGCCCGCGACGCCGGGGCGCAGGCAGCAGATGCCGCGCACGATCAGCTCGATGGTCACCCCGGCTTCGCTGGCCTCGTAGAGCTTGTCGATGATGCCGGTGTCGACGAGGCTGTTGAGCTTGGCCCAGATGCCCGCCGGACGGCCCGCCAGCGCGTTCTCGATCTCGCCGTCGATCAGCCCGTACAGCTTGTCGCGCATCGTCAGCGGCGACATGCCGAGCTTTTCGAGGTGGGTCGGCTGGACGTAGCCGGTGATGTAGTTGAGCACCTGCGCGGCGTCGCGGGCGAGCGCGGGGTCGGCGGTGAAGAACGACAGGTCGGTGTAAATGCGCGCCGTCGCGGGGTGGTAGTTGCCGGTGCCGAAATGGACATAGGTGCGGATGTTCGCCCCCTCGCGGCGCACCACCATCGACAGCTTTGCGTGGGTCTTCCACTCGACGAAGCCATAGACGACCTGCACCCCGGCGCGCTCGAGCGCGGCGGCCCACATCAGGTTCTGCTCCTCGTCGAAGCGCGCCTTGAGTTCCACGACGGCGGTCACCGACTTGCCGGCTTCGGCGGCGTCGACCAACGCGCGGACGATCGGCGAGTTCTTGCCGGCGCGGTACAACGTCTGCTTGATCGCGATGACGTCGGGGTCGGCGGCGGCCTGCTTGAGGAACGCCAGCACGACCTCGAAGCTCTCATACGGGTGGTGGACGACGAGGTCCTTGGCGCGGATCGCCGCGAAGCAATCGCCGCCATGCTCGCGGATGCGCTCGGGGAAGCGCGGGCTGTACGGCTCGAACTTCAGGTCGGGACGATCCTCGTCGACGAGGATCGACAGGTCGGCGATGCCGAGGATGCCGGTGACGACGGTGGTGTCGCGGTCCTGCACATTGAGCGCATCGCGGACCAGGCCGCGCAGCGACGGCGGCGTCGCGGCTTCGATCTTGAGGCGGATGACCTCGCCGCGCCGCCGCCGTTTGATCGCCGTCTGGTAGTAGCGGACGAGGTCCTCGGCCTCCTCCTCGATCTCGATGTCCGAATCGCGGATGACGCGGAACGCCCCGTCGCCGAGCAGTTCATAGCCGGGAAACAGTCGCCCGAAGAACAGCCGGATGGTGTTTTCGAGGCTGATGAAGCGCGCCGTCTTGCCGGGCAGGCGGATAAAGCGCGGCAGCATCGACGGCAGCATCAGCAGCGCGCGCAAAATCTCCTCATCCGACGAGCGGCGCAGTTCGAGGATCAGGCTGAAGCCCTTGTTGGGGATGAACGGGAACGGGTGCGCGGGGTCGATCGCCTGCGGGGTGAGCACCGGAAAAATCTGCTCGAGGAAATGGCGTTCGAGCCACTGGCGACAGTCCGGCGACAACTGCTCGGGCGAGAGGACGTGAAAATCGGCACGCGCGAGGAGCGTCAGCAGGTCGCCCCAAACCTCCTGCTGCTGCTCCATCAGCCGGTCGGCGGTCAGCGCGATGGCGGACAATTGCTCGGCGGGCGTCGCGCCCTCGGGGCTGATCGTCTCGATCCCGGCATGGACCTGGCCGCGCAGCCCCGCGACGCGGACCATGTAGAATTCGTCGAGGTTGTTGCCGCTGATCGACAGGAAGCGCAGGCGTTCTAGCAAAGGGTGGCTGCGGTTGGTCGCTTCCTCGAGGACGCGCTCATTGAACGACAGCCACGACAGCTCGCGGTTGAAGTAACGTTCGGTGTCGGCGACGCCGTCGACGACGGGGTCGCGGGCCGGAGTGCGGCGACGGGCCTGTTCCATGCGCGGCATGATAGCGCGGGGTTCGTGACAGGTCGATGACCGCGACCGCAGCGTTCCGCGCGTTCCGTCAGTGCGGTTTCGCGAGCGCAACGGCAAAATTCGCGCGCAGCCACGCACCGAGCCATGCCTCGACCCGCTCGACGACGCCCGCGTGGAATAGCCAGTGGCCCGCGCCGGGCAGGTCGTGGTAATCGACCGGCCCCGCCCATCTGCGCGCCGTGGCGCGCGCAATGCCCGGCGGGGTGATTCGGTCCTCCGTCCCGCTGACGATCAGCACCGGCATCGTCAGCCGCGCATAGTCGACCGTCGCCGCACCGTTCCGCGCCGCCCACGGCAGGCCGAGATCGAACAGCACGCGCCCCGAATCCCACACCAGCGCGGCGATCTCGGCGTCGGCGACCGCATCGGGCACGCCGTTGAAGATGCCCCAGCGCGCCGACGCGGCGTCGACCAGCGTCGGCTGCCGCCACCAGCCCCAGTGCTTCATCACCCCCCATGTCGAGCGCAGCGCGTCGAGCGCCGGCACGTTGTTCGCGGCGGTCGCGGCGGGGCTGAGCAGGACGACGCCTGCGGGGGCCGTCCGCGCCGCCACCGCCTGCGCGAGGAAGCTGCCGAGCGAATGCCCGACGATCACCGGCGGCCGGGCGAGGCGGCTCACGTCGGCGACGAGAAAGTCGATGTAATCCTGCAGTCCCAGCGCGGCGAGTTCGGGGGCGGGAGACTGCTCGCGCGTGCGGTCATGGTGCGGCAGCGAGGGCGCGTGCGTCGCATGGCCTTGGGCCTCAAAAGTCGCGCGCAGCCCGCTCCACACGGCGGGCGTGCTCCACATGCCGTGGATGAAGTAGAGGTCGGGGGTGCTCACCGCACCACGCCCGACGACGCCAGCACCGCCATCGTCACGAGGTCGCCCGCACTCGACGTCTGCGGCGCGATCTGCACCGACTTGGACATGTTGACGAGCAGCGGCCCAATCATCTTGCCGCCGCCCAGTTCGCGCAGCAGCTTGGCCGAGATGTTCGCCGACTGCAGCCCGGGCATGATCAGCACGTTCGCGGGCCCCGACAGGCGCGAGAACGGATACAGCGCCTTCATCCGCCGGTTGAGCGCGACGTCGGGCGACATTTCGCCCTCGTACTCGAAGCTGACGCGCCGCTCGTCGAGCAGCCGCACCGCGTCGCGGAGCGCCGCGAGATACTCGCCGGGAGGATTGCCGAAATTCGAATAGCTGAGGAACGCGACGCGCGGGTCCTGCCCCAGCCGCCGCGCCACCGCGACGGTCGCCTCGGCGATGTCGGCCAGCTGCGTCGCGGTCGGGCGTTCGGTGACCGTGGTGTCGGCGATGAAGATCGTGTCGGAACGACCGACGTGCATGTGGATGCCGAACGGCGTGTGACCGCTGGCGGGGTCGAGGACCTGGCGGACCTGGCGGAAGGTCGCGGCGAAGTTGCGCGTGATCCCGGTGATCATCGCGTCGGCCTCGCCCATCTCGACCATCAACGCGCCGAAGATGTTGCGCTCGTGGTTGACCAGCCGCTGGATGTCGCGAAGCACATGGCCGCGCCGTTGCAGGCGTTTGTACAGGAATTCGGTCATCCGCTCGACGAGCGGGCTGACCGCGCTGTTGTGAATTTCGTAGTCGTCGATATTGGCCACCCCCAGCGCCGTGAGGCCCTCGCGCACCGGCTGCTCGCGCCCGATCAGCACCGCCGTGCCGTAGCCTGAGGTGTGGAAGGTGACGGCGGCGCGCAGCACGACCTCCTGCTCGCCCTCCGCGAAGACAACGCGCTTGGGCCGCGCCTTTGCGACCTCGAAACTCCCCGCCAGCAGCGCGTTGGTCGGGTTGAGGCGGCTGCGCAGCGTATGGCGGTACGCCGCCTCGTCGAAGAACGGCTTCTTGGCGACGCCCGAATCCATCGCCGCCTTCGCGACCGCCGCCGGGATCGCCTCGATCAGCCGAGGGTCGAAGGGTGCGGGGATGATGTAGTTCGGCCCGAAGGTCAGCCCGCGCCCGCCGTACGCCGCCGCCACTTCGTCGGGGACCTGCTCGCGCGCCAGCGCCGCCAGCGCATTCGCCGCCGCCAGCTTCATCGCCTCGTTGATCGTCGTCGCACGGACATCGAGCGCGCCCCGGAACAAATAGGGGAAGCACAGCACGTTGTTGACTTGGTTCGGATAATCCGAGCGTCCGGTGGCGACGATCGCATCCGAGCGCACGGCGGCGACCTCCTCTGGCGTGATCTCGGGGTCGGGGTTGGCCATCGCGAAGATGATCGGTCGCGGGGCCATGCTCGCGACCATCTCGCGCGTCACCGCGCCCTTCTGGCTCAGTCCGAGCAGCACGTCGGCCCCGCGCACCGCCTCCTCGAGCGTGCGGTCGTCGGTGATCGCCGCGTGCGCCGATTTCCACTGGTTCATGCCCGTCGTGCGGCCCTGGAAGATCACCCCCTTGGTATCGCACATGATGACGTTGGTCGCGCCGAGCGCCTTGATCAGCTCGGTGCAGGCGATCGCCGAAGCCCCCGCGCCGTTGACCACCAGCTTTATCTCTGAGATCGCGCGGCCTGTCAGGTGGCAGGCATTGATCAGCCCGGCGGCGGCGATGATCGCGGTGCCGTGCTGGTCGTCGTGGAACACCGGAATGTTCATGCGCTCCTTGAGCGTCGTCTCGACGATGAAGCACTCGGGGGCCTTGATGTCCTCGAGGTTGATGCCGCCGAAGCTCGGCTCCATCAGCTCGATCGCATCGATCAGCCGGTCGACGTCCTCGGTCGCCAGTTCGATGTCGATGCTGTCGATGTCGGCGAAGCGCTTGAACAGCACCGCCTTGCCCTCCATCACCGGCTTCGACGCCAGCGCGCCGAGGTTGCCCAAGCCCAGAATCGCGGTGCCGTTCGAGATCACCGCGACGAGGTTGCCCTTGGCGGTATAGTCGTAGGCGGTCTCCGGATCGGCGGCGATCGCCAGCACCGGCACCGCGACGCCGGGGGAGTAGGCGAGGCTCAGATCGCGCTGCGTCGCCATCGGCTTGGTCGGCACGATCTCGAGCTTGCCGGGCTTGCCCATCGCATGGAACAGCAACGCCTCGCGGTCGGAGAACTGCGTATCGTCGCTCATCGCGCTGGGCCCTGTCGTCGGTGCGTCGCGCGACCTTTAGGGAAGCAGGCGCGCGGGGCAAGGCTCAGCTGTGCCGACGCGCCACGCCCGGTCGCGGCATCGCGTGGTTCTCGCGTCGTATTCAGCCAACGCTCGAGAAGCTCAGCCGCCAGGTCTCGCCTTCGACGGGCACGCCGAATTCATCGTGCATCTCGGTCGAGGCGATGCGAAAACCCGCCGCCTCGTACAGCCGCCGCGCCGGCACCAGCACGCTGTGCGTCCACAGCATGATCTCGCGGTAGCCGGCGGCGCGCGCGAGGTCGACGCAGTGTCCCACCAGTGCGCGGCCCAGCCCGAGGCCGCGCGCCGCCGGCTCGACATGCAGCAGGCGCAACTGCGCGACCCCGTCGCCGGCATCGACGACGAACACCGAGCCGACCATCGTGCCGCCGCGCTCGGCGATCCAGCAATTGCTGCGCCCGGGCACGTGATCGCGCAGGAACCGCGCGCAAACTTCGAGCATCAGCAATTCCATCCCGCCCGACCAGTCGTGTTCGCGCGCATAATATTCCGCCTGGCGCGCCACCACGCCGCCCATGTCGCCGTCGCGGAAATCGCGAATCGTCGCCACGCCGCGAGGCGCGCCGAGCATCGTGCGGACGGTGTCCAGCGCACCCACCAGTGCTGCTGCATCGACCGGCGCGAGCGGCGTCAGCGCGGCGGCGACGCGCGCATACTGTCGCGCGTCGAGGGCGTCGAACGCCGCGCGGCCTGCGTCGGTCAGTGCGATCGGACGGCGTCGCGCGTCGTCGCCGCGCCCGCGCGCGATCCAGCCGCAGGCCGTGAAGCGCCGCAGCACGCGGCTGAGATAGCCCGCGTCCATTGTCAGTTCGCTGCCGATATCGCTCGCCACCGCCGGTGACCGGCTGGCGACCTCGTAGAGCACGCGCGCCTCCGACAGGCTCAGGTCGCTCGACAGGAAACTGGCGTCGAGCGCGCCGACGTGGCGCGTGTAGAAACGATTGAAGCTTCGCAGCGCGGCGATGGCCTGATCCATGCCCAGACCATCGCGCTATTCGTTGACTGCGTCAACCAGTCTAGAAACGCTTGCGCGCCGTTACGCCGAAGGTTCGCGGCGTGTTGGTGGTGAACCCGAGCCGCGCCCGCCCGCCGCGTTCGCGGTCGAACGACAGCAAGGCGTTCTCGTCGGTGACGTTGTTGACATAGGCGGTCAGGCTGAAACCGGCGTTAAGTTCGTAGGCGATGTTCAGGTTGACCAGCTGGTAGGATGGCAGTTTGAGATTGAGCAGCGTCACACCGGTGCCCGTCGCACCGCCGAAGGCAAGGCCCGAGACGAAGCTGCGCGGGTTGCCTTCCTGGTCGCTCGGCTGAGTGTAGCGGCTGCCGACATGCTGGACACTGGCGTTGAAGACGAGGTTCGAGGCGTCGCCGAGCGGCATCGTGTACGTCGCATTGCCCGAGATTTGGAAGCGCGGCACCGTCGGCAGGCGGTTGCCGTCGCGGATGCCCGCGATCACCACGCCCCCCGTCGTCGTCACGCTGCTGTCGAACTTCGAGTCGATGTAGCTGCCGGACAGGCCAAGCTCGAGGCCTTGCGCCGGGCGCGCCGACAGCTCGACCTCGACGCCGACGGTATGCGCCTTGGGGACGTTGAAGACGACCCGCGACGAGCAGCTGCCGGCGTCGGCAGTGACCTGCAGGTTCTTGATGTCGGTGTAGAAACCCGCGGCATTCAGCGTGAAGCCGCCGCCGCTGGCCTTGACCCCGCCTTCATAATTCCACAGCGTCTCGTCGCCGTAGCGCGGCCGATTGCCGTAGGTCCGCGCGTCGATGCCGGTCGCGCCGCCCGAGCACAGCGGGATGTTGAGCGGATCGTTGACGCCGCCGAGCCGGAAACCCTTCGACGCCTGCGCGTTGAACGTCACTGCGTCCGACGCCTTGTAGCTCAGCAGGAAGCGCGGCGAGACGCCGTCGGACTTGGTCCGGTCAGTATTGTTGTCGCCGTTCGAGAACAGCCCGCCCGACTTGAACTGGCGCTTTTCCTTGAAATTGTAATAGCGCAAGCCGGCGGTCGCGGTGAGCGCGTCGAAGAACTTGTAGCTCGCCTCGCCGAAAGCCGCATACTGCTTGATATTGTACGGCAGCGACGCGTTGTACGGCGAATTGAGCGGGAAGCCGTTGGCGACGGCGACCGATGTCCCTGCCCCAAAGCGCGCATCGGTAAAGGCGTCGTAGCCCGGGGTCGGCAGGCGCTGATCGTATTTGCGATCGGTGTCGCTGTAGAAGCCGCCGATCACCCACTGAAACGGCCCGGTGCCGGTCGACGCAATGCGCAGTTCCTGCGTGTACGACTTGACCTTTGTCGTGTCGCGCAGGTTCGACGGCAGCAGCACGCCCGCCGTCGGGAAGCCGAGATCGACCGAGACGCTGCCGGTCAGTGCGCTGGCGTCGCGGCTGACGAGGATGTCGCGGTCGGTGTAGGTCGACACCGATGTCACCGTCGCGCCGCCGAGGTCGGCTTCGGCAGTCAGGTCGGCAATCAGTGTCTCGTCGCTGAACTTCTCGCGCAGCAGCAGATATTGCTGGCGCTCCTTGAAGTTGACCACCCCGCGCGTCGTGGTGAAAGCGTTGCCGTAGAGGTTGAACACCTCCTGACGATTGAAGCCGCCGGTCTCGATCTTCTGATAGACGACGCGCGGCGTGATCTTGATGTCCTCGGTCGGCTGGAACAGCAGCGCGATGCGGCCGCCGTAGCGCTCGCCGTCGTTGACGTTCTTGCCGCCCGCCGGGCCGACCGCATCGATGAAGCCGCTGTAGTGGGTATAATAACCGACTGCGCGCGCCGCGAACTTGTCGCTGAGCGGCAGGTTGACCGCGCCCTTCAGGCTGCCGCCGACATCGCCGCCGTCGACATAGTTGACGTCGCCCTCGACGAGCCCCTCGGTCTTGCCGATCGCCGGCTGGTTGGTGATGTAGCGGATGGTGCCGCCGACCGACCCCGAGCCGAACAGCGTGCCCTGCGGCCCGCGCAGCGTCTCGATGCGGTTGAGGTCGAAGAGGTCGAGATCGGGCGTGAACAGCGACAGCGAGATGACGCTTTCGTCGAGATAGATGCCGACCTGCTCCTTGACCCCCGGCTGGTCGCGGACGATCTGGCCCGCCGACACGCCACGGATCGAGACCTGGCTCTGGCCCGGCCCGAGGTTCTGGATGGTCAGGCCGGCAACGCTGCGGCTGATATCCTCGAGCGTCGTCGCTCCCGAGCGCTGAATAGCGAGTTGGGTCTGGGCGTTGATCGAGAACGGCACATCCTGCAGGCGGCTGTTGCGCTTGGTGGCGGTGACGATGATGTCGCCTTCGCCGCTGGCGGACGCCGCCGCATCGTCCGGCGTGGCGGTTTGGGCCGGCGTCTGCGCCGGGGCAGCAGTGGCGAGCGCGGTGCCGCACAGCAGCGCAGCCGCGTGTAGGCGCAGGCTTATCATGATGTTTTCTCCCCGAGGTTTATTGTCATCGACTATGTCGGGCCTGCGTTATCCGTCAATCTAAGGTCGTTCCGGCGATGCAGTCGGTGCAAACCTGTGGTTTTGGCGCATCGCTTACCGCGCGGTAAACCAGTCGAGATAAGCGTCGGTCGACGCGATCAGCGTGATATCTGCAATCTGGCTCTGCCGGTGCCGCAGTGGGTGGACACGACGAGGCAATCAAACCCGATAAAACCCCGCGACGCGGTCGAGCGCGAGGCACAGCACCACCTTGCCCGTGCGCGCCGGCCACGCCAGCGCGCGTTCGGCGGTTTCCAGCCCCTCGCCCATGCAGACGACGCGCCACAGGATATCGGACAGCCCAGGGCCGGCGGCGGCGATGGCGGCGTCGAAGCGTTCACGCGCGCCGAGCCGCGCCAACGAGGGGTTGTGCGCGGGCGGGGCCCCGCGCGCACCGCTTGCGGCGGGTGCGGCATCCCACCGCATGGTGACCGATGGCAGGTGTCCGGCGCGGTGGAAATCGTCGCGCAAGGCCTCGCTGGCCGCGAACTGCGACGGCGTCACGAGGCCGCGCCGGACAAGCCAGGCGAGGGGAGATTCGGCCCGGTTAACAGAAACTTGACGACGATCGACGGCGTCGCCGGGGGTGAGGGTTCGGACCTCCATCAGGCGATTGACCGAGTCCGGTGCGTGGACATCCACGTGATTCGGTTGAGGTTTGCGGCGGGCTGCGGGCATCGGATCGCTCCATTTACGGCTGCCGACCGCTTGCCATAAACGCACGTCTGTAGGACAGGCCTAACCGAACAGGTTTTGGAGGAGACCGCCCATGATCACCCGCATCCGCGAAGTCCGAAAAGCCAAGGGCATGACGCTCCACGAGGTCGCGCTGGCGTGCGTGCCCGCAACGACCGCGCAGACCATCGGCCGGCTCGAAACGGGCATGCGAACGGTCTCGGTGGGCTGGCTCAACCGCATCGCGCGCGCGCTCGGCGTCGAGGCGGCGACGCTGGTGACGCTGCCCGATCGCGTCGACGTGCCGGTCAGCGCGGTCTATGCGGCCGAAGGCCCGATCGCGCCGCGCCGCGATGCCACGCTGCTCGCGCCCGCTCCCGCCGGGGAGGCCGTCGGCGTGTCGTTCGAGGTCGCGGCCGGCGAGTATCGCGCCGGCGACGCGCTGTGGCTCGACAAGCTGCTGCCCGGCGATTTCGGCAAGGCGGTCAACCGCGATGTGCTGGTGCCGCGCACGCAGGGCCGTTTCGTCTTTGGCCGCTTGGCGGCGGCGGATGGGGGCAAGCTGCAGATCCTGCCGATCTCGCCGGGCGCGCGGCAGGTCGTCGTCGCCGACGCGCCGTGGCTCGCGGTGGCGCGCACGCTGATCCGGGCGCTGTAGCGCGGCCTAGCGCGGGGCGAGCAGGTGCGCCTCGACGGCGCGTGCGATGCCCCGCCCGATGGTCCGCTGCCCCGCCTTCGACTGGAGCAGCGCGGCATCCTCGGCATTCGAGACATAGCCCGTTTCGAGCAGCACCGACGGCACATCGGCCGCCTTCAACACGCGAAAGCCCGCGAAGCGGTGGAATTCGCCGCGAAAGCCGATGCGGTCGGCGAGTTCGGCCTGAAGCGTCTCGGCGAAGGCGATCGAGACGTTGCGCGTATTGCGGTTCATCAGGTCGATCAGGATCGCGCCGACCTCGGGCGCGTCGACGCCGAGGTTGACCCCGGCGATGATGTCGGCGCGGTTCTCGCGCGCCGCCAGCCGCGCCGCCACCGCATCCGATGCCGTGTCGGACAGGGTGTAGACGCTCGCGCCGCGCGCCTGGGGATTGGGCGCGCTGTCGGCGTGGATCGACACGAACAGGTCGGCGCGGAGTTGCTGTGCGATGCCAACCCGTCCGCCGAGCGGAATGAAGCGGTCGTCGGCGCGCGTCAGCTTAACCCGCACGCGCCCGCTCGCGGTCAGCGCGGCGGCGGCGGCGCGCGCGATGGCGAGCGTCACATCCTTCTCGTAGGCGCCATCGGTGGCGATCGCGCCGACGTCCTTGCCGCCATGTCCCGCGTCGATGACGACGAGCGGCTTCCTACCCCCCGAGCGCGGCGGCTGCGGCATCGCCCTGACGGCGCGCGGCGGCGGTCCGGCATAGACGATGTCGGGCGGCCCCAGATCGAAATCGGTCGGCAGCGGCGCAGCCAGGACCCTTGCAGCACAGGCGAGCAGCGCCAGAAGGGGGAGCAGCCTGCGCATCGCGGCGGGGCGTAGCGGCGGCGGCGGGGGAGGGCAAGGCAGCTGGCTGAATGCCGCGAAGAACGCGCGGCTTGTCGCCTCCGGACAAGGGTGCTACCCCGATGGCCAGCGGTTCGCACCCGGGGCCTTGGCCCCCGTCGAATCGCCCCCCGCGCCTCCGGGGCGCACCTCCGGCCGCCCGCCAAATTCGGGCTCATGCCAGGGTCAGCGACCGGATCCGAGGTTTCGTTTGCCGCCCGCGCCGCGCGTACCGCGTCCGGGCACTAGGGTTAGGGTCGCATGACGCCGACGCGTAAACATCAGTTCGGGAGCGCCGAAACAGGCGCGCCGGACGGATGGTCGCCGTCACCTATCCGTTTCGCTCGAATCTCAACAATTTTGCGCGCGCCCGCCGCCCCCGGCCTCGTCCGGGGCGGCCGCCGCGTCATGGAGCCCATACATGTCCCAGCGTATGCTGATCGACGCCCGCCACCCGGAAGAGACGCGCGTCGCCGTCGTCAACGGTCAACGCATTGAGGAATTCGACTTCGAGGCTGCCGACCGCAAGCAGCTCAAGGGTAATATCTATCTCGCCAAGGTGACGCGCGTCGAGCCGTCGTTGCAGGCGGCGTTCGTCGAATACGGCGGCAACCGCCACGGCTTTCTCGCCTTCTCCGAAATCCACCCCGATTATTACCAAATCCCGCGCGAGGACCGCGAGGCGCTGCTCAGGGAGGAACAGGAACTCCACGCCGCCGAAGCGCATGACGACGAGCATGAAGAGGGCGAGGAGGGCGAGGAAGTCGCGACCACCGGCGGCCATGACGACACGTCCGACACGCTCCGCCGCCAGCGCCAGACGGTGCGCCGCCACTACAAGATCCAGGAGGTTATCCGCCGCCGCCAGGTGCTGCTGATCCAGGTCGTCAAGGAGGAACGCGGCAACAAGGGCGCGGCGCTGACCACCTATCTCAGCCTCGCCGGGCGCTACTGCGTGCTGATGCCCAACACCGCGCACGGCGGCGGCATCAGTCGCAAGATTTCGAACCTGTCGGACCGCAAACGGCTGAAGTCGATCATGGCCGACCTCAAGCTCCCCGCCGGCATGGGGGCGATCGTCCGCACCGCCGGGCTCAAGCGCAGCCGCGCCGAAATCAAGCGCGACTTCGATTATCTGACGCGGCTGTGGGACGAAATCCGCGAGACGACGCTGGCGTCGGTCGCGCCGTGCCTCGTCCACGAGGATTCGAGCCTGATCAAGCGCGCGGTTCGCGATCTCTACAACAAGGACATCGACCAGATCCTCGTCGACGGGCCCGAAGGCTATGAGGCGGCGTCGCGCTTCATGCAGATGCTGATGCCGACGCACGCCCCCAAGGTCGTCGAATACGACGACGCGGTGCCGCTGTTCCAGCGCTTCGGCGTCGAGGCGCAACTGGCGGCGATGTACCAGCCGGTCGTGCAGCTCAAGTCGGGCGGCTATCTCGTCATCAACCCGACCGAGGCGCTGGTGTCGATCGACATCAACTCGGGGCGGTCGACGCGCGAGCACGGCATCGAGGAAACCGCCTACAAGACCAACATGGAAGCCGCCGAGGAAATCGGGCGGCAGCTGCGCCTGCGCGACATGGCGGGGCTGGTGGTCATCGACTTCATCGACATGGAGGTCGGCGGCAACAACCGCCGCGTCGAGCGCGCGATGAAGGATGCGCTGCGCCACGACCGCGCGCGCATCCAGCTCGGGCGGATCAGCTCGTTCGGGCTGATGGAGATGAGCCGCCAGCGGCTGCGCACCGGCATCCTCGAAGCCTCGACGCACGTCTGCCCGATGTGCGACGCGACGGGCTATGTCCGTACCGTGTCGAGTGCCGCGCTGGCGGCGCTGCGCGATCTCGAGGCGGAAGCGATCAAGGGCCGCGCGTCGGAGTTCACGTTGCGCGCCGGACCCGATGTGGCGGTCTATATCCTCAACCGCAAGCGCGCCGAGTTGGCCGAACTGGAAGAGCGCTACGGCGTCGGCATCGAGGCGGTGCCCGACGACAGTCTGATCGGGCCGAACTACGCCATCGACTGCGCCGGTGCGCCGCCGACGAAGCAGGTCGTGCTCGCGCCGATCCCCGCGCCGGTGACGATCGTCGAGGACGAGGATGAATACGTCAGTGCCGGGGGCCATGACGACGAGGACGACGACGAGGACGACGAGGGCGGCGAGGGCACGCCCGCGCGCGCCGACGACGCCGGTGCCGAACGCAGCGAGCGCGGCGACAGGTCCGAGCGCGGGGGCCGCACGCGCGGCCGCCGCCGCCGCCGTGGCGGGTCGCGCGACCGCGTCGAGGGCGATGCTCCGGTCGACGGCGGCGAAGGCGTCGAGGGCGAGGCCGCCGAGGAAGCCGACACGGTCGAAGGCGATGCGCCCGAGGTCCTGCCGGTTGTCGAGACCGCCGCTGCCGAGGCCGAGGCCACGCGTCGCCGCCGTCGCGGTCGCCGGGGCGGTCGCCGCCGCGACGGCGCGATGCTGAGCGAGGAGGGCGGACCTGCGACGCGCGAAGCCGCTGGCGACGATGTTGCCGATGCGGCAGCGGCGACGGCGCATACCGTGTCGTCGAGCGCGGAGGCGAGCGTTCTCGACGTGCCCGCCGAGACGCCCGTTGCCGGAGCGTCGACGCCGGAAACTTCAAGCGCCGAAACCTCGGTCGTCGAGCCGATCGCGCCCAAGCGTGCGCGCCGGTCGAAGAAAATCGTCGATGAAGCGCCTGCGGTGGTCGCCGACGACGCGCCGCCCGCCGCACCGCCCGCCGCGACGGAGGGTGCCGAGCCGGTTGCCGACGAGGCGCCCGCCAAGGCACCGCGCAAGCGCAGCCCGCGCCGCAAGGCCGGGGCAGTCGACGCCGACGCACCCGAGGCGCAAGCTGCGGTGACCGACGATGCACCGCCGCCCGCGCCGGTACCGCTGCCCGTCGCGACGGTCGCCGCAATCGAAGCGCCCGTGCCGTCCGCACCGCCCGAACCCGCCAACGACGCCGACGCCGCACCCGAGGGCGAGCCGCGCAAGGGTTGGTGGTCGCGGACCTTCGGCGGCTGACGCCTTGCAGTCCTGCGGGGGGCGGGCGCTCCGGCCCCGCCCGTCCGCAGGACACGCCGGTCGCGCGACGCATGGGGGGCCTGACGCCGGCCCTTGCCCACGCCCCCCGCACCCGCTAACCCGAACGCGCGTCCGGTCGGGGCCTGTAGCTCAATGGTAGAGCAGGCCGCTCATAACGGCTCGGTTGGGGGTTCGAAACCCTCCGGGCCCACCGGGTGTTGTGAGGAGTACGACGCGCCCGTGTCCCCAGTCCCCGCGTCGCCGCCCGCCAAGAAAAGCAGCTTCGGGCAATGGCTGTGGGGCCTTGTCGGGCTCGTCGTGCTTGGCCTCGCGGTCTGGGGGATCAAGCAGATCGCCGGACAGGTGACGCTCGCCGAGATAAAGGCCGACATCGCCGCGACGCCGATCCATCTGTTCGTCTTCGCGGGACTGTCGGCGGCGGCGTCCTACATCGTGCTGATCGGCTATGACTGGCTGGCGGTGCGCCACCTCGGCTATCGCCTGCCGTTCCGCACGCTCGCGGCGGCGTCGTTCGGCAGCTTCACGATGAGCCACACGCTGGGGCTGACGGTCCTGACCGGCGGCACGGTGCGCTACCGGATGTATACGCGCAGCGGCATTCACCCGCTCGATATCGCGCTGATCATCGCGCTGTGCGGCTGGACCTTCTGGCTCGGCGTCGTCGTCGTCGCGGGGGCGGGGCTGCTCGTCGATCCGCATCTCGCGACGCCGTTTCGCGATTTCGCGCCGGGGTGGGAGCGCTGGGCGGGCATCCTGCTGCTCGCCGGCGCAGCGGCCTACACGCTGTTCGCGACGCTCTACCGGCGGCCGATCAGGCTGTGGAACTATGCTTTCACGCTGCCCAACGGGCGCGAGACGCTGCTCCAGATCCTCATCGGCGCGGTCGATCTCGCCTTTGCGGGGGGCGCACTCTACCTGTTGCTCCCGGACATCGGCGCGCCGGGGTTGCTGACCGTGCTGACTATCTACGCCGTCGCGATGGTCACCGGCGCGCTCAGCCACGCCCCCGGCGGCTTGGGCGTCTTCGAACTCGTCATCGTCGCGCTGCTGCCGGCGAGCCCCAAGGCGGGCGTGCTCGCGGCGCTCGTGCTGTTCCGCCTGATCTACACCTATATCCCGTTTTTTCTCGGCCTCGCGGTCATCGGCTGGACCGAAGTCGCGGCGTTCAAGCGCCGACGCGGCGAAGCTCGGCGAGCAGTCGCAGCGCCTTGACCCGCCAGTTTGCGGCAAGCCCCTCCATCGCGACCATTTCGCTCAGCACCTCGGCCCCCAGCGCGCGCGCCGCGATGACGCTGTTGAAGCGCGCCACCGGCCACGCCGGGTTGGGCCGCTCGACGATGGCATGCGCGTCGCCCGCGCCGATCGCGCCGGGTTCGACGACGCGGAAATACCAGCCCGAATGGCCGCTGCGCGTCATGTGCCGCACCAGCCCCGGCGCACCGAGCGCGAGTTCGAGCTTAAAGCACGGCTGGCGCGGTTGCGTCACCTGGAGCAGCGCGCCGCCGGCGCGGACGCGGTCGCCGATATGGACGCTCGTTTCGTTGAGCCCTTCGACCGCGAGATTTTCGCCCATTGCGCCCGCGACGAAGCGGTCGGCCAGCGCCGGGAAGGCATAGGACCAGGCGCGGTAGCGGGTCAGGGCATAGGCATAGACCGCCTTGTCGGCCCCGCCGTGGACGCGCAGATCGGCCTGCGCGTCGCCCGCGAGACCGAGTTCCTCGGCCCACACCGGATGCCCGGTCGCGGCCTTGCGATAGCCGCTCGCGACGCCCTGCGGCCCGAGCGGCGCGACGCTGCCGACGCGCACCTGCGTGACGAGTCCAGAACCGAACTGGGGGCTTGCATTCACGCGCCGCGTCTCCGACATTGGGGGTCGGTTGCAACAAAACGGAAGGAGGTGGTCCAGTGTCTCATTGCTCCAAGTCGGGAACTGGTATTGCGGTTCGCGGGCAGGTGACTGTCAGCGCATAACGCGCCATCGCCGGTTTCATGACAGGCAATGGAAGGGCCGCCGGGGGAAGCCTCGTGCGGCCCTTCGATTTTGTGCGCGTGTTGCGCGGAAGTGACGTTCGGTGCGTCAGCGTCCCGTCCATACCGCCGCGCGTTTCTGCGCGAACGCCATTGGCCCCTCGCGCAGATCGTCCGAGCGGAACAGCGCCTGCACCGCCGGGTGCGCCATCTGTCCTTCATAGGCAGCACGCAGCACCGGCTCGTCGAGGCTACGCGCGACGACCTGCTTCGAGGCGCGCAGCGACAATGGCGACAGCGCGCACATCGCCTCCGCCAGCGCCTGCGCACACGACAGCAACGCGGCGGCGGGCACGACATCGTGGACGAAGCCTAGCGCCCTGCCCTCGTCCGCGCCGACGGTGCGCGCGGTCAGGATCATCCCCATCGCGCGCTTGACGCCGATCGCGCGCGGCAGACGGTGCAGCCCGCCCGCCAGCGCCGCGAGCCCGACCTTGGGCTCGGGCAGCGCGAACGTGGCAGTGTCGGCAGCGAGGATCAGGTCGCACGCCAGCGCAATCTCGAAGCCGCCGCCCATCGCCACGCCATTGACCGCCGCGATGACCGGCTTGTCGAGGTCCCAGCGCGAGGTCAACCCGGCGAACCCCGTCGCAGGCACCGTCACCGCATTGCCCTCGACTTGCCAGCGCAGATCGTTGCCCGCCGAGAACGCCCGCTCGCCTGCGCCGGTCAGGATCGCCACCCACAGGTCGGGGTCGGCCGCGAAGCCGTCGAAGACTTGCGCCAGTTCGGCGTTGGCGGGCGGATGCAGCGCGTTCATCCGCTCGGGCCGGTTGATCGTCACGGTCAGCACGCGGCCCGCCGTCGCGACGGTGCAGAATTCAAAGCTCATGGTCAGGCCTCCCCAGGTCTTGCGGGTGCAACTCTAGCCAATGCCCGCACGTTGGCCCAGTCCATCTGTGAAAGACCCGGTTCCCATGTTCATTCCCCACGGCGCACACGTCCTTGTCATCGACGGTGCCAAACTCCTGCTGCTCCGCAACAGCGGCACCGAGACCGCGCCGCACCTCGCCGTGGCGATGCACGATCAGCACGACAGCGCCGCCACCTCCGATCAGGGCACCGACGAAACCGGAACGACACAGGCGAGCACCGGCAGCGTGCGTTCGGGCTATGAGCAGACCGACTTCCACCAGCAGGATGAGGACCGCTTCGCCATCGCCGCCGCCGACATGCTCAAGACCGAAGTGCTGGCGCACCGCATCGTGCAGCTGATCGTTGTCGCCGCTCCCAAGACCTTGGGCGTGCTCCGCAAACATTATCACGGCGAGGTCGACAAGCGCCTGCTCGGCGAGATCGCCAAGGATGTCGCGGACCGCCCGACCGAAGAGATCGCCGCGATGATCCTCGCGCACTGACCCGCACGTTGACCGCCGCCCCGCCGCAGCCTATGCGGCGGCACCTTGTCGGGGAGTGGCGCAGCCTGGTAGCGCATCTGGTTTGGGACCAGAGGGTCGCAGGTTCGAATCCTGTCTCCCCGACCATCCGGATCGAACGCGTCGGTGGCGCTCGGCCCGACTGCCCAAGCTCTTTGCGTCGCGGGGCTGGTGCTTCGGCGCGCGCCGAATACCCGGCGCCGACGCATGACCGGCGGTGATGCCGCGACGGCCACAAGCTATTGGCGGCGAGACCGGCTTTGACGATGATCGGCGCGCCAGCGAAGCGGGAGCGCGCGATGCAGATCGATGTGGTCTATGATTTCCTCTGTCCCTGGTGCCATGTCGCCAAGCGGCATCTGACGCTGGCGCTGGCCGAGGAGGCGGCGCGGCCCGAGGCGCTGCCGGTCACGGTGCGTTGGCATCAGTTCATGCTTTACCCGCATTTCGATCGCGGCGGGCACGACTTTCTCGAATTCTTCCACCAGAAGTACGGGCCGGCGCTGCAGGTGCCGATGTGGGACCGCATCCGCGCGGTCGCCAAGCCGGTCGGCATCGACTTCGCCTTCGAGCGCATGACGCGCGGCCCCGCGTCGATCGACGGTCACCGGCTGGTGCGCTGGGCAGAGGGGCAGCGGCCCGGCGTCGCGGGTGCGATGATCGAGGACATCGGCCACGCCTTTTATGAGGAAGCGCGCGTCATCGACGAGGATTTCCTCGTCGAACTCGCCGACCGGCACGGCTTCGACCGCGTCGCGGCGCGCGCGCACCTGCGCTCGGACGCCGATCTCGACGCGCCGTTCCGCGAAACCGAGGCGTGGCGCGCGCGCGGCGTGACGTCGATGCCGCACTACATCGTCGATCACGGCGACGGCCACCCGATCGTCATCCGCGAGACCAGCGTCGCGGCGTTTCGCGATGCCTTTGCAGCCGCCCGCCTCGCGGTTGCGGCGTGAGCGACGCGGCGGCTGCCGACGCCGCCGAAGCGCTCGCCTTTCGCAACGGTGAACCCGGCACTGCAAGGCCCGACGGCGCAGCCCCGGTCGAGGCGGATGGCGCGTGGCCGTCGGCGGGCGTCGCGTGGGGCACGGTCGCGGCACTGCTCCTCGCCTACGTCGTGTCGTTCGCCGACCGCCAGATCCTCGCGCTGCTGATCGGGCCGATCAAGGCCGATCTCAGACTGTCGGATACGCAATTCAGCCTGCTCGCCGGACTCGCCTTCGCGCTGTTCTACACGGTCATGGGCCTGCCGTTCGGGCGTCTCGCCGACCGCTACAGCCGCCGCCTGATCATCGCCTTCGGCACGCTGGCGGGCGGCCTGGCGGCAGCGGCGGCGGGGCTGGCGGGCAGCTATGCGCAGTTGTTCGGCGCGCGCGTCTCGGCCGGCATCGCCGACGCCTCGCTCGGACCGGCGGCGTTCTCGGTGCTCAGCGACCTGTTTCCGCCCGCGCGCCGCGCCCGCGCCTTTTCGGTGTATAGCCTCGGCATCTACATCGGCGCGGGACTGGCGTTCGGCGCGGGGGGCCTGGTCGTCGGCGCGGTGGCGCAGAACCCCGTCGTTACGCTGCCGCTGCTCGGCGCGATGCGCGCGTGGCAGGCGGCGTTCATCGTCATCGCGCTGCCCGCCGTCGCGCTCGCGCCGTTCCTGCTGCTCCTCCCCGAACCCGCGCGGCGCGGTCGCGCGGCGACGTCCGATCTCAAGATCCGGGCGACGATATCGTATGTCTGGCAACGCCGCGCCCTGTTCGGCCCGTGGTTTTTCGGCTTCGGCATCGTCGTGCTGGCGAACTTCGCGACGCTGGCGTGGACGCCCGAGTTCTTCATCCGCAGCTTCGGCCTGTCGCCGCGCGACGCGGGGGTCCAGATCGGGCTGATCATGGCGGCGGCGGGATCGGTCGGCGTCCTGTCGGGGGGCGTTTTCGCCGACTGGCTGGCGGCGCGCGGGCGCAGCGACGGGGTGCTGATCGCGGGCGCGCTGGCCTGTCTGGGCGGCACCGTCTTCGGCATCCTGTTCCCGCTGATGCCGAGTGCGGGGCTGGCGCGGCTGATGCTCGTCCCGCTGTTCTTCTGCGGTGCGTTCGCCAGCGGCGCGGCGCCGTCGGCAATCGGTGCGGTGACCCCGAACGAGATGCGCGGCCAGGTTTCGGCGCTTTACCTGCTCGTCATCAACCTGCTCGGGCTGGGGCTGGGGCCGACGCTGCCCGCGCTGCTCACCGACTTCGTTTTTGCCGACGAGGCAAAGCTTGGCTTGTCGCTGGCGCTGACCGCCGCACTCACGGGAATACCCGCCGCATGGTTGCTCGACCGCGCGCGCCCCGCCTACCGCCGCGCCGCCGCTGATGCCTAACCAAAATTCATGGCGATCGCGTAACAAGCGATAAGGCCAACCGCCGGACCATCGCTCAAACTGGCCGGCAGGACAGGGGGGGGTCGGCACATGCGTGGCATCGAGACTTTGGCGCTGACCGCGATGCTGTTCGCGGCCCCGGCGGCAGCGCAGACCGCCGCCGCGAGTGCCACCACCGAGGGCGGCGGCGACGACATCGTCGTGACCGCCCAAAAGCGCGAGCAGCGGCTGCAGGACGTGCCGATCTCGATCGTCGTCAAGAGCGGCGACCTGCTCAAGGACGACGGCATCAACGACTATTTCGCGCTGCAGGCGCGCATCCCCAATCTCGTCATCGTCGACACGCCCGCCAACAAGAGCATCACCATTCGCGGCATCGGTACCAGCGGCAACAGCTATAGCTTCGAGCAGTCGGTGGCGCTGTTCGTCGACGGCATCTACGGCGGGCGCAACCGTCAGTTCAATCAGCCCTTCCTCGACGTCCAGCGCGTCGAGGTGCTGCGCGGACCGCAGGGCGCGCTGTTCGGGCGCAACACCAGCGCGGGCGCGATCAGCGTCGTCTCGGCGCGACCGGGCGACAAGCTCGGCGGCGAAGTGTCGGGCGAGTACGAGTTCGTCCGCGACAGCCGCAACCTGACCGGCATCGTCAATGTGCCGCTGGGCGATACGCTGGCGGTCCGCGTCGCGGGGCGGTACGCGCGGGTCAACGGCTTCATCGACAATACCACGCTCGGTCGCGACGAACCCGTTCGCGACGACTATCTCGTTCGCGGCTCGGTGCAGTGGAAACCCGCGCCCGATGTCACCGTGTTCGGCAAGCTCGAATACACCAAGTCGAAGATCAAGGGGTCGGCGTTCGAATTCGCGGCGTTCGGCAGTTTGCCCGATTACCGCAAGGACACCGACGATGCCTTCTCGCCCGAACGCGACAATTCGAACACGCTCAACGGCGTGCTGCAGGCCGATATCGGCATCGGCACCCACACGCTGACCGCGCTGACCGGCTATTCGCACTACCGCTACGATCAGGCCTTCAACATCCAGGGCAAGCGTCCGGCGCGGCTCGTCGTCGACAATGGCGAGCGGTTTAAACAATGGTCGCAGGAAGTTCGGCTGGCATCGCCGACGGGCGGGCGGCTCGACTATGTCGTCGGTGCCTATGTCGAGCATGGCGAGTCGAACGTCCGCCGCGTGTCGATCATCGACGTGCCGCCGCCGCCATCGCCCGATACGCAGACCTCGCGGACCTTCGACCAGAAGACCGATGTCGTCGCGGTTTTCGCGCAGGCCAATGTCAGGCTGATCGACCAGGTCATGCTGAGCGGCGGACTGCGCTATACGCACATCAAGAAGCACGGCTATCTGACCGGCTCGACGCTGCTGTTTCCGGCGACGGTGATCCCGCGCGCGCCGCTGGCGGGCGACATCCGCGAAGACGACGTGTCGCCCTCGGCGACGCTGACCTGGACCCCGAGCCGCGACCTCAATGTCTATGCCCGCTATGCCCGCGGCGACAAGGGCGGCGCATTTTCCGAGTTCCAGAACGTCACCGCCGCGAACTTCATCCTGCGGCCCGAAAAGTCGGATGCCTTCGAGATCGGCAGCAAGGTGCAGATTCCGTCGATTCGCGGTTTCGTCAACCTCGCGGCGTTCACGACCGACTACCAGGACCTGCAGAAATCGGCGCTCGACATCAACACCGCGAGCTTCGTCACCAGCAACGCCGCCGGGGCGCGGACGCGCGGGGTCGAGATCGAGGGCGGCTTCGAGCCGCTGGCCGGCCTGCGCTTCAATGCCGGGATCGCCTATCTCGACGCCAAATACACGTCGTTCCCCAACGGCCCGTGCCGCTTCGACAATCCCAGCGTCCGCGTGGCCGGCTGCACGCAGAACCGCAAGGGCGACCGGCTGCAAAGCTCGCCTGAATGGTCGGGCAACGCCGCGCTCGCCTATGATGCGCCGATCAGCGCCGCGCTGCGCCTGATCGCTTCGGCGACGGTCAATTTCCAGAGCGATATCAACTATCAGGAGACCGAGAACCCGCTCGAGGTGCAACCCGCCTTTGCCAAGACCGACCTGCGCATCGGCCTCGGCGGGGTGAAAACCGCGTGGGAGGTGACGTTGCTTGTCCGCAACGTCTTCGACAAGCGCACGTCGGGGCTGATCTTCGAGACCTTCCCGGTCGGGGTCGCACCGAACGACCGGGTCTATGCGCCCGACCCGAAGCGCACCTTCACCCTGCAGGCGCGGCTGCGGTTCTAGGAAGGCAGGATGCGCGTTTCGAACGATCTCGCCGACCTGCCGCTGCCGGTCCGGCGCAACGCCGACGGCACCGCGACGCTGGTCCTCGACATGGCGGTGCTGGGCCATACCGACGCCCCCGATCCCTCGGGGCGGATCGGGCCGAAGGACAGCCAGAATTACTTCGCCATCGACGTGCGCGGCGACAGCTATTTCGTCGAGGGTCTGCTGTATCCCGGCGGGACGATCCCGCGCCCGACGGTGCCGACGCGGTTGTCGGTGTTCCCCAACGCGCCGCCCAAGCTCAACAACGAGGTCGTCTGGGACTTCACGCGGGCGAAACCGCTCGGCCACCACTTCAATCGCGGCTGGGTGTTGATCCACGGCAGTGCAACGTCCGGCAGCGACACGCGCGGCACGCCGATCGATCCGCCGCGCCGCGTGCCGCATTTGTTGTCGACGCACAGCTTTGTCATCGGCGCGTTCGGCCCCGACAACCTGTCGCCGCCGCTGCTCGTCACCGGCGGTGTCGAGAATGGCAACGACCCAGACGACGAGGTCGTCATCCGCGCCGTGACCGGCGGCACCGGCCCGTTTCGCTTTGCGCGCGGTCAGGTGCGGCAGGACCGGATCGGTCGCAACACCACGGGCCTGCGCAGCTTTTCCAAGGCCGCCGACGTGCTCGCGCCAAATTACCGCTTCACCTTCACCCTGCGTCTGTGAACAGGAGGACATCATGCCCATCGACCTGAACCGCCGGGGCGTTCTGGGCGTCGGTGGCCTGCTTGCGGCGGGCGCGGCGGCACCGGCACTCGGTGCCCCGGCATCGACGCGCCCCGCGCCAAGCGACTGGCTGCGGATGACCACCGACAGGGGCGGCATCACGCGTTTCGCCGTCGATGTCGCGGTGATCGGCAACAGCGATGCCATCGACCCGTCGGGGCGCATCGGCGACCCCAAGAGCCAGGATTATTTCAACATCGACGTGCGCGGCGACTCGTATCAGGTCGAAGGCGCGCTGTATCCCGGCGGCACGATCCCCGATCCGACGGTGATGACGCCGGGGCGGAGCAAGGCGTCGGTGCAGTATCAGATCAACTGGGATTTCACCAAGGCCCCGCCCGCCGGACACTGGCTGAGCCGCGGCTGGGTGCTGATCAACGGCAGCAACGCACCCGCGAAGGATACGCTCGGCACCGTTGTTGAGGCGGCGCGCCGCGAGCCGCACCTGCTGTCCGAACATAATTACGTCTTCGGGCGCTTCGGTGCCGACGCGCTGTCACCCGAGATGCTCATTTCGAGCGGCACCGAGGACGGCAACGACGTCGACCGCGAAGTGCTGACCCGCGCGATTACCGGCGGGACCGGCCGCTTCCGCTTCGCGCGCGGCCAGGTCGTCGAGCGCCGCATCGGCCGCAACACGTCGACGCTGCGAAGTTTCTCCAACTTTCCCGGGGCCTACGCACCGAATTACCGTTTCGAATTCGAGTTGCGGCTCGACTGAAGCGCCGGGCCGACAATCGCGGCTCGACGCAACGTGTTGCGGTGTCAGGTCCGTCGAGACAGGCCGACCCGTTATCCGCTATTGGGTCGGTGAAGCGGGAATGGATATGCGCCCATCGTCGAGCGGCACTCGATGCCGATTTCCGTCGGAGAGACCGGGCCGATGCAATAACCGGTCGCGCCGCTGGTATCCTGAAAGCCCCATTGGACGCGTCCGGCGGCAACCGCACCGCTGACGGGCGCGGCGAACTGCGGCCCGGCGATCGTGAAATAGGGGCCGTTCTGCATGATCATGTAGGGCCGGTGCCAGCTGTCGTGCCACGCGCCCGAGATGTCGGCGACCGGCAGCGCGGGGGTCGTGGGCAGCGCGTCGGCGGTGCGGAGCGGAGCGGGGTCGGCGACCGGTTCGGCGACGCGCACGGGTTCGGATTTGGGCACCGCGACGGGTGCGGGCGCAGGCTCGTCCTTCGCGACGGGGTTCGGGGCGGGGGTCGGGGCGGGAGCGGGCGCGGGGGTCGGCGAGGGGGTTTGCACCGCTGGCTTGCCGACGATCTCCAGATATTTCGCGCCCAGCGTGCCGACCAGGCCGATAACGGCGACGGCGATCAGGACCTTGCCGTTGCTCTCCGCCATTCGCCTGCCCCAGTGCCGCCGTCGTCGAACCTATCGCAGGGTCCCGCCGCCGCCAAGTGCGTTGCGCGCCGCCCCCGGCTCGCCCTATGACGCGGGCGTGATCGCCCCCGCCAGCAACGCCCCCGAATACAGCGTCTCCGAACTCGCCGGCGCGCTCAAGCGCACCGTCGAGGCGGCCTATGGCCATGTCCGCGTGCGCGGCGAAATATCGGGGTGGAAGCGCGCCGCGTCGGGGCATAGCTACCTGTGCCTCAAGGACGACTCTCCGCCATGAGCCCTCCGTCGTGCAGCCTATCGCACGCCTGCGGCAGGGCCAAGGCCGATGCGCGTCCTGTACGGGGGCTGAATGCATGACGTAGAGGGGGTCGTAGAGGGTGCCCGACCTATCCACCGCTGCCGAATTGCCAGAAGAAGTTGACGCCGGCGCAGACGTTGAACTCAGCCTGCGCCAGCTCGCGGCCGTCGGCGAAGACGGCCTTCATGTCGTAGGCACAGTGACGCTCGCCGTCGTCGGCGTCGATCGCAAGCGTCGTGCCGGGCGGTAACGCGACGCCGCCGAGCCGGTCGGGGCCGTAGCCCTTCGCCTCCGATGCCGCGACGAACAGGCGGACCATCGGCTGCGGGGTCCGGTTGGCGATGGTGAAGCGCCGCCCGACGCCGTCGTTCGACTGGCCCCACGCGGGAATGGTCCGCAGGTCGCCGGGGGCGAGCGCAGCGGCTGGCGCGGCGGCGCTCACGGGGGGCGGCGTTTCGATGCGGATGGTTGCCGCTGTCGTCGGCGCAGCGTTCACGCTTTTGGATTTTGGTGGCGGCGATGGATCGCGGTCCGGCGGTACGGATGGCGGACTCTCCGGGGCAACGACGCTCGGCAGCGGGATTGCCGGTCTGACATCTGCCAACGTCGGCACCGGTACCGCGACCGGTGACGCTTCGCGAAACTTGTCGGCGTTGGCGATCAGTGCGACGAGGATCGCGCTGACCATCGAGATCAGCGCCACCTTGACCGCCGTCGTCTCGCCCTGCGTCGCCATCGCCTGCCCGCTTGCCCTGTCCGCGTGCTTCCACGATAGCAGCGCGATGCCCGCGACGACCAGCCCCGACGACGCCACACCCCGCGCCAATACACCCGAATACAGCGTCTCCGAACTGGCAGGCGCGCTCAAGCGCACCGTCGAGGCGGCCTATGGCTATGTCCGTGTGCGCGGCGAGATTTCGGGATGGAAGCGCGCCGCGTCGGGGCATTGCTATCTGTGTCTCAAGGACGACGCCGCCGTCATCGACGCGGTGATGTGGAAGGCGACCGCCGCCGCGCTGCCGTTCCGCCCCGAGGACGGGCTCGAGGTCATCGTCACCGGCAAGCTGACGACCTATCCGGGGCGGTCGAAATACCAGATCGTCGTCGAGCGGATGGAGCCGGCGGGCGTCGGTGCGCTGCTCGCGCAGTTGGCCGAGCGCAAGGCGCGGCTGATGGCCGAAGGGCTGTTCGACGCCGACCGCAAGCGCGCGCTGCCCTACATCCCGCAGGTCATCGGCGTCATCACCTCGCCGACGGGGGCGGTGATCCGCGACATCCTCCACCGTCTCGCCGACCGCTTCCCGCGCCGCGTCGTCGTCTGGCCGGTGGTCGTCCAGGGCGACGCCGCAGCGGCGCAGGTCGTCGCGGCGCTGAATGGTTTCAATGCGCTGGGGGAGGGCGGGGGGGTGCCGCGTCCCGACCTGCTGATCGTCGCGCGCGGCGGCGGGTCGATCGAGGACCTCGCGGCCTTCAACGAGGAGGCGGTGGTGCGCGCCGTCGCGGCGTCGGCGATCCCCGTCATCACTGCGGTCGGCCACGAGACCGACACGACGCTGGTCGACTTCGCCAGCGACCACCGCGCCCCGACCCCAAGCGCCGCCGCCGAGCGCGCCGTACCGGTGCTCGCCGACCTGCAGTTCGCGCTCGGCGCGCTGGCCCTGCGCGGCGGGCGTGCGGCGGCGCGCGGGCTGGCGGCGCGGCGCGAGCGCGTTGCGGCGCTGCGCCTGCCGACTCCGCGTGCGCTGCTCGGACTGCGTCAGCAACGCTTCGACGAGCTGGCCGACCGCCTGCCGCGCGCGCTCGCGGCAGGGACGGCGAAGTGGCGGGCGCGCTTCGAGCGCAGCGGCGCGGCATTGCGGCCGGTCCTGCTCGACCGGCGGCTGACGACGGCGCGAACGGCGCTCGGCCAGCACGACAAGGCGCTGGGCGCGGCGCTGCGCGGCCTGTTGGCGCGCGACGCCCAGCAGTTGACGCGTACTGCCGCGCCGTTGCGCCTCGCGCTGCTGACGGGGGCCCAGGGCCGGGGCGCGGCGCGGCTGGCGAGTGCGGCACGGCTGCTCGACACGCTCGGTCCGATGCAGGTGATGCGGCGCGGCTATGTCCTCGTCCGCGCCGCCGACGGCAGGCCGGTGACGAGCGCGGCGGCGGCGCGAACGCAGGCGGCACTGACGCTCGGTTTCCACGACGGCGAACTGCCAGTCTCGACGGCGACGCCGCGTCAGGGTAGGTTGCTGTGATGCTCGACTTCAACGGCGGCCGCCCGGCGCGGCTGCGCTATCTCTCGGGATCGTTCGAGGTCCTCGCGCCCGGCGACTATGTCACCTGCGCGGTCAGCGGGCGGCGCGTGCCGCTGGTCAACCTGCGCTATTGGTCGTCCGAAGTGCAGGAGGCCTATGCGTCGGCCGATATCGCGGTGCGCCGCTACGGCGACCTGCGCGCCAAGGGAAGACTTTGAAGCGGACGACCGGGAGGGCGCGCGGTTGACCCGCGTCGTTGCGGCGCTGCTCGTCGCGTCGGTCGCCGGGTGCGCGCGGCCCGTCCCGGCGGGCGAAATCCGGCTGACCGGCACGGCGCAGCAGGGCTGCATCCTGATCGGTACCGCGCCGCCGGGGACCATGTCGCTGCGCCTTGGCAACAAGCCCGTGCGGCTGGCGGGCGACGGGCGGTTCGTCGTCGGCTTCGGGCGCGATGCCCCGAACTCGGCGACGCTGACCGCGATCCTGCGCGACGGCGGCGCGGTGTCGCGGACGCTGCCGGTCGCCGGGCGGACGTGGCAGGTCGAGTCGATCCCGTCGCTGTCGCTCCACAAGACGTCCGAACCCAACCCCGCCTACGAGGCGCTGCGCGCCGCCGAACTCGCGTCGATCGCCGCAGCGCGCGCCGGCGAGACGACCGAGACCGGCTGGACCCAAGCCTTCGTCTGGCCCGCCGTCGGGCGGATCAGCGGTGTCTATGGCTCGCAGCGCATCCTCGGCGGCGTGCCCGCCAGCCCCCACAACGGTGTCGACATCGCCGTACCGACCGGCACGCCCGTCGTCGCCCCCGCCAACGGCGTCATCCGGCTGGCGGGGCAGAAGTTCAGCCTCGAGGGCAATCTCGTCATGCTCGACCACGGCCACGGCCTGACCTCGGCGTTTCTCCACCTGTCGCGCGTCGACGTCGTTCCCGGCGAGCGCGTCGCGAAGGGCCAGGTCATCGGCGCGGTCGGCATGACCGGGCGCGCGACGGGGCCGCACCTGCACTGGGCGCTGACGTGGGACGACGTGCGGATCGACGCCGCGACGCTGGTGCCGGTGCCGATGCCGGGCAGCGCGCCGCCCGCCGCCTAGCCCGCGCGCATCGCCTTCAACCCCCGGCCCCCGTCGATCTTGAGCAGGTAGCTGCCGAGCGCGGCGCGCTTGATGTGGATTTTCGAGCCGACGCGCGGCGTGTCGGTCGACGAGGCCTCGGTGGTCTGCCAGATCGCGCCGTCCTCGAGCACGATGCGGAACTGGCGATAGCCGACCGGGCGCACCGCCGCTGCGATGCCGTCGATCTCGGTGATCTCCTCGCGGGAGATGTCGCCCTTCGCGTCTTTGACGCCGCGGTCGCCGCCGAAGAAGGGCAGTCTGGGCAGCGAAAAGCCGAACAGGCCCTTGCGCGTCTCGCGCACCGCCTCGCGGTCGAGGACGACGATATCCTGTTTGGCGGTCGCTTCACCAAGCGCGGCGGCGGCGGCATCGTAGCAGGCGAGCCGCGCCGCATCGCCGGCGACGGTGCGGCAGTCGGCGATCTTCTGCAGCACGGCGGGATTTTTGGGTGCCGCGAACGCCGCGCATGGCAACGCCATTAACGCCACCACCAAAACGCGTTCGAACGGTCGGTGCATCATCTCAATCTTTCCGAATTGTGCCAACGCGGCGCTAGCACCCCCACCGCCGACCTCCAATTGTGGTAATCGTGTCACAGGGGCGCAACTTCGCCGTGCTGATGCTGCCCTTTTCATTGCCAATGGGCGAAATCGGCCCCTACAACGGCGGCAACGGTGCGTGGAGAGGGTCCACAGCATCGGTTGTCATCGGTCTGGCCGGGCGATGTCCGGCAACAAGGGGACTAAAATGAATTCTTCGCTTTTCCGTGACCGCCTGCTGGCGTCGACGATGATCGGCGGCGTGATGCTGCTGGGCGCCCCGGCGTTCGCGCAGACGCCCGCCGCGTCGGCCCCGACGACGATCGGCCCCAAGGTCGCCGCCGCCGATGCCGCCGCCGAGGACGAGGCGACCATCGTCGTCACCGGCTCGCTGATCAAGAACGCCAACCTCGTGCAGTCGAGCCCGATCGCCGTCGTCGGCGCGGAAGAGCTTCAGCTGCGCCAGACCAACGTCGCCGAGGAAGTGCTGCGGACCATTCCGGGTATCGTCCCGTCGATCGGTTCGGCGGTCAACAACGGCAACGGCGGCGCATCGTTCGTCAACCTGCGCGGCATCGGCACCAACCGCAACCTCGTGCTGCTCGACGGCACGCGCCTGGTTCCCGCCGGCACGACTGGCGCGGTCGACCTCAACAACGTCCCGCTCGCCCTCGTCGATCGCCTCGAGATCCTGACCGGCGGCGCGTCGACGACCTACGGTGCCGACGCGGTCGGCGGCGTCGTCAACTTCATCACCAAGAAGGATTTCGCGGGCGTCGAGTTCAACGCCTCGGAGCAGATCAGCGAAGAGGGTGACAACAACACCTGGCGCGCCGACCTGACGACCGGCGCGAACTTCGACGATGGTCGCGGCAACGCGGTGTTCAGCATTGGCTACCAGAAGGCGAAGCCCGTCTATCAGGGCGACCGCGACTTCGGTGCCTTTAACATCAGCTCGTTCAGCGGTGCGGCCGGCGGCTCGGGCACCTCGGTGCCGGTGCGCCTGTCGGGTGGCCAGAACCCCGGCGGTACCGCGAACGGCGGCACGCAGCAGCTCAACACGACGACCGGCCAGCTGGTCCCGACCTTCGCGCTGTTCAACTTCAACCCCTACAACATCTACGCGACGCCGTTCGAGCGCTTCAACATCTATGGCGCGGCGCACTACAAGATCGTCAACGACATCGAAGTTTACACGCAGGGCATCTACTCGAAGAACCGCGTCACGACGATCATCGCGCCGTCGGGCAACTTCGGTTCGGCCGTGACGATCAACCTCAACAACCCCTTCCTGCCGGCTGCCGCGCGCAACCAGCTCTGCGCCTTCGATACCGATCCCGGTCCCGCCTACGCGCCGCGCTTCACGCCCGCGCAGTGCACCGCGGCCGCCGCTCCCGGCCTGACGCCGACGTCGGCCGACTATCGCACCGTCACCGTCACGGCATCGCGCCGCTTCGTCGAGGCCGGCACGCGCAACAACACCTACACTACGACCTTCTTCCAGTATAAGGCGGGTCTGCGCGGGCCGATCACCGACTCGATCGACTTCGACATCTACGGTGCGTACGGCGAGAGCGAGAACCTTTCGCGCCAGACCGGCAACGGCCTGCAGTCGCGCGTCAACCAGGCGCTGCTCGCCAACAACACGACGACCTGCTTCAACACCGCCAGCAACTGCGTCCCGCTCAACCTGTTCGGTCCGGCGGGCAGCATCACCCCGGCGCAGCTCGGTTTCATCACCGGCGTGTCGACATCGTCGACGACCTTTTCGAACCTCGGTCAGGCGCACGCGGTCATCTCGGGCGACTTCGGTGTTGCCAGCCCGGGCGCCGAGAACCCGATCAGCTTCGCGCTCGGTGCCGAGTACCGTAACTACACCGCCGGCAACGCGTCCGACGTGCCGACCTCGACGCCGGGCGAAGTGCTCGGCAACGGGGCCGCGACGCCGGACTCGACGGGTTCGTACAACGTCAAGGAGCTGTTCGCCGAAATCAACGCGCCGTTGATCGAGGACAAGCCCTTCGCCAAGTCGCTGACCCTCGAACTGGGCGGTCGCTACTCCGACTACTCGTCGTCGGGCACGAACTACACCTACAAGGTCGGCGGCAGCTGGGAGCCCATCCAGGGCCTCAAGCTGCGCGGCAACTATCAGAAGGCCGTGCGCGCGCCGAACGTCAACGAACTGTTTGCCCCGCTGGTGACGGGTCTCGACAGCCTCAACGTCGATCCCTGCGCCTCGACCAACGCCGTCAACCCCAACAACAACGCCAACCTGCGCGCGCTCTGCATCGCGCAGGGTGCCACGGCGGTGAACGTCGGAACCATCGGCAACCCGTCGGCGGGCCAGCCCAACGCGACCTCGGGCGGCAACCCCAACCTCGGCGTCGAGAAGGCCAAGACCTACACCTTCGGCGTCGTTCTCGCGCCGCAGGCGGTGCCGGGCCTGACGATCACGGCCGACTACTACCACATCGTCGTGACCGACGCGATCAGCTCGCCCGCGATCGGCGACATCATCGGGGCGTGCTTCCTGCCCGGCAACCCGACCTACGCCATCACGACCTTCTGCTCGACGAACATCCGTCGTAATCCGCTGACGGGCCAGCTCGACGGCTCGACGGCAACGACGCCGGGCGTGCTCGAGCCGCTGTCGAACCTCGGTCGCATCCTGACCGACGGTATCGATGTCAGCGCGAACTACAGCAACGACATCGGCTTCGCCAAGCTGGCGCTGAGCTTTGACGGCAACTGGACGCACCGCGCGAAGTTCAAGGCCAACCCGAGCGCGCTCAACCGCGAGTGCGTCGGCTACTACTCGGTCAACTGCGGTTCGCTCCAGCCCGAGTTCAGCTTCAACCAGCGGACGACGCTGTCCTTCGGGCCGGCTGACATCTCGCTGCTGTGGCGCTACATCCACAAGGTCCGTCAGGAGCCCGAGGATATCGCCAACGGCAACGGTCCGGCCTATTCGGGTCCGGTGCCTTCGGCGACCGGCAACGGCCTGACGCTCGGTCAGTTCGGCAACCAGAACTTCGGCCGGATCAAGTCGAAGCACTACTTCGACCTGACGGGCCGCCTAGCTGTCAACGACCAGCTCAGCCTGACCCTGACCGTGCAGAACCTGCTCGACAAGAAGCCGCCGCTGACCGGCTCGGGCATCGGCACGACCGCCTACAACAGCGGCAACACCTACCCGTCGACCTACGACACCATCGGTCGCCGGTTCGCGGTTGCGGCGAAGCTGCGCTTCTAGTCGCGAACGGCATCGTCACGGAAAGGGCGGCGCGCGAGCGCCGCCCTTTTTCGTTGTTGCTGCGGGGGTCAAGCTCAGGTCGAGCGACACCTCAATGGCCGTCGATGGCCTGGGAGGAGAGGCCCGTCGGCTGGCGTCGACCCACGCGCCAGCCAGTACCGGGGCGACAGCAGAGGGCCGGGATCAGTTCGGCAGGGCGGCGGGACTACGGGGTCGATACAGTTTTTGAGCGATCGCCAGACCCGACTATCCGGAGGCTGTGCGTAGCTACAACGCCTGCCGGGATCCCTCGATATGGGTCAATGCCAAACGGGAAAACCGCCATCCCGGCGCAAGCCGGAATGGCGGTGGGTATAGTCGGATAAGCGTCGTGGCGAACCGCTGTAGCGTAAGGCTAGGCCGCGAACTGGTTCATCGTGTTGTGCGCGCCGCCCGCCTTGAGTGCCGCGTCGCCCGCGAAATACTCCTTGTGGTCGTCGCCGAGGTCCGAGCCGCTCATGTTCTGGTGTTTGACGCAGGCGATGCCCTGGCGGATTTCGGCGCGCTGGACGTTCTTGACATAGCCCAGCATCCCCGCTGCGCCGAAATACTCGCGCGCCAGATTGTCGGTCGACAGCGCCGCCGTGTGATAGGTCGGCAGCGTGATCAGGTGGTGGAAGATGCCCGCGCGTTTCGCGGCGTCGGACTGGAAGGTGCGGATGCGTTCGTCGGCCTCCAGCCCCAATTCGGTCGCGTCATAGTCGACGCTCATCAGCCGCGCGCGGTCGTAGGAACTGACGTCGGTGCCTGCCGCGACCCACGCGTCATAGACCTGCTGGCGGAAGTTGAGCGTCCAATTGAACGACGGCGAATTGTTATAGACGAGCTTGGCATCGGGAACGACCGCGCGAATGCGATCGACCATGCTGGCGATCTGCTCGATATGCGGCTTCTCGGTCTCGATCCACAGCAGGTCGGCCCCGTTCTGGAGCGAAACGATGCAGTCGAGGACGCAGCGGTCGGCCCCCGTGCCTTCGCGGAACTGGAACAGGTTCGAGGGCAGGCGCTTGGGACGCAGCAACTTGCCGTCGCGGTTGAGGATGACGTCGCCGTTCTTCGCGGTCGCGGGGTCGATCTCCTCGCAGTCGAGGAAGCCGTTATACTGGTCGCCGATGTCGCCGGGGGCGTGGCTGACGGCGATCTGCTTGGTCAGCCCCGCGCCGAGCGAATCGGTGCGTGTCACGACGATGCCGTCGTCGATGCCGAGTTCGAGGAAGGCGTAGCGGCAGGCGCGGACCTTGGCGAGAAAGTCCTCGTGCGGAACGGTGACCTTGCCGTCCTGATGCCCGCACTGCTTCTCGTCGCTGACCTGATTCTCGATCTGCAGCGCACACGCCCCCGCTTCGATCATCTTCTTGGCGAGAAGATACGTCGCCTCGGCGTTGCCGAAGCCGGCGTCGATGTCGGCGATGACCGGCACGACGTGGGTCTGATAGTTCTCGACAAGGTTGAGCAGCCGCTTCTCCTCAATCTCGTTGCCCGCCGCGCGCGCCGCGTCGATGTCGCGGAACATCATGCCCAGCTCGCGCGCGTCGGCTTGGCGCAGGAAGGTGTAGAGTTCGGCGATGAGCGCCGGGACGCTGGTCTTCTCGTGCATCGACTGGTCGGGCAGCGGCCCGAATTCGGAGCGCAACGCCGCGACCATCCAGCCCGACAGATAGAGGTAGCGGCCTTTGGTCGTGCCGAAATGCTTCTTGATCGAGATCAGCTTCTGCTGGCCGATGAAGCCGTGCCAGCAGCCGAGCGACTGGGTGTAGTTGGCCGGGTCGGCGTCGTACGCTGCCATGTCGGCGCGCATGATCTGCGCGGTATGGCGCGCGATGTCGAGGCCGGTCTGGAAGCGGTTCTGCAGCCGCATGCGTGCCACGGCTTCGGCACCGATGCCGTCCCAGGTTCCCGATTTCGCGGCGATGAGGTCGCCGACGGCGGCGATATGCTGCTGATACGACATGGTGAACGCGCCCTTCGACTATGTGATGCGGCGGGGGGCGTGTCGCCTCTCCCGCCGATCCTCCCCGAAATCGATGTTTACTGCTTTGACGGGGGGTTGTTGCGGGGTCAATCGCGGGCTTGTCGAAATCGTGTCGAGATGTGTAGAAGCGGGTGGGCTGGGTTGTAGGATTGTGAAGATTTCGACGAAACTTATTCCCGTCATGCTGGCGCACGCCAGCATCCACCTGCCCGCGCGCGGAATGATGGATGCTGGCGTGCGCCAGCATGACGGCGTTGTTCGTGCTGCGCGCGCTGCACCCCGATGACCCCCGACCGCAAACTCTTCGCCGGAGCCCGCCTGCGCCGCCTGCGCACCGCGCAGGGCCTGACCCAGACGCGCATGGCGGCCGACCTCGGCGTGTCGATCTCGTATCTCAATCTCATCGAGCGCAACCAGCGCCCGCTGACTGCGGCGTTCCTGCTCAAGCTTGCGGCGACCTACAACCTCGACCTGCGCCAGCTGACCGGCGACGACGGCGACGCGCTGGCGGGCGAACTGGCGCGGGTATTCGCCGAGCCCGCGCTGGCGGGCATCGAGGTCGGGCGTGCCGAACTCGCCGAGGTCGCCGCCGCGTCGCCGGGCGTCGCGCAGGCGCTGCTCCGCCTCCATGCGGCATTGGGCGGGCAGGCAGCGGCTCCGGACGAAGCCGGCCCGATCGAAGCCGTCACCGAATTCCTGCTCGACCGCCGCAATCACTTCCCCGACCTCGACGCCGGATGCGAGGCGCTGGCGGACGCGTTGCGGCTCGCGGCGGGCGATCTCGGCGCGGCCATCGCCGACCGGCTGCGCGTCCGCCACGGCCTGAGCGTCCGCCTGCTCCCGGCCAGCGTCATGCCCGACCTGCTGCGCCGCCTCGACCTCCACGCGCGCCAGCTCCAGCTGTCCGAATCGCTCGACGCCGCGTCGCGGACGTTCGCGCTGGCGGGGCAGCTGGCGACGAGCGAATTGGGCGGCGTCATCGACGCAATAGTTACCGGGGCCGGGCTGGCAGGCGAAGGTGCGCGCCGCCTCGCGGTCCAGTCGCTGGTAAATTACGCGGCCGCCGCGATCATGATGCCCTACGCACGCTTCCACGCCGCATGCGAGCAGCTCGCCTACGATGTCGAGCTGTTGCAGGCGCGTTTCGGCGCGGGATTCGAGCAAGTCGCGCACCGGCTGACGACGCTCCAGCGCCAAGGCTCACGCGGCGTGCCGTTCTTCCTGCTGCGCGTCGACCGCGCGGGGAACATCTCGAAGCGCTTCTCCGGTACGCGGAGCCAGCTGGCGTCGCGCGGCGGCGGCTGTCCGTTATGGACGCTGCACGCCGCTTTCGACCGCCCCGGCAGCATCGCGCGGCAGGTCGTCGAGACCGAGGACGGTGCGCGCTTCCTGACCGCGACGCGCACCGTGCGGACCTATGCGATGCCGTTCGGCCAGCCGCGCCCCGAGTTCGCGGTGTTGATCGGCTGCGCGGTCGAACACGCGCGTCCGCTCGCGTATGCGGCGGGGCTCGACCTCGACGGTTCGGGCGCGACGCCGATCGGACTGGGTTGCACAAGCTGTCGCCGCGCGGCATGTCGCCAGCGCAGCCTGCCGCCACGGGGGAGCCGGCTGGTCGTCGACGAACGCACGCGCGGCATCACGCCGTTCCGCTTTGCCCCGCCGGGAGAATGAGCATGTCGGTTCAGGGCGTCCAGATCACGGGAACTATGCGCCCCGGCTTCGAGACCATCCTGACCGATGCGGCGCTGCTGTTCGTCGCCAATCTCCACCGCCTCTACGACCCGACGCGGCAGGCGCTGCTGCGCGCCCGCGAGCAGCGGCAGGACTGGTGGGACGCGGGCAACGCCATCGACTTCGCCCCCGAGACCTCGGCGGTGCGCGACGGGACATGGACGGTCGCCGGGTCGCCGCCCGACCTGCAGGATCGCCGCGTCGAGATCACCGGGCCGGTCGACCGCAAGATGGTCATCAACGCGCTCAATTCGGGCGCGAAATGCTTCATGGCGGACTTCGAGGACGCCACCGCGCCGTCATGGGAGAACATGGTCGACGGCCAGGTCAATCTGCGCGACGCCGTCGCCGGGACCATCGCCTTCGAGGACAAGGGCAAGTCTTACGCCCTCAACGCCACGACCGCGACGCTGATCGCCCGCCCGCGCGGCTGGCACCTCCCCGAGGCGCACATGATTGTCGACGGCGAGCCGGTGTCGGGGTCGTTGTTCGATTTCGGGCTGTATTTCTTCCACAACGCCCGCGCCTTGGTGGCGAAGGGCTCGGGGCCGTATTTGTACCTGCCCAAGCTCGAACATTATCTCGAGGCGCGGCTGTGGAACAACGTCTTCGTCTATGCTCAGTCGGTGCTCGGGCTGCCGGTGGGGACGATCAAGGGTACCGTGCTGATCGAGACTTTGCCCGGCGCGTTTATGGCGGACGAGATCCTCTACGAGCTACGCGACCATATCGCCGCGCTCAACTGCGGGCGCTGGGATTATATCTTCAGCTACATCAAATGCTTCCGCAGCAGCGCCGCGCATGTCCTGCCCGACCGCGCGGCGGTCAACATGACCGTGCCGTTCATGCGCGACTATGCGCTGCACGTCATCCGCACCTGCCACAAGCGCGGCGCGCACGCGATGGGCGGGATGAGCGCCTTCATCCCGGTCAAGGGCGACGACGCGGCGAACGAGCGCGCCTTCGCGGCAGTGCGCGCCGACAAGGAGCGCGAAGCGGGCTTCGGCCATGACGGCACCTGGGTCGCGCACCCGGGCCTCGTCGGCGTCGCGATGGCGGTGTTCGACGCCGCGATGCCGGGGCCGAACCAGCTTGCCAAAATCCCCGAAGGCCACGCCACCGCCGCCGACCTGACCGCCGCGCCGCCGGGGCCCAAGTCGCTCGCCGGACTGATCAGCAACGTCAACGTCGGCATCGGCTATATCGCGTCGTGGCTGCGCGGGCAGGGGGCGGCACCGCTCCACAACCTGATGGAAGACGCCGCGACCGCCGAGATCAGCCGCACGCAGGTCTGGCAATGGCGTACGACGCACACGACGCTCGACAGCGGCGAGGTGGTCGATGCGGCGCTGATCGAGCGGACGATCGCCGAACAGCTCGACGTGTGGGAGGCGGCGGTCGGCGGCAACTACTTCGCGGCGGGCAAGTACCGCGAGGCCGCCGAGGTGTTCCGCGAACTGGTGCTGGCGGACGCGCTCGAACCCTTCCTGACGCTCCCGGCGTACGCGCATTATTTCGCGCGGGCGGCGTAACAATCCGACTGTGAGCGAAATCTGCCTATGGTATCAATAGGCGAGCGGATGGTCGATCAGCTGTCTGTCGCGCGTCAACAGGCGCAGGCCCTCCTCCTGCGCCTGCACGAGGAGGAGTTCATCGAAGGGGTCCTTGTGCGTTGGAGGTTCGGTGAGCGATGACGCCGCGTGTCGCGCAGTCAGGGCCACGACGCGCCACCCCGCCGCGTCCGCAAAGGACAGCAGCCGGTCTGGCGCGATGATGCCCTTGCGGTCGCCCGAAGCGTGATAGCTTTGCCACTTGAGCCGCGCTTCCCAGATCGAGACGGCAGACACGGCGACTACCTCAGCGCCCAAAATCGCCGCGCGCTCGGCGGGCTTCAGATCGGCTTCACCCGCCGCCGCCCATATCGCGATATGCGTGTCGAGCAGCAGTCTCAATCTTCAAGTCCGAGAACGCGGCGGCTGAACGCCGGATCGTTGAACTCCTCGAACCAATCGGATCCGGCGCTGACGATCCCCAATTCCTTGCGAATTTCTGCGGCGCGCTCCCACGTGAACGGCATTTTCTGTGTTGCCGGAATCAGTTCGACAAAGGGCTTGCCGTGCTTGGTTACCACGACACGCTCGCCTTTTACCGCTGCGTCGGCGGCTTCGGTAAAGCGCGCCTTCACCTCGCGAACTGAAAATTGCACGGCACGACTCCAAAAGTGACCACTTGAGACTACATTGCTTCTGTGTCCGGCGCAACGCCTACTGCATGAACCAGCCGTGGCTCACCACGATGCTCTGACCGGTCAGCGCGTTGGTCGGGAAGCCCGCGAGGAACACCGCCGTGCGCGCCACGTCGTCGACGGTGGTGAATTCGCCGTCGACGGTTTCCTTGAGCATCACGTCCTTGATCACCGCGTCCTCGCTGATGCCGAGCGCCTTTGCCTGCTCGGGGATCTGCTTCTCGACCAAAGGCGTGCGGACGAAGCCGGGGCAGATGACGTTGGCGCGGACGCCGTGCGCGGCCCCCTCCTTGGCGACGACCTTGGCGAGGCCGACGAGGCCGTGCTTGGCGGTGACGTAGGGGGCCTTGAGCTTCGACGCCTCCTTGCTGTGCACCGACCCCATATAGATGACACTGCCGCCGCGCCCCTGCGCGTACATGTGCCTGAGGCAGGCGCGGGTGGTCAGGAACGCGCCGTCGAGATGGATCGCCAGCAGCTTCTTCCAGTCGGCGAACTTGTAGGTGTCGACCGGGCCGACGATCTGGATGCCGGCGTTCGAGACGAGGATGTCGATGCCGCCGAACTTCGCCGCAACCGCCTCGATGCCGGCATCGACCTGATCCTCCTGCGTCACGTCCATCGCGACCCCCATCGCGCGTTCGCCGCCGGGGTCGAATTCGAGCGCGGTCGCATTGGCGGCGTCGATGTTGAGGTCGGCGATCGCGACCTTGGCACCGTTGGCGAGAAACTCCCTGGCGATGTCCTTGCCGATGCCGCTGGCGGCACCGGTAACGACGGCGACCTTGTCCTGGAGCGGGAGCGTCATGCGGGGTCCTTCATGGCTTTGGCGGGGTGGTCGGGTTCGTCGGCGGGCCGGGTGAAATCATAGACATTGACCCCCGACGGTTCGGCGGGCGGCGTCAGCGTCTCGGGGTGGTCGAGCGTCCGGTTCGCGTCGCGCTTCCCGGCCTGCCAATGGTCCTCCATCGTCGCGCGCGAGAAATCATAGTCCTTCGACTGGCCTTCGTAGGCGGGGGCGCGGTAGATCAGCTGGACGATGTTGAACACCGCCGGGTCCGACGCCTTGGCGAGCAACATGGCCTCGTCGGACTCGACCAGCTCGGGCGGCATGCGCTCGAGCAGCGCGTTGAACGCCGCGCGGAGCTTCTGCGTGCGCCTGAACGCGTCGGTGGCGGCGCGTGTCCGGCTCGAATACTGGATGTCCTTCATGCGCACTGCGACGTCGCCGAGGGTCTGCGGGGCGCTTCCGCGCGCGCTCCACAGATCGACCTGGAGCACCAGCGTGTCGAGGTCGGACCCCGCCGACAGCACCCAGTCGAGCGGTGTGTTCGACACCATGCCGCCGTCCCAATACAGCTCGCCGTCGATCTCGACTGCCGGGAAGGCGGGGGGCAGCGCGCCGCTCGCCATGATGTGTTCGGCGCGGATCGTGTCGGTGGCGTTGTCGAAATAGGCGAAATTGCCGGTGCGGACGTTGACCGCGCCGACGCTGAACCGGATCTCCCTGCGGTTGATCCGGTCGAAGTCGATCAGCCCTTCGAGCGTCGTCTTGAGCGCGGTCGTGTCGTACCAGCTCGTCGCCGCCGCACCGCCGCCGTGGAGCCATGTCGGCGGCGGGAAGCGCGGCGTGAAGAAGCCCGCAACGCCGTTGACCAGCACGTCGCCAGCCGCGAACTGGTTGATCGCGCCGCGTGCCGACTCGTGCTGGAACAGCGGTGTCCAGAAGCTGCTCAGCCCCGACTTGCCCGCGCTGACGAGGTCCCAGAAGGCACGGAGCTTGGACACGCGATCCTCGGGCGCATTGCCCGCAATGATCGCGCTGTTGATCGCGCCGATCGAGATGCCCGCGATCCACGTCGGCTCGATGCCGCGCGCCTGCAACGACTCATAGACCCCCGCCTGATACGACCCCAACGCCCCGCCGCCCTGCAGCAGCAGCGCGATGCTCTCGAACGCCGTAGCACAGGGCTTGGGCGGCTCAGGCGCGGCAGCGGTGGCCTTACTCACGCTCGGGGACCGGGACATTGAAGCCGTTCAAGGTCGTCGACACCATCGCGTAGAGGCCGACGAGGTAGATCATCTCGTTGACGCCGTGCTGGCCGAAGGTCGCAACGGCGAGGCGGTAGATCGGCTCGGGCAGCGTGCCGCCGCGCACCAACGCGAAGGCAAGGTCGAAGGCGATGCTTTCCTCGGCGCTGAGGTCGGTCGGCTTGAGGTCGGCGGTGATCGTCGCGAGGCGCTCGGCCGACATGCCTTCCTTCTCGGCAACGGCGATATGGGCATAGATCTCGTAGGCTGCGTCGAAGCGCGCGCCGACGACGAGGATGACGATCTGACGGATCGGATCGGGCAACGACGCCTGCGCGGTCATCGCGAGCGTCAGGTCCCAGATCGCCTTGCCGATGACCGGTTCGTGGAGCCACGGGTTCCACGGCCCCATCAGCGCGCCGTCGTCGCGCTCGACCTTGAAGGCGTTGAAGTTGCTGGCGATGCCTTTGCGCATTTCGTCGTAGAGCGGGCGCTGCTCGGCGGTCAGTGCGGCGGGCGAGATCAGCGGCAGGCGCATGCTTAGCTCCTCGGCGGCAACGGATGTTCGACGATCAGTCGACGACCGTTACACTTCGCAGGGATCGAGGTTCCCATATTTTGCTGCGGCGCACAATTTTCCCCCTCCCCTCCCCGCGAAGCGGAGAGAGGGGAGGGTCGGGGTGGGGAGTGCTGCCACGCGACGCAGACTCCGAGGCGATACTCCCCACCCCGACCCTCCCCTCTCTCGGTTCGCAAGCGCTCACCGGGAGGGGAGGGGGAAGAGGGAGGGAGGGAGGGAGGGAGGGAAGGAGAGAGGGAGAGAGGGAAGGGGGAGAAAATGGACGCCGGACACGTTCGATTTCCCGCTAACGGCGATGCCGTCCGGGTCGGGCCGTGTCGGGGTCTTCGCCGTCGCTGCCGGTCTGCTGGTTCGGCGGGGACTTCGGAAGGCCTGAAGATCGTGCGGCGGGTGCAAGGGTGTGCCGTGTCGGAGGACGTGTCGGAAGTGCGGTGTCTTACGCCGCTGCGCTGTCGGTACGCAATGTCGCGCGAACTACGCTCGTTACGCCTGTCGCTGCGCTGGTTGACGCGCAGTCCTCCGGCACCTTTCCAGGCACCGCTACCCTTGCACCCGTCGCGCCGCGTTTCCCGTAGCAGGCGGGGCGCGCGGCAGGCCGTTGGACGATGGGGACAGCCATCGTCCGGCTTGATCGGCTATTAGCCGATATGGTTCATTTCGTCAAGCAAATTGTGCGTTTGTGCTAAGGGCACCGGGATGCGGGTCTACGGCCGCGCTTCGAGTACCAGATTGAACGGTGTTTCGCTGGCGCGTCGGACGCTGCCGAAGCCGGCCTCGGTCAGCACCGCCGCCAGCCGCTTCTCGCCCGCCTGCGCGCCGAGGCCGAGGCCGACTTCCTGCGCCAGCGAGCCGGGCGTGCAGAACATCGTCGACGCCGAATAGAACATGCGGCCGACCGGATTGAGATTGTCCTCCAGCGCATCGCCCGCGAATGGCTCGACGATCAGAAACGTCCCATCGGGCTTGAGCGTCGAGCGGATGTGCGCGGCGTTGCCGACGGGGTCGCCCATGTCGTGGAGGCAGTCGAAGACGGCGGCGAGGTCGTACTGGCCGTCGGGCACCTCCTTCGCGCTCGCGACGGCGAAGTCGATGTTGGCAGCAACGCCTGCCTCGGCGGCGGCTTCGCGGGCGCGTTCGATCGACGCGGCGTGGTAGTCGAAACCCGTGAAGCGGCTATTGGGGAAAGCCTGCGCCATGATGATCGTCGACGCGCCCGCGCCGCAGCCGATGTCGGCGACGCGCGCGCCCGCGTCGAGCTTGGCGACGACGCCGTCGAGCGACGGCAGCCACGACGGCAGCAGATTGGCACGGTAGCCGGGGCGGAAGAAGCGTTCGGTGCCGCGGAACAGGCAGGGCGCATGCTCGTGCCAGCCGACGCCAGCGCCCGACTTGAACGCCGCGCTGACCTGCGGCTCGCCGATATAGGCAGCGGCGATCAGCTCGTAGGCGCTGGCGACATAGGCGGGGGAGTCCTCGTCGGCGAGCGCCATCGCCGCCTCGGGCGACATTGCGAACGACTTGGTCGCGGGGTCGTACTCGACATATCCCGACGCGGCCTGCGCGCTGAGCCATTCGCGGACATAGCGTTCGGTCAGGCCGGTGCGCGCCGCCAGCGATTCGGACGTCTGCGGCCCACCGTCGGCAAGGCCTTTGTAAAGGCCCAGCTTCGCACCGACGATGACCAGCGCGCCGCTGAGCGAGGCGCTCATGTCGCCGACCATCTTGCCCATGAAGGCGTTGAGCCTGTCCATGTCGAGTTCGCGCGCCATGGTCGTCCTCCCGGATCGTTGCGGGGGCAGTCTAACCGATCCGGATTTAAATCGCGAGACGGTTACGCGGCGCGCAGGGCGGCCTCGCGCACGCCCGCGTCGACATGGTCTTCGAATTGCGCGAAATTGGCGACGAACATGCCGACCAGCGCCGTGGCCTTGGCGTCATAGGCCGCCGGGTCGGCCCAGGTCGAGCGTGGATCGAGGATCTGCGCATTGACACCGGGGACGCTGACCGGGACCTCGAAGCCGAAATTGGGATCGGTGCGGAACGGCGCGTCGTTCAAGGACCCGTCGAGCGCGGCGTTGAGCAGCGCGCGGGTGATGCGGATCGGCATGCGCTTGCCGACGCCGTAGATGCCGCCGGTCCAGCCGGTGTTGACCAGCCACACGGTGACGCCGCCCTTGGCGATGCGCTCCTTGAGCAGGTTGCCGTAAACGCTCGGGTGACGCGGCATGAACGGCGCGCCGAAGCACGTCGAGAAGGTCGCGTCGGGCTCGGTGACGCCGATCTCGGTGCCCGCGACGCGCGCGGTGTAGCCGCTGAGGAAATGATACATCGCCTGCGCCGGGGTCAGCCGCGCGATCGGGGGCAGGATGCCGAACGCATCGGCAGTCAGCATGATGATGGTTTTGGGCACCGGACCGAGGTTGTCGGCGCTGGCGTTGGGAATGAAGTCGATGGGGTAGCTGGCCCGGCTGTTCTCGGCGAGGCGTGCGTCGTCGAGATCGATGGCGCGCGTCACCGGGTCGACCACGACGTTTTCGAGCACCGTGCCGAAGCGCCTGGTCGTCGCGTAGATCTCGGGCTCGGCCTCGGCCGACAGCCGGATGACCTTGGCGTAGCAGCCGCCTTCGAAGTTGAACACGGCGGTGTCCGACCAGCCGTGCTCGTCGTCGCCGATCAGGGTGCGCGAGGCGTCGGCGCTGAGCGTCGTCTTGCCGGTGCCGCTGAGGCCGAAGAACACCGCCGTGTCGCCATCGGGGCCGATGTTGGCAGAGCAGTGCATCGGCATGACGCCCTTGAGCGGCAAAAGGTAGTTGAGTATCGAGAACACCGACTTCTTCATCTCGCCGGCGTATTTCGTGCCGCCGATAAGGATCGTCTTGCCTTCGAAATCGACCGCGACGACGGTCTTGCCGCGACAGCCGTGACGTTCGGGCGAGGCCTCGAAGCTCGGCAGGTCGATGATCGTGAATTCGGGGAGGAAGCCCGCCAGCGCCGACGCCTCGGGGCGGACCAGCAGCGTGCGAATGAACAGCGAGTGCCAGGCGAATTCGGTGATGACGCGGACCTGGACGCGATGCTCGGGCTGCGAGCCGCCGAACAGGTCCTGGACGAACAGCGTCTCCTTCGCCGCCAGCGCGGCGGCGAAATCAGCGCGCAGCGCGGCGAATTGCGCGGGGGTGATCGGCTTGTTGGTCTTGCCCCACCAGATCGCCGGGCCGGTGACCTCGTCCTGGACGATGAACTTGTCGTGCGCCGAGCGACCGGTGTGCGCGCCGGTCTCGACGACGAACGCGCCGTCCTTCGACAACAGCCCCTCGCCGCGCGTGACCGCCAGTTCGATCAGCGGTGCGGTACCGAGATTCCAGTGCAAAGCCGCCTGCGTCGGAAAGCCCTGCGACGCGAGATCGTGGCGGGAAGCGGTCAAACTCTATCTCCTCGAACGGCAATTATCGGACAAACGCGCCTTCGCACCCTTGCCCGAGCCTGTCCTGCGCTTACACGGTTCGGGGGCGTTTCGTCAAAACCGGAGGCCGCCGCCGTTACCGGGAAGCCGTTGGCAAACGATGAAGCCCGACGCGCGCGAACCACCGCCGGTCGCCCGGCGGCGGTGGAAAACGATGGGGTCGGCGCGGCCTACATCGCCCCCATCGACGACTGGATCGACTTGATCTTGTCGAGGTGCGCCTGAACGATCGGCACCGCGCCCGCCGACGCCTGCTTCAGCGCGGGCTTGTCGCCGCCGGTCGAATAGGCGGTGTGGAGGTCGAGCGCCTGCTGATGCGCCATGACCTGCTGGCGGACATAGACTTTCTCCATGTCGGCGGGCTTGGCGGCCTTGAGATCGGCGATCATCTTGGCCTGCGCGGGGCTCAGCTTGGGCGGCATCGGCTTGAGGCCGTCCTTCTTGGCGGCCGCCGTCACCTCGGCGCTGGTCTTGCCGTGGTCGGCGACCATCATCGACGCGAACGACTTGACCTCGGCGTTCTTGGCCGACTTCATCACCATCTGGCTCGAGGTCTTCTCGTAGAGGTCGCTGGCACCGGCCATCTTGACGAATTCGGGGGCCGGCGGCGCGGGCATCGCGGCGAGCGGTGCGGCGGCGAATGCGGCGGCGGCGAGCAGGGCGTAGCGGATCATCACGGTCTCCCAGGTTGCGGTGGCTCTGCAACCCGGTGATCCGGCAAGTGTTCCGTCAACGACGGCGGACGAAACGATAGGGCGTCGTCGGCGGCACCTGGAAGGCAAATTCCCCGTCATCCAGGCGTCCCGATTCGCGGTAGTCGAAGCCTTTGGCATCGACCCCGACGGTCGCGGCGATCCGCATGCCGCGCCCCGATGCGGCGACGATACGGCATCGCGCCGGGTCGATGATGCCGCGCCAGCCCGAGTCGCGTCGCGTGAAGACTGCGGCGCAGGCGTCGCCATAACCCTTCAGGTCGGCGGGCGTCAGGGCTGCGAAGCTGCCGGGTAGGTCGCCCTTGCCCGCCAGCGCGGCTGGATCGCGCAGCGTATAAAAGTCCATCACCGGCGCGCCGCCGCGCGTGCGAAATACCCACAGCCGCTGACGCGAGATCGGTCCCGTGGCGCTGCCGCCGTGCCATTCGAGGTAGATCGCGCGGCCGCCGAGCAACGGTGCATCGACCGCGCGCAACGTCGCGTGCTGTCGGTCGAGCCAGGTCCCGCCGACCGACGGCGGCACTTTCAGCGCGGCATCGGCGGCGTCGTATTGCGCGACATTATCGAAATCGCCCGTCAGCAGCGTCGCGACCTCGTCGACCGGCGCGGCACTGCACAGCAGCAGCGCCGCCGCACCCTTGCACAGAAGGCCGCACGCGCGCAGGAGCGGAGGCTCATTTCGCAGGGTTCGCATGGCCGCCACTATCGCCCTCGTCGACGACGACCGCAACATCCTGACCTCGGTGTCGATCGCGCTGCAGAACGAGGGGTTCGCGGTGCGCCTCTATTCCGACGGCGCGGCGGCGCTCAGGGCGCTGACCGACAATCCACCCGACCTTGCGGTGCTCGACATCAAGATGCCGCGCATGGACGGTATGGAGCTGCTGCGGCGGCTGCGCGACAAGAGCGAGCTGCCGGTCATTTTCCTAACCTCGAAGGATACCGAGATCGACGAGGCGCTCGGCCTCGCGATGGGGGCGGACGACTATATCGGCAAGCCGTTCAGCCAGCGGCTGTTGATCGAGCGCATCCGCGCGGTGCTGCGCCGCGCCGCGAGCCGCAAGGGCGAGGCGGCGCAGGAGGGCGATCCCGCGCCCGGTCCCGCCATCGTGCGCGGCCGCCTCAGTATGGACCCCGCGCGCCACCGCGTGTCGTGGACGACGGCGGGCGGCGCGCACGACGTCGCGCTGACCGTCACCGAGTTCCTGATCCTCGAGGCGCTCGCCCAGCGCCCCGGCTTCGTCAAATCGCGCGACCAGTTGATGGACACCGCGTATCAGGACGACGTCTATGTCGACGACCGGACGATCGACAGTCATATCAAGCGCCTGCGCAAGAAGTTCCGCGCCGTCGACCATGAGTTCAAGGGGATCGAGACGCTCTATGGCGTCGGCTATCGCTTCAACGAAGCCTGAGGTCGCGGGTCGCGGCGCGACCGAGGCCACACCGCCGTCGGGGCGCTGGCGCTATAGCCTTGCGCCGCGCATCCTCGCGGTCAACGTCTTCGCCATTCTCGCGCTGGCAATCAGCGTCATCTACCTCGATTCGTTTCGCGAGCGGCTGATCGACCAGCGTCGCGTCGAGCTGCGGCGGCAGGCGGCGCTGATCGGGGATTTCATGGCCGCCGCCCCCGCCACCGCCTGGCCCGCGCTGGCGGCGCGCTATGGACGGACGACCGCGACGCGGCTGCGCGTCTATGCTGCGGGCGGCGCGCGGCTGGCGGATAGCTGGACTACCGAAAAGCCGACCTTCGAACTCGTCGATCCGCGCACCGAGCCGTTCAAGCGCGAGGCGGCGCGCACCCTCGACATCGTCATCGAGGGGTTCGGCAAGGCCGAGGTGCTGCCCGACTATGTCGAGCCGGGGCGCGACACCGCCGCCGCGTGGTCCGAAGTCGGCGCAGCGCTGGGTGGTCGCGTCACCGATGCGCTGCGGCGCGCCCCCGACCGGACGGTGATCATCGCCGCCGCCGCGCCGCTCGGGCCAACGGCAGCGCTGCAGCTGACCATCGACACGCGCGACATCACCAAGCTCGTCCGGCGCGAGCGCGCGACGCTCGGGCTCGTCTTCCTCGGCGTCCTCGCCGCCAGCCTGTTCTTCTCGAACTTTCTCGCCGACACCATCGTCCGCCCGCTGCGCCTGCTCGCGGTGTCGGCGCAGCGCGTGCGGCTGGGCCGCGCGCGCGAGGTCACCGTGCCGCGCTTTCGCGAGCGCCGCGACGAGATCGGCCAGCTGGCGCGCGCGCTCAGCGACATGACGCAGGCGTTGCGCGCCCGCATCGACGCCACCGAGGCCTTTGCCGCCGATGTCGCGCACGAGCTCAAGAACCCGCTAGCGTCACTGCGCAGCGCGGTCGATTCGCTCGAACTGGTCAAGACCGCCGACCTGCGGTCGCAGCTGATGGCGGTGATCCGCGACGACGTCGGGCGCATCGACCGGCTGATCACCGACATCGCCGACGCCAGCCGCCTCGACGCCGAGCTGTCGCGCAGCCGCTTCGAGCGCCTCGATCTCGGCGATCTGACGGGCGCGCTGGTCCGCGCCTACGACACCGGCGGCTGCCCGCGCGGCATCGAGATCGCTTATGCGCGGCCCGAGGGCGACACGGCGGTGGTGATGGGCGAGGGCGACCGGTTGGCACAGGTGGTCCGCAACCTCGTCGACAACGCAATTTCGTTCTCGCCGCCCGACGGCCTCGTCGTCGTTACCGTCGTGCGCGCCGACGACCGCGTGTTGCTGCGCGTCGACGACCAGGGCCCTGGTATTCCGCCCGACAACCGCGACGACATCTTCCGCCGCTTCTATACCGAGCGTCCGGCGGACGAGCATTTCGGCCGCCACTCGGGGCTAGGGCTCGCCATCGTCCGAACCATCGTCGAGGCGCACGACGGCACGGTCGAAGTCGCCGAGACCGACGGCGACAGCGGCGCGCGCTTCGTCGTCAGCCTGCCCGCCGCATGATCCGCGTCCACGCGACCTGCGTGGCGCTGGCCGGTCGCGCGGTCCTGCTGTTCGGGCGTCCGGGCAGCGGCAAGTCGGACCTCGCGGCGCGCCTGATCGACCGCGGCTGGACGCTCGTCGCCGACGATCAGGTCGAGCTGCGGCACGACGGCGACGGGCTGCGCGCTTCGCCCCCGGCAACGATCGCGGGCAAGCTCGAGCTGCGCGGCGTCGGCATCGTCGCGCACGCGTGGCGGGCGGACGTGCCCGTGGCGCTCGCCTTCGACCTCGATGCGGTCCCCGAGCGCATGCCCGATCCCGTGGCGCGCGCCGTCGGCGGGGTCGCGCTGCCGTGCCTCGCGCTGAAGCCGTTCGAAGCCTCGGCGGCGATCAAGGTCGAAGCCGCTTTGACGCGCTATCGAACCGGCGTAGAAGGCGCGCCCGTGGCCGTGTCGAACTCTTCTTCCCATGCAGCCGCGCCGACGGGCGCGACGCGCGTCCTCGTCGTCACCGGCATGTCGGGGGCGGGCAAGTCGACCGCGCTCAAGGCGCTCGAAGACCTTGGCTACGAGGCCGTCGACAATCTGCCGCTGGCGCTGTTCGACCGGTTGCTCGATCCCGACGGGCTCGACTCCGGCGACCTCGACCTCGCGCGCCCGCTGGCGTTCGGCATCGACACGCGGACGCGCGGCTTCGACGGCGACGCGATCGTCGCGCGGCTCGCGGCGTTGCGCGACGACGGCGTCGACATCCGCCTGTTGTTCCTCGACTGCGCCGGGGGCGAGCTGACGCGGCGCTTTTCCGAGACGCGGCGGCGGCACCCGCTGGCGCTCGACCGTCCCGCCGTCGACGGCATCGCCGCCGAGCGCGAGATGCTCGGCAGCCTGCGTCGCTGGGCCGACGCGGTGATCGACACCACCGACAGCAAGGCCGCCGACCTGCGCGCCGCGATCGCCGACCGCTTCGGTGCGGCGGGCGGCGAGCCGCTGACGCTGACGCTGACCTCGTTCGGTTTCGCGCGCGGGCTGCCGCGCGATGCCGACGTGGTTTTCGACATGCGCTTTCTCGCCAATCCGCACTGGGATCTGGCGCTCCGCCCGCTGACCGGGGAGGACGACGCGGTCGCCGACCATATCGCCGCCGATCCGGCTTTTGCGCCCGCCTTCGAGCGCATCGTCGACCTGCTGCTGACGCTGCTTCCCGGCTATGGCCGCGAGGGCAAGGCCTATCTGACGGTGGCGTTCGGCTGCACCGGCGGGCGTCACCGCTCGGTATTCGTTGCGCGCGCCGTCGCCGCGCGGCTGGCGGCGGCGGGTTACGCGCCGCATCTGGTGCACCGTGACAAGGCCGGGCGCGGCGACGCGGCCCCGCTCGCCGCCCTCCCGCAACCGGAGCTGTTGACCGCATGATCGGGCTGGTGCTGGTGACGCACGGGCGGCTGGCGGCCGAATTCGTGGCCGCGATGGAGCATGTCGTCGGGCCGCAGGACGGCATCGCGGCGATCTGCATCGGGGCCGACGACGACATGGAAGCGCGCCGTGCCGACATCGCCGCGGCGGTGCAGCGCGTCGATACCGGCACGGGGGTCATCCTGCTCACCGACATGTTCGGGGGCACGCCGTCGAACCTCGCGATCTCGCTGATGGGCGCGGCGCGCGTCGAGGTCATCGCCGGGGTCAATCTGCCGATGCTGATCCGCCTCGCCAGCGTCCGCAAGACCGCAGGCGTCGCCGCCGCCGTCGAGGCGGCGCAGGAAGCGGGGCGCAAATATATCTCGGTGGCGTCGAAGATACTGGGCGAGGCGGCCTGAGTGGCAGGCCCGGTGACTGTGCTGATCGTCAACCGGCGCGGGCTGCACGCGCGCGCCAGCGCCAAGTTCGTGACGCTCGCCTCGACCTTCGACGCGGTGGTAACGGTGACCAAGGACGGGTCGAGCGTCACCGGCACGTCGATCATGGGGCTGATGATGCTCGCCGCCGCCCCCGGCGACACGGTGGAAATCGCCGCGACGGGGGCGCAGGCCGATGCGGCGCTGGCGGCGCTGGTCGGGCTGGTCGAGGGCAAGTTCGGGGAGGACTGAGTTACCTGTCGCTGCACGGCGCATCGCGTGATCCCGCTGCTTGCCCCGCTTCCCCGCCGCCTCTAATCCGGCCCCGATGCGCGCCCGTCACCGCCTGATCCTCGCGCTCGCCGCCGGCGCGCTCGCCGCGCTCGGCTTCGCGCCGCTGCAGTGGTGGCCGCTGACCATCGCGAGTGTGGCGGGACTGGTGGCGCTGCTCGACCGGGCGCGCACACGACGGGGTGCGTTCGCGACCGGTTGGTGGTTCGGGGTCGGCAATTTCACGACGACGCTGGCGTGGATCGCGCATGCCTTCACTTATCAGGCGGCGATGCCGCCGTGGCTGGGGTGGCCGACGGTGGTGCTGCTGTCGATGTTCCTTGCGCTGTATCCGGGGCTGGCGGCGGGGCTGGCGCACGGCGTACGGCAACCGACGGCGCGTGTCGTGGGGTTCGCCACCGCGTGGATGCTGACCGAGTGGCTGCGCGGCTGGGTGCTGTCGGGGTTCGCGTGGAGCCCGCTGGGCAGCGCGTGGCTGGCGGCGGGGGGCGTTGCGCAGGGGGCGAGCGTGTTCGGCGCAGTCGGGCTGTCGGGCGTCATGGTGCTGGCGGGCGGTGCGGTATGGCTGGCGGCGCGGCATAACCGGCTGAGCGCTGCAATGACCTTCGGGGCGCTGTGCGGCTTCGCGGTGCTGAGCGGGCTGCTCGTGCCTGCGGTCGTCCCCGCGACCGGGCCGATGGTGCACATCGTCCAGCCCGATATCGGGCAGGAGGAGCGCTGGGACGCCGCCGCCGAGGCACGCCATCTGTCGCTGCAGCTCGACCTGACGCGGCGCGCGCTGCCCCCCGGCCATGCCCCGGCGCTGGTGCTGTGGTCCGAATCGTCGGTGCAGGGGCTGGCCGAGGAGGATGCGCGGCTGCGCGCCGCGCTGGCATCGGTGCTGGAGCCGCGCGACCTGATGTTGTTCGGTGGGATCGCAGTCGCGCGCGACAGCGAGGGCAGGGCGACGGCGGCCGCGAACGCGCTGTTCGTGCTCGATTCCGCCGCGCGGCTGCGCGGGCGCTACGACAAGGCGCATCTCGTGCCGCTCGGCGAGTACGTGCCCGCGCACGACCTGATGACCGCGCTGGGGCTGGCGCGGCTGTCGCCGGGCGATCTGGGGTTCAAGCCCGGGCCGGGGCCGCGCACGCTGGCGCTGCCGGGCTTTCCTGCGGTCGGCGTGCAGATTTGCTACGAGATGATCTTTCCCGCCGAAGTCGTCGAGCCTGGCCATCGTCCCGCCTGGCTGCTGCAGCCGTCGAACGACAGCTGGTACGGGTCGTGGATGCAGCCGCAGCATCTTGACCAGGCGCGGCTGCGCGCCATCGAGGAGGGGCTGCCGGTGGCGCGCGCGACCCCCAACGGCACCTCGGCGCTGATCGATCCGCTCGGGCGCGTGCTGCACAGCCTCGGGCCGCATCGCGCGGGGGTCATCAGCGCGCCGCTGCCCGGCGCGCCGGCCCCGACACTGTTCGCGCGCCTGGGCCATTGGACGACGCTCGCGTTCGGGCTGCTGCTCTTGGCGTTCGCCCTATGGGCAAGTCGCAAGCGGATATAAGGATAGCTTTATATGCTTGCCGCGCGCGCACCGCTTGCCTAGACGGCACGCGCAACAGTCGACAGCGGAAAGCCCGGCACCATGGCGCGCAGCAACTTCCTCTTCACCAGCGAGTCGGTCAGCGAAGGCCATCCCGACAAGGTCGCCGACCAGATTTCGGACACCGTCGTCGACCTGTTCCTGGCGAAAGACCCCGAGGCGCGCGTCGCCTGCGAAACGCTGACCACCACCAACCGCGTTGTCCTAGCGGGCGAGGTGCGCGGAGCGGGCATGATCGACACCGACGGCAACTGGGCGCCGGGCGCCCTGGAGGAAATCCAGACCGCCGTGCGCGCGACGGTCAAGGCCATCGGCTATGAGCAGAGCGGCTTCCACTGGCAGAACCTCGCGTTCGAGAACCACCTCCACCCGCAGTCGGCGCACATCGCGCAAGGCGTCGACGCGAGCGGCAACAAGGACGAGGGTGCCGGCGACCAAGGCATTATGTTCGGCTATGCCAGCGACGAGACGCCGTCGCTGATGCCCGCGACGCTGCATTATTCGCACAAGATCCTCGAACGCATGGCCGCCGACCGGCATTCGGGGGCGGCGCCCTTCCTCGAACCCGACGCCAAGAGCCAGGTGACGCTGGCCTACGAGAACGAGGTGCCGGTGCGCGCCACCGCGCTCGTCGTCTCGACACAGCACGCCCCCGATTACTGCCTGCCGTGGGAGAAGGACGGCGAGGCCGGCGGCGATGCGGCGAAGTACGCCGAGTTGCGGTCCTATGTCGAAAGCGTCTTCGCCGATGTGCTGCCGCAAGGCTTCATCACCGCCGATACGGTCATCCACGTCAACCCGACGGGGCGTTTCGAGATCGGCGGTCCCGACGGCGATGCGGGCGTAACTGGGCGCAAGATCATCGTCGACACCTACGGCGGCGCAAGCCCGCACGGCGGCGGCGCGTTCAGCGGCAAGGACCCGACCAAGGTCGACCGCTCGGCGGCCTATGCCTGCCGCTACCTCGCCAAGCAGGTCGTCGGCGCGGGGCTGGCGAAGCGCTGCACGATCCAGATTAGCTATGCCATCGGGGTCGCCGAGCCGCTGAGCTTCTACGTCGACACGCACGGCACGGGCACGGTCGGCGACGACCGGCTGGAGCAGGTGCTGCCGACGCTGATGCGCCTGACGCCCAAGGGCATCCGCACCCACCTCAGGCTCAACGCGCCGATCTACCAGCGCACCGCCGCCTATGGGCATTTCGGGCGCGAACCCGATGCGCAAGGCGGTTTCTCGTGGGAGAAGCTCGATCTGGTCGATGCGCTGCGGGCGCAACTGGCGTAGGCGGCCTGCGTCGGGTATACCGAACCGATGAGCATGACCACGATTACGCCGGTGCGTTTGCCGGGGCCGCCGCGGATCACCCGAACACCGGGGGTGATGGGTGGCGTTCCCTGCATTGATGGCACGCGTGTGCCGGTCGAGCAGATACTTGCCTGTGTCATGGGCGGCGATGCAGCCGACGACATCTATGCCGACTATGCCCGCATTCCGTTCGGTGCGGTCGAGCTGGCGATCGACTGGGCGAAGGATAACGGATTTGACACTGCGGTTCCTGATCGACGAATGCCTGTCGCAGCTGCTCGTTGAAGCTGCGGTTTTCTTCGGTCACGAAGCCGTTCACGTAAACCATCGCGGCCTTGCCAGCCGACGCGACGATTCGCTGGCGCGATATTGTGTCGATACCGATACGACGATGGTGACCAACAATGGTCGCGATTTCCGCCGCCTGTATGCAGGACTGCCGGTGCATCCGGGTCTCGTCGTCATCCTTCCAAGCGTCAATCGACCGGGACAACGGATATTGTTCGAGGCCGTGCTTCGGCATCTCGAAGCACAGCCCGATATCGTCAACAGGTTGCTCGAAGTCGATGCGAATGGCGTTGTCACTGTCAGCGATTGGCCCGCATGACCGACCCCGCCACCACGCGCCGACTCTACGGGCGCCGGCAGGGCCATGCGTTGCGCGCTGGGCAGGCGGCGCTGGTGGAGACGATGTTTCCGCAGGTCGCGGTGCCCGCCAAGGGTCCGCTCGAGGCGCGCACTCTGTTCGGCGACGATCGGGCGTTGTGGCTCGAGATCGGCTTCGGTGCGGGCGAGCATCTCGCGGGTCAGGCGGCGGCGCACCCCGACGTGGGCCTGATCGGCTGCGAGCCCTTCCTCAACGGCGTCGTCGGCGCGCTGAAGCACATCCGCGACGGCGCGCTGACCAACGTCCGGCTGCACATGGGCGACGCGCTCGACGTGCTCGATCGCCTGCCGCCAGCGTCGCTCGATCGCGCCTTCCTGCTCCATCCCGATCCCTGGCCCAAGGCGCGCCATGCCCGGCGGCGCTTCGTCAATCCGGGGCCGCTCGACCTGCTCGCGTCGCGGCTGCGGCCGGGTGCGGAGTTGCGTATCGGCACCGATCATCCGGTCTATCTGCGCTGGACGCTGATGCAGATGGCGGCGCGCACCGACTTCGCGTGGCTCGCCGCCGCGCCCGCCGACTGGCAGGACCGCCCGGTCGACTGGCCGCCGACGCGCTATGAGGTCAAGGCGCGCCGCCAGGGACACGAGGTCTGGTACTTCCGATACGTACGCCTTTAGGGGCTGGAAAGTTTCCAGAAAATGTTTG
>CAXTSL010000003.1:0-57831 GCA_964246975.1 uncultured Sphingomonadaceae bacterium
CGTGGTCGATCACCCCGACCAGCATGAAGAACCCGGCTTTGTACAGCGCATGGGCGACGAAATAGACCACCATGGCCGCAATCGCGGCTTCGCTGCCAGTGCCGATCAACAGCACCAGCAGCCCCAGCGAGGCGATCGTGGTCTGCGCCAGCATCTGTTTCAGATCGGTCTGCTTGAGCGCCGCGTCGATGCGGCGGGTGAAGTCGGCGGTCTTGTCGTCGAGCCGGATCTGCTGCGCCGCGAGAGCACGCGTCAGCGACGACTGCAACGGCACGAGCGATTTTTCGGTGACGATGATACGCCGCATCCTGGCGTCGAAGACCATGCCGTGGCCGGTCGCCGCGATGGCATCGGCGGTCGTCGCCTCGGTCGTGAACGGCTCGGGCTTCTGCGCGGCAGCGGGGACGGCGAGCAGTATCGCGGCGAAGACGGCCAGCAGCGCGTCCGGGAACAGTTTCATCGGTCATCTCCTGCCAAAGAGCGCCGACCCGTTATCGTTACACCGATGATATGCCTTTCGAGGGTGCGGTGCAAGCGTCGCAGGTCAGGCGTCGAGACCGAACGCCGCCAGCACGAACGCAAACTCCTCCGCCGTTTCGCGCAGGGCCTCGAAGCGGCCCGACTTGCCGCCGTGCCCGGCACCCATGTTGGTCTTGAGCAACAGCGGCGCGTCGCCGATGCCAAGCTCGCGCAGGCGGGCAACCCATTTGGCCGGCTCCCAGTAGGTGACGCGGGGATCGTTGAGGCCTGCGGTGACGAGCATTGCCGGATAGGCCTGCGCGGTCACGTTATCGTAGGGGCTGTACGCGGCGATCCTGGCATAGGCTTGCGGGTCGGCGATTGGGTTGCCCCACTCGGGCCACTCGATCGGGGTGAGCGGCAGCGTGTCGTCGAGCATCGTCCCGAGAACGTCGACGAACGGCACGTGCGCCGCGACGGCGCGCCACAGCTCGGGACGTGTATTGGCGACGACGCCCATCAGCGTTCCGCCCGCGCTGCCGCCCGAGATCGAGATGTTGCCGGGATGCGCGAAGCCGGCTTCGATCAAGGCCTCGGCACAAGCGATGAAGTCGTCGAAACTGTTGGTGCGCTTGTCGAGCTTGCCGTCGAGATACCAGCGATAGCCGAGGTCGTCGCCGCCGCGGACATGCGCGATGGCATAGGCGAAGCCACGGTCGAGCAGGCTCAACCGACTCGCCGAAAACGCGGGCGACATCGCGATGCCATAGGCACCATAGCCATAAAGATGCGCGCGGCCGCCGCCGTCGCGGGGCAGATCGCGGCGATACACGACCGACACCGGCACGCGCACGCCGTCGGGGGCGGTCGCCCACAGCCGCTCGGTGGCATAGGCGCTCGCATCATAGCCCGAGGGCACCGTCTGCACCTTGCGCGTCGCCAGCGTGCGCGCCGCGACGTCATAGTCATAGACGGTGTGCGGCGTGACCATCGACGTATAGTTGAGGCGCAGCAGCGGCGCGTCGGGCTCGGGATTGCCGCCAAGCGACGCGGTGAAGCTTGCCTCGGGAAAGGCGATGTCGTGCGCGCCGTCGGTGTCAACCAGACGGATGGTGTCGAGCCCGTCGGCGCGCGCCTCGATCGCGAGATACGATGCGAAGGCAGTGACGCCCCGGATATAGTCGCGGTCGCTGCCCGCGATCAGTTCGCTCCAGTCGCCGGGCGCGTCGAGTCGCGCCGTCGCGATGCGGAAATTGGGGTGCGTATCGTTGCTGCGGACGAATAGCGTGCCGCCGCGCACGTCGACCTCGTACTCGCGTCCCGTGACGCGTGCGCTGACCAGCACCGGCGGATCGTGCGGCGCGTCGGCGGAAAGCAGGCGGATTTCGCTGGTGACATGGTCGGCGCTGCGGACGATCAGCTGCGACCGGTCCTGGCTGCGGCGCAGGCCGACGAAGAAGCTTGGATCGCTCTCCTCGTACACCACGGACCCGCCGTCGGCGGTACCGCGCCGGTGCAGCCGGGCGCGCCATGGTCGCCACGCTTCGTTGACCTCGGTCCAGGCGATATGCAGGCTGTCGGTCGCCCACACCGGCGTGCCGATGCTGTTGGTCGCGACGGGCGGGCCATCCTCCCCCGTCGCAAGATCGCGGATACGCAGCACGAAGCGCTCCGACCCGTCGCTGTCGACGGCATGTGCCAGCCAGCGCCCGTCGGGGCTGACCGCGTGGCCGCCGAGGCGGAAATAATCGAGGCTCGCCGCCATTGCGGGTTCGTCGAGGATGATCTGCTCGGCACCGCCACCTGCAGGCTGTCGCAGCCACAGCCGGTATTGGCCGCCGGGGGCGAAGCGCCACCAGTAATCATAGTCGCCGTCGCGCACCGGAACGCCCGCGTCGTCCTGCTTGACGCGGCCTTGCAGCTCCTCGAACAGCGTCTCGACGAGGGGCGTACGCGGTGCCAGCCACGCGTCGAACCACGCGTTCTCGACAGCGAGATGCGCGAGGATCGCCGGGTCGGCGACGACGGGATAGCCCTCGTCCTTGAGCCAGGCGTAGGGGTCGTCGCGGACGATGCCGTGGTGCGTCGTGGTGTATGGGTGCCGGGCGGCGATGGGGGGCTGCATGCCGAGCGGCCTACTCCACCCGCGCCCGGCCGCAAAGCGCTGGACGCCGTGGGGTGACAGCGCTGTCCCTCGCGCTATGCTGGCCGCAAGTCCTTGGGGAGCATCGCCGCGCCATGAAAGCCGTTCTCTGCGTCGAACACGGTCCGCCCGAAATGCTCGTGGTGCGCGACATCGACACCCCCGAGCCGGGGCGCGGGCAGGTCCGCGTCCATGCCGCCGGGGTCAACTTCCCCGACACGCTGATTATCCAGAACCTGTATCAGTTCAAACCCGCGCTGCCGTTCGCGCCGGGCGGCGAAGCGGCGGGCGTCATCGACGCGCTGGGGGAGGGTGTCACCGACCTCAGCCTCGGCGACCGCGTCGTCGCGATGACCGGCAACGGCTGCTATGCCGAGGCCGTCGTCGCCAACCGCGCGCAAGTCGTGCCGATCGCCGACGGCATGCCTTTCGACATCGCCAGCGGCTTCACGATGACCTACGGCACCTCGCACCACGCGCTCAAGCAGCGCGCTCGGCTCCAGCCCGGCGAGACGCTGCTGGTGCTCGGCGCGGCGGGCGGCGTCGGACTCGCGGCGGTCGAGCTCGGCAAGCTGATGGGGGCCAAGGTCATCGCCGCCGCCTCGACCGAGGCAAAGCTGCAGGTCTGCCGCGACTACGGTACCGACGAGACGATCAACTATGCCGACGCCGACCTCAAGGCCGAGGTCAAGCGCCTGACCAACGGGCGTGGCGTCGATGTCGTCTACGATCCCGTCGGCGACCGCTTCGCCGAACCGGCATTTCGCGGCATGGCGTGGAACGGGCGCTACCTCGTCGTCGGCTTTGCGGCGGGCGATATCCCGGCGCTGCCGCTCAACCTGCCGCTGATCAAGGGCGCGTCGATCGTCGGGGTGTTCTGGGGCGCGTTTACGCAGCACGAGCCCGAAATCCACCGCGCCAACATGGCCGAACTGCTCGACTGGTACGCGGCGGGCAAGCTGCGCCCCCATGTTTCCAAGCACTTTCCGCTCGCCGAAGGCGCGGCAGCGATCCGCTGGCTGATGGACCGCAAGGCGACGGGCAAGGTCGTGCTCGACGTGACGTGAGGCGTCGCCGCGCGGGGGCAGGCTGCCTTTGCTGTCGAGCGTCAGCGGCCTGCGCCGGAACGTCGATACTCAGCGCGCCATAAGTTCCGGCAGCCACGCTTCATGCGCGGTTTGGAGCGCCACGAGCGCCACCGTCTGCATCCCGCCGCGCCCGACGAGATCGAAGCTCAGCGCATCGCCGCCCGTCGTGCCGATAGGGATCGCGATCAGCCCCGCCGCGCGGGCGCGCCCCAGCACCGCGTCGCGGTCGGTCGTCGTCACGACGTAGCGCCCCTGATCCTCGCCGAAAAGGATCGCGCCGGGATTGGGAATCTGCGGCACGACGGTCATCGCGAAGCCGATGCCGCCCGCCAGCGCCATCTCGGCCAGCGCGACGCCCGCGCCGCCGTCCGAGCAGTCGTGCACCGCCGTCACGGCACCCTCGGCGATCAGCACGCGGACGAGTTCGCCCGCCGCGCGCTCCTTCGCCAGATCGACCGGCGGCGGCGGGCCGTCCTCGCGACCGTGGATTTCGCGCAGCCACAGCGACTGGCCGACGTGGCTGTCGGAGTGGCAGATCAGCACGATGTGCTCGCCCGCCGCCTTGAACGCGATGGTCGCGCTCGTCGACCAGTCGGAGAGCAGCCCGACGCCGCCGATGGCCGGGGTCGGCAATATGCCCGTGCCCTCGGTCTCGTTGTACAGGCTGACATTGCCGCTGACGACGGGGAAGTCGAGCGCGCGGCAGGCGTCGGCCATTCCCTCGATGCAGCCGACGAACTGCCCCATGATCTCGGGGCGCTGGGGGTTGCCGAAGTTCATGCAGTCGGTGATCGCCAGCGGCGTCGCCCCGACCGCGCAGAGATTGCGGTACGTCTCGGCAACCGCCTGTTTGCCGCCTTCGACCGGGTCGGCAAAGCAATAGCGCGGGGTGCAGTCGGCGGTCAGCGCGAGGCCCTTGGTCGTGCCGTGGACGCGCACCACCGCCGCGTCGCCACCGGGGCGCTGCACCGTGTCGCCGCCCACCTGGCTGTCGTACTGCTCCCAGATCCAGCGCCGCGAAGCGAGGTCGGGGCAGGCCATCAGCCTGAGCAGGTCGCCCGCGATGTCGGTGCCGACCGGCACGTCGGTCAGCGGCGCGCGCTTCGGCGTCGGCAGCCACGGGCGGTCGAGCTTTGGGGCCTTGTCGGCGAGCGGCGCGAGCGGGATGTCGCCGACGACTTTGCCGTGGAAGGTCAGCGTCAGCGCGCCGCCCGCGACGACCTCGCCGATGACCGCAAAATCCAGTTCCCATTTGCGGAAGATCGCCTCGGCCTCGGCTTCGCGGCCCGGCTTGAGGACCATCAGCATCCGCTCCTGGCTCTCGCTGAGCATCATCTCATAGGGCGTCATCGCGTCCTCGCGGACGGGCACCTTGTCGAGATCGAGGCGCAGCCCGACGCCGCCCTTCGACGCCATCTCGACGCTCGACGAGGTCAGCCCCGCCGCGCCCATGTCCTGGATCGCGACGATCGCGTCCGACGCCATGAGTTCGAGGCACGCCTCGATCAGCAGCTTCTCGGTGAACGGGTCGCCGACCTGCACCGTCGGGCGCTTGTCCTCGCTGTCCTCGGTGAATTCGGCCGATGCCATCGTCGCGCCGTGGATGCCGTCGCGCCCGGTCTTCGACCCGACATAGACGACGCTGTTGCCGATCCCTGCCGCCGCCGAGTAGAAAATCTTGTCGGTCCGCGCGACGCCCACCGTCATTGCGTTGACGAGGATGTTGCCGTTGTAGGCGGGGTGGAAGTTCGTCTCGCCGCCGACCGTCGGAACGCCGACGCAGTTGCCATAGCCGCCGATGCCCGCGACGACGCCGCGGATCAGGTGCTTCATCTTGGGCGCGTCCGGCGCGCCGAAGCGCAGCGCGTTGAGGTTGGCGACGGGCCGCGCGCCCATCGTGAAGACGTCGCGCAGGATGCCGCCGACGCCCGTCGCCGCGCCCTGGTAAGGCTCGATGAAGCTCGGGTGGTTGTGGCTCTCCATCTTGAAGATGCAGGCGTCGCCGTCGCCGATGTCGATGACCCCGGCGTTCTCGCCGGGCCCGCAGATCACCCACGGCGCGGTCGTCGGCAGCTTGGCGAGGTGGATGCGGCTCGACTTGTACGAGCAATGCTCGGACCACATCACCGAGAAAATGCCGAGTTCGAGCAGGTTGGGGACGCGCCCCATACTGGCGACGATGGTGTCGTACTCCTGCGGCGTGAGGCCGTGGTCGGCGACGGTCTGAGGGGTGATTGGCACGGCGGCTTAATCCTGGTTCCTGAGTTTGCCCTGCAGAAGCAGGAGGATGCTCAGCACCCGCTTATTGTCGGAGTCTCTGGCGCCGCTCGCCGCTTGCCACACCGACATCGCCGTTTCCACCCGTTCGATAATCGTCCTGGCGTCCCTTTCGGTTAGCACCTTGTTCAAGTCGTAGTCGGCGTCATGACGCTTGTTCAACGCGTCCTCGAACGTCTTCGCAAAGATTCTGGCGAACAGTGGACTTGGCACTGGCCCCGTGCCACTCCCCCGACGAACGAACTCCGCGATGTCAGCAGCGACAAACTCGCCCTTGAATTTGTTAAGCGCAGAAAGCGTTCCTCTGTGACTGAGTGTGCGGGCCAGAATGCGTCTGCGCCTCGCTCTCGTCGCTCGTTCACCGACGAGTGTCAGCGTCGCTTCGTCGAGAAGAAAATGAAACAGCGAATAATAGGCCGTCGAAATACTGCGACGGACGCGCGCACGCGATAACCGCCCCCGCTCACCGCGTGCGCGACGAAGCAGCAGTTTGGCGGACGCGAGTAACTCCGCATCGAATGCGACCATCAATTTGCTTCGGCAAAGCGGACGCTGGCAGATCGCTCGTCGAGCGTAGCTAAACCGTCCTCGATCGCTTCCATAAGCGTAATGCCGTCGCGGATCGGCAGTTTCTCGATGCCGCGCAAATCAAGATTGACCCGGATGAAGGGCATGTCGGGATCATCGTTCGGGTCGATGACCACGCTCTTCAACCGACCGCTGAAGCCTGAGCGAGCAACGATCGCCTCGACCTCATGCGCTAATGTCTCGTTGCTCGCCTGCACGACCTGCCTCGCTTTCGCGCCGCGAGTATAGCCGCAACCGGAGCGGGTCGTCCATGACCGAGTGCGCTGGCTCGGCGGTGTCAGGCATGGCCGCGACGCCTCGCCGAGCGCGTCGCGGCCTGCCAGAGTTACGCGGCGACGCTCGCCGTGCGCCGCCGCCGGAGCGTCGCGCCGGTCAGGCCGAAGCCGCCGATCATCAGCGCCCAGCTGGCGGGTTCGGGGATGGCGGCGATTCCGGGCGTATCGAACTTGCCAACGAACACCAGATTGCGGACATAGGCGTCCTGCAGCAAAACATAGTCGAAACGCTTGGGACCGCCGAAATCGAAGTCGGCGCCGACGTCGGCATCGAAATTGTACAGGAATGATAGCTGCATGCCGATGTTGGGATTGTCGTGGGGCGAGCCGCCAACGCCAAATACGCCCTCCAACCCCAAGAACTCACCGCGGTAGAAGATGGCGACCGGCGCATTATGGTACGGATTGCCGTCGCCCAGTTCGCATGCCGTGTCCATGTAACAGCCGACGTCGGTTATCGACGTCGTATGCGACCCGACGGTATAGCTTGCCTGGTTGATCGGGTTGCCGTTGCCGAGCTGAACCGCCGAAATGTTCGGGTTGTTCACGAGCGCATCCGGCATTGCGAAGCTATTGCCGGCCGGAACCAGCGGTCCGAGTTCGGCATCGTCATAGGTGATCGACAAGGACAATGCGTCGCCGACTTTCCAGTCGAGCAGACCGGTCAGACCGTCGGGATTGACCGGGCTGTCGGGCGCGAACTGATAAAAGATCGATCCAGTCCGGGTGATGGTCTTGACTGTCGCATTGGCCCCGGTCGTCGCGAGCAATAGCACCGTGGCGGCGAGGATGTTGGCCCTGAAAATCACTGTTTGTCTCCCTGTTGCCCGAACCGTGACGGCGGCTGCGGCGCGTCGTCGAACGCACAGCAGTACTGGGCCGATGGAGCGCAGCGCGACACGGCCCCGACCTGATGATCGCATGATGAAAGGCTGATGATTTGGAGCAACGGCGCGATTTCCGTGGGTAAGGCGCTGCCCGGTGCGCTAGCACTGGCGCCAAGGGGGTACGATGGACAAGACAGGGCAGATCGACCTTGCGCGCGCCGCGCCGTTTCAACTCGGCCCGCTGACCATCGAACCGGCGCTACGCCAAGTGTCGACCACCGCAATCTCATCCGAGACACTCGAACCCCGCGTCATGCAGGTACTCGTCGTATTGGCGCTGGCGCGGGGAGCCATAGTCAGCCGAGATGACCTGATCCGGCAATGTTGGGACGGGCGCATTGTTGGCGATGACAGCATCAACCGCGTCATCCTCAGGCTGCGGCGGCTGGCGGCGGAGCGTGGCGGCGGCAGCTTCCGGATCGAAACGATTACTAAGGTCGGCTATCGGCTGATTGGCCCCGTGTCCCAACTGGAGGCTGTGAAGCCGCAGTTGGACGGTGCGCGCCAGCCGCACGCCGCCGCCGCGACAATCAGGCGTCAGCCTTCATGGCGTGCCTGGGCGGTCGCCGGCGCCACCGGGCTTGCGGGTGCTGTCGCGCTGGCGGTCTGGTTTGGTCATTCTGAAAAGCCCAGGAGCGGGTCCACACTTGCAGTCGCAGCCTTTGCCAGTTCCGGGATGCCCGCTGGCACGCCGGAAACATTGCAAAGCGCGATCGTCAGTTCGGTCCCACGCGAACGGTTTCATGCCGTTCCAGGGCAGGGCGAGGCTGCAGACTATCAATTGACGGGCCGACTGGTCGGATCGCCTGAGGGCGTCGTTCTGTATGCTGAATTGCATGCACCCGGCATCGTTGCGCCGATCTGGACGCCGCAAAAGCACTTTGCCAACAACGCGTCGCTGTCCGGTATTGCCTCTGAACTGGCCTGGGCCGCCCATTGCATCATTGATGGCGCGAACGAACCGCCCATAAAATCTCGCAACGCGCTCGCGGGATGGGCGAGCTATTGCGAGGAAGACGTCAAAGTAAATTATAACTTGGACCGTGAGATCGAAGCGCTGAGAGCTGCGACGCGGGCTGAGCCCAGGTTCGTCACGGCCCAGACGTTACTCGCCACCAAGCTGGGCGTATGGATAATGCACAAGGGAGGTCGCGGGCTAGAGCCGTTGCGTGACGAAGGGCTGCGGGCAGTGGAGGCGGCTGAGAAGCTCGACCCCGACAGGGCCCAAAGCTATCTTGCGCGGGCGTACCTGACCCGTCTGGGCGACTTCAGATCCAGAGAAACCCACATCGCCAAAGCCGAATTGGCGCGCCATACCGGCTATGGCTTCGAATATCAGGCGAAAGGCTTTTTTCTGGCATCGGTCGGTCGGCTCCGGGAAGCGGTGGACGCATTCGACCGGAGCCTCGCAATTACCCCCGGTAACCCGCCCGATATGCGAGAACGGGCTGACGTGCTCAGCATTGCGGGTCGCTATCTCGAGGCGCGTCCCGTCTTCTTGAGCGAAGTTGCCATTGAGCCAAATCGTGTGCGGCTTGACCGGACATGGTTGATAGCCGCGATTACCGGGCAGGATTGGGAGACGGCACGCAAGCTGATCCCGACCGTGCCCGATGATCGCGTTCGCGCCGCAATTGGACCGCTGGTGGAGGCTTTGGCCAAAGGTGATCGGCCGGCTGCCTCCAGCGCCGGTATTAGCTTCAAGGCCATCGCCGTCGATTCCGCCTCGCTCTCCGGGCTTACGGTGATGGCGCTGGCGTGGAGCGGTCACGATGTGGCAGCGATCGACGCAGCCGAGCGGAGATTCCACAGCGTGGGGTATAACGGTTCGCTGAGCAGCCTGTATTCCCCTGCCTTTGCCAGCGCCCGGCAAACCCCCGAATTCGAAGCGCTGACGTATCGGATCGGGCTGTTCGACTACTGGCACAGTTCGGGGCATCGACCGGACTTTTGCGCGGCGGCTGGCGCACCGGCGATGTGTGCGAAGCTTTAGCGCAATCAGCCGCTAAACCGCCCATCCCAAAACCGGCTTGTGCGCCGCCGCCGTCTCATCCAGCAGTCGCCTCGGCGACTGATGCGGCGCGGTGCGGAAGGTGTCAGCGATCCCGGAACGCCGACTGCCCGACAATTGCCTCGACCTCATGCTTTAACTGTTCGACGCTGCCTGCATTGTCCGCCTCGCTTGCACCATCCGAGCATAGCCGCAAGCGGGGCCGCGCGTCCATCGCGACGTATGGCGGGCGCGGTGTCAGGCATGGCCGCGACGCCTCGCCGAGCGCGTCGCGGCCTGCCAGGGTTACGCGGTGACGCTCGCCATCCGCCGCCGCCGGAGCGTCGCGCCGGTCAGGCCGAAGCCGCCGATCATCAGCGCCCAGCTGGCGGGCTCGGGGACGGCAGCGACGCCGGGGCCGTCGAACTGGCCGATGAACACGACATCGGCGAAGTCGGGGGTCTGGATGAAATACAGGTCGCTCCGCGAATAGCCGAATATGGCGGTACTGTAGCCGCTCAATGCCGGCGTGATGCTGTCGAGCGTCAGCTGGCAGAAGGCGATGCCGGTGCCGAAGCCGCCACCGCCCTCGATCAGGCACGAATCCATGCCGAGGAAAATGCTTCCGTAAAACATCAACGTGGGACCCTGCGGGAACTCCAAACCATAATTCGCCGTGCAGACCGCATCGTGGAAACAAATCTGGTCGCTCAGGCTCAGCGAATGGCTGCCGATGGTCAGCGATACCGCGTTGACCGGATTGTAGTTGCCCAGCTGCACGGTGTGGATGTCCGGATTCGTCAGGGTTTCACCGAACCCGGTATGGATGGTTCCGGGCGTCTGGAGATCGGCGTCGTCGTAAGTCGCGCTAAAATGGATCGCATCGCCGACCGCAAGGTCGGACAGCGCCGTAATCCCGTCGGGGTTGTAGGCAGAGCCGACCGGAACGGCCGCAACGAGGTGTCCGGTTCGCGTGATCGTCTGGACGGCGGCGCTCGCGCTGGTCGCCGCGAACAGCAATGCGGTGGCGGCAAGGGTGTTGGACTTGAAATTCATCGTTTGTCTCCCTGTTGGCCGACACCGTGACGGCGGCGGCGGCGCGTTGTTGGACGCGAGGGGAGGGTGGCCGGAGCCCGCGGGCAGCGAAACGGGGGAGAACCGATTTCTTACCGATGCTTGACCGATGATTGCGATTGACGCGCGCGCGGCGGTGCGTTCAGGTCGGTCGGGGCACAGGGGGACGGCGGTGGACAGCGGCGGGCAGATCGATCTGGCGCGCGCGGCTCCGTTTCGGCTGGGGCCGCTGACCGTCGAACCCGCGCTGCGGCAGGTCACGGCCACAACTTGAGAAACGCTCGAGCCGCGCGTCATGCAGGTGCTGGTGGCGCTGGCCCGCGCCGGGGGCGGGATCGTCAGCCGCGACGATCTGGTTCGCCAGTGCTGGGAGGGGCGCATCGTCGGCGACGACAGCGTCAACCGCGTCATCTCGCGGCTGCGGCGGCTGGCGGAGGACAGCGGCGGCGGGTCGTTCCGCATCGAGACGATCACCAAGGTCGGCTATCGGCTGGTCGGGTCGCCCGCGCTGCCGCTCGACGTAACACCAGCCAAAGACGCGGCGCTCGTCGAACCCGCTCCGGTTGCCGGACTTGTCGCGCAGGTGCGTCGCAGGCCGTGGGCAATCGGAGGCGCTGCCGCGCTCGCCGTGGGCGTCGCTGCCGTCCTGATGTTTCGCGCCGATGCACCGGGGGCAGGCGAAACCCGCCCGACGATGGTCGTCGACGCGCTCGCCGCCGGGCCCGGCCTGCCCCCGCACCTGGCCGACGACCTGCGCGAGGCGATCATCGGTGGTTTCCTGCCCGCCGCCTTCGACTTGAGGCGCGGCGACGGCAAGCGCGACGCGCGCGCCTTCCAGCTGACGGGCCGAATCGAGCGGCAGGGCGCGGGCGTCGGCGCGGTGGTCCAGCTCCGCGTCCCCGGCAGCGACGAGCCGATGTGGAGCGCGCGGATCGAGCGCCCCGACGTCAAGCCTGTCGCCACCCGGACCCTCGGTCTGCAGATCGCCTACACGGCCCAATGTGTCGCCGACGGCCAGGGCAAGCGCGCGTCGAAGCGCCTGTCGCCTTCCCAGATGCCGCTTTGGGTTGCCTTCTGCGACGGCTCGGATGACCCGATGGCCCGCATCGACCGGGCACGCGCGGTCGTCGCGGCAGCACCGCACTTTGACCGCGCTAAGCTCGTGCTGGCCGGCAGCCTGGGCGAACACGGCGACTTCGATATGGACAAAAAGGCCGAATACCGGGCCGAAGGCGAACCGCTCGCGCGCGCCGTGCTGCGGTCCGATCCGCAGAGCGCCGAAGCATGGGAGGCGCTGGCGCTGTTGCGTCCGACGCTCGATTTCGCCGGGAGAGAAGCCTTGATGCTCAAGGCGATCGCTGCGAACCCCACAGCCTGTGGCTGCGAACACCAGGCCTATTCATATTTGCTGTCGATGGTCGGGCGCGGTCGCGAGGCACAGGAGCATATGCTCCGGGCGGTCAGTCTGGTCCCGAACAACTTTACGGGCCAGGCAAGGCTCGGCGAGACGATGGCGTTCAACGGGCAGTACGGTAACGCTGCGAAGTTGCAGGCGACCGTCGCCGCGCTGATGCCCGAAATCAATTACCTGAAGGCGCTGCGCTACAAGACCGCGACCTTCGCCGGCGACTGGCCGACGGCGCGGGCGCTACTGGCCGCCGAACCCGTCAATCTATCGACACCGCTCCGCGTCGCAATCATCGAGGCGCGTGCGGCCGGGAACGCCGCACGGCTGCGCACGGCAGGCGATGCGATGGTGCGCCTGCTCGCCGGGCCGCAGTTTCTCGACCGCGCCAATGTCTCCGCGCTCGCACTGGCGGGGCGCGACGTCGATGCGGTGGAGGCGGCGGGCCGGATGATCGACAAGCACCCCCTCTACATGACCGTGCTGTACGAACCGACCTTCGCGCGAGCGCGGCAGTTGCCGCAGTTCGCCGCGCTCGTCGCCCGCCTCGGCCTCGTCGACTACTGGCGCAAGTCGGGGCACCCGCCCGATTTCTGCCTCGCAGCGGACGCGCCGCCGCTGTGCGCTTCGCTCGGGGTCAAGGCGAAGGTCTGAGAGCGGGCGACGCTGTCATTGGCGTATCACATTGTTCGTGCTATGTTCCTCCCGCGAATCGAGGGAGGATGCAATGACGACGGTACGCGAGATCGCCGACGACATGGTGGCGATGACCAAGGCAGGCGATTTTCATATCGGCGAGAAATACTGGGCCGACGATGTCGTCAGCATCGAGGCGATGGACGGCCCGATGGCGCGCGTCGAGGGGCGCGCGGCGGCGCAGGGCAAGAGCGACTGGTGGTACGGCGCGCACGAGGTCAACAGCACCGAAACCTTCGGCCCGTTCGTCAACGGCGACCGGATCGCCATCCACTGGAAGATGGACGTGACCCAGAAGGACAGTGGCGAGCGGATCCGGATGGACGAGGTCGCGCTGTATACCATCCGCACCGGCAAGATCGCCGAGGAGCGGTTCTTCTACTGAGGCGCGTCGTGACCGGCGTCGTCGCGCAGGTCGATGCGCGCGCCGCTGGCGAAGTCGCGGGCTAGCAGCGCGGCGATGCGCGCGGCGACGACCTCGGGGCCCTTGAGCGTCGCGGCATCCTCGCCGGGGTAGGCGCGGGCGCGCATGCGCGTCGCGGTCGCGCCGGGGTCGAGCACCGCGACGCGGACGCTGCTGGTGTTGGCGACTTCGGCACCATAGGTCAGCACGAGCGTGTCGAGTGCCGCCTTGGTCGCCGCGTACGCACCCCAGTACGCACGCGGGATGCTCGCGACCGACGAGGTCATCGTGAGCAGCCGCCCGGCGTCGCTCGCCCGCAGCAGTGGGTCGAAGGCACGCACCATCCGCCAGTTGGCGGTAAGGTTGAGGCCGACGACCTGCTCCCATTCCTTGCGGTCGATGTGCGGCACCGGGGTCAGGCTGCCGAGCGTCGCGGCGTTGAGGATCAGCACGTCGAGCTTGCCCCAGCGCGCCAGCAGAGCCGCCGCCAGCCGGTCGATGGCGTCGCTGTCGCGCAGGTCGAGCGGTGCGATCGTCGCGCTGCCGCGCGCTGCATGGATGCGGTCCTCGACCTCGACGAGGCCCGCCTCGGTGCGCGCGGTCAGCACGACATGCGCGCCTGCGGCGGCGAGAGCCTCGGCGGTGGCGGCGCCGATGCCGCGCGACGCGCCGGTGACGAGCGCGATGCGTTGGGCGGGCGCGATGTTCTGGTCGGCGGTGTCGCTCATGCGCCCGGCGCTAGCCGGTTCGGCGCAGTGCCGCAATCGGCGGTCCGCCGTTGCCGGTGCTCCAAAAGTGCGGAGCGCCCGGTCAGGCCGTGCGGACAGTCCCGGAGCGCCGACGCCGAACGGCACCGGCGGTCGCGGCGAACCCCAGAACCATTAGCGCCCAGATGCCGGGCTCGGGGACGACCGATGGGCCGGGCTGGTTCGCATAGCTGTTGGCATAGGCAAAACCGGACTGCGAACCCACTGCCCAGTTGACCGCATGTCCCGCGAGATCGGTCACCGACGCGATACCCTGCCAGTACACGCTCTGCCCGAGGTTGCACGCCTGGCCGATACTCGACGATGCCGGGATATATTGGAAGGTCGTGCATTCGAGCGCGCCGGTCAGCGTATAGGCGGTGCCGGTTCGGGCCGCGAAGGTCCAGGTGTAATCGCCCGCCAGTTGCGGCAACGTCGTCGGCATCGAAATGCCACCGCCAACGGTCGAGTTCTGGCGGCTCACGGTGGTGAAGCTGCCAAAGCTTGAAATCGTCGTCGTCTGGTCGAGCTTGACCGAGGCGCCCTCGCTCTGGTTCGCCGTCAGCACGGAGAACTGGACCGACGGCCGGAGCGTGGAATACGCGCCCCCGGTGGCCGCGTTGACGAACGCGGCATCGACCGAGAATTTTGCTGTGACGTAGACCCAGTCGAGGGCGATCGGCGTTATGTCGAGGCTTTGCGCGGTAAAGTCGAGAATGTCCTCGAACTTGGCCCGGGTCGCGACATTTTGGAAAAGCGTGCCCTGGCCGGCACCGTTGCTCGCGCCGCCGGTGAACGCGGCCTTCAAGACACCGTAATCGGCGATTGCCGAGACCAGCACGTTGCCGGAGTCCCCGGCTGCGGAGACCGGCCCGGTGGCACCTTGCGCGGACTGGCTGGCGTTCGAAGCGCCGCTGACGCTGACCGAAGCGGTCAACTGCGACGCGCTTGCCGACGAAGCGAGCGCCGCCGCTGCCAGACCGATGAATGCCGCACGAGCCATCGGCGTTTCCCCCACCGTTTAAGTCACGGGAAAATCGCGCGACCGTTCGGCACGGTCAACGCCGGGCATCCGGCTGCGTCTAAATGACGCGCTCGGCGAGCATGCTGAGCTGATCGGGGACCTCGAGATCCTCCTGGTCGGTCAGCCGCGTCGGATAGTCGCCGGTGAAGCAGGCATCGCAATATTGCGGCGCATCGTCGAGCCGCATGTCCTCGCCGAGCGCACGGTACAGGCCGTCGGTCGAGACGAAGGCGAGGCTGTCGACCTTGATGTATTCGCGCATCCGCTCGACATCCATGTTCGCGGCGAGCAGCTTCGCCCGCGCCGGGGTGTCGACGCCGTAGTAGCAGCTGTGACGCGTCGGCGGCGAGGCGATCCGCATGTGGATTTCGGCGGCGCCCGCGTCGCGCAGCATCTGGACGATCTTGAGGCTGGTGGTGCCGCGCACGATCGAATCATCGATCAGCACGAGGCGTTTGCCGGCGATCATCGCCCGGTTGGCATTGTGCTTGAGCTTGACGCCTAGGTTGCGGATCTGGTCGCCGGGCTGGATGAAGGTGCGCCCGACATAGTGCGAACGGATGATGCCGAGCTCGAATGGGATGCCCGATTGCTGGGCATAGCCGATCGCGGCGGGCGTCCCCGAATCGGGCACCGGCACGACGATGTCGGCATCGACGGGGCTTTCGAGCGCGAGCTGGACGCCGATCTTCTTGCGCACCTGATAGACGCTCGACCCGTCGACTATCGAATCGGGCCGCGAGAAATAGACGTGCTCGAAGATGCACGGGCGCGGACGGACGACGCCGAAGGGGCGCAGCGAGCGCAGGCCGCGCGCGGTGATGACGATCAGCTCGCCGGGCTCGACGGCGCGCAGGAAGGTCGCACCGACGACATCGAGTGCCACCGTCTCCGACGCGAGGATGTACGAATCGCCGAGCCGACCGAGCACCAGCGGGCGGACGCCGAGCGGGTCGCGGCAGGCGATCATCCCCTCGCCGGTCAGGCAGAGCAGGCTGTACGCCCCCTCGACCTGCTTCAAGGCGTCGATGATCTTGTCGAGCAGCGTGCGGTAGGTCGAGGTGGCGACGAGGTGGATGATGACCTCGGTATCGCTCGTCGACTGGAAGATCGAGCCGCGCCGCACCAGCTCGCGCCGCAGCTTGCCGGCGTTCGAGATATTGCCGTTGTGCGCCACCGCGAAACCCCCCGACTGGAGTTCGGCATAGAGCGGCTGGACGTTCCGCAGCGCGGTCTCGCCGGTCGTGGCATAGCGATTGTGGCCGATGGCGATGCTGCCACGCAGCTTGCGGATGACCTCGTCCGAATCGAAATTGCCCGCGACATGGCCCATCGCGCGGTGCGTGTGGAAATCGTGGCCGTCGAAGGTGGTAATGCCCGCCGCCTCCTGCCCGCGATGCTGGAGCGCGTGCAGCCCGAGCGCTGTCAGCGCCGCCGCGCCGTCGGCGCCATAAACGCCGATCACCCCGCACTCCTCGTGCAGATGGTCGTCTTCCCCCCGGCAATCTTCGAAAGGGTCGGTGGTGAGCATGGCGTCCATCGCAGGGCGTCTCGCGTCGCGTCGTCGGCGGCCATATAGGGGTAGCGGGGCGGCGTGTCGCCCCTGTCAGTGACGCGGAACCGTAACATGAGCGACAATGCCCGCGAAACCGGCCTCAGCCTCGACCCGAAATGGGACGAGCGCGGGCTTATCCAGGCGGTGGCGACCGACGCGGCGACGGGCGCTGTACTGATGGTCGCGCACATGAATGCGGCGGCGCTCGAGCGCACGCTGGCGTCGGGCGAGGCGCACTACTGGTCGCGGTCGCGCGGCGAGGTCTGGCACAAGGGGGCGACGTCGGGAAACGTCCAGCGGGTCGTGGCACTCCGCATCGACTGCGATCAGGACGCGCTATGGCTGAGCGTCGAGCCGGCGGGCCCGGCGTGCCACACCGGCGCAGCGTCGTGCTTCTACCGCGCGGTCGGGGCGGATGGCGCGTTCGTCGGCACCAACTTGCCTGGGTGAAGGGCGATACGACTAGACCGTCACGAACCCGACGCCGCGCCGCCGCGCGAGGCTGCCGACCACCCCGAAACCCACGAGCATCAGTGCCCAGTTCGCGGGTTCGGGCACGCCTGTCGGGAAAGTCACGAAGCCGGTGCCGCCGAGCTTGAAGATCGTCCCGATGTTCGATGGACCGTTCACCGTCGTGCCGTACAGATTGCCTGCCGCGTCGGCGGTCAGCCCGGCATGGGGATTGGCACCGTTGCTGTTGTCTAAGGTCGCCAGCGTCTTCAGCACGCCCGCCGCCGTGTACTCAAAGACCGTGCCATAGCCTTTTCCCGCGCCCAGGACGGTGTCGCCGCCGTTGACCGTCGTGCCGAACAAATTGCCCGCCGCGTCGAGCAGCAGGCCGCCGGTCGGGTTCAAACCGAGACCGTTGATGCCAGTAAATTTGGCCAGCGGCGTGAATACCCCCGTCGCCGAAATCTTGAAGATCGAGTTCTGCCCGGCCGTGGTCGTGCCGTAAAGATTGCCGCTGGCGTCGATCGCGAGCTTTCCGCGCGGATTGGCACCGTTCAGCCCGGTGAACTGCACGAGCGTCGAGAACACGCCGGTGCTGGAGATCTTGAAGACGGTACCGAAGCCGTTGCTAAACTGGCTGATGCCGAGGCCGCCGTTTTCCGTCGTGCCGTAAATGTTGCCCGCCGCGTCGACGGTGAGCTGGTCCGCCGGATAGGCGCCATTGGCATCGTTAAACGTCGCGAGCGTCGTTGCGACGCCCGCCGCCGTGACCTTAAAGACGGTTCCGCGGGCGCTAGTCCCGCCATACGGGGACACACCGTAGAGCGTGTTGCTGGCGTCGATGGTCAGGCCGTCATTGGGGTAGGTCGCGTTGCCCAGCGTCGCGACGCGGCTCAGCGTTCCCGTCGAAGTGAGCTTGAAAATCGTCTGGTGGGCGCTGGCGTTGTTTGAGTCGCTTGCCGTCCCGAAGATGTTGCCGGCAGTATCGAAGACGAGTCCACCCGGCGAACCCTTGCCCGACACCGACGCCCGGAGGTCCGCTAGCTTGGTGTAGGTGCCGGTGGTCGAAATCTTGTAGACGACGCCGTCGCCGTAGAGGCCATCGGTGGAGGTGCCGTAGAGTTGCCCGTCGGGGCCGAGGGTCAGGGCGTCGTTCTGCACGCCGTACTGATTGAATCTCAAAGTCGTCAGCGTGGCGGCATGAGCGGATGCGGCGGCAAGGGTGGCGGCGAGCGCAAACATCAGCGGGCGCATGAGATTTCTCCTGTTGACGGAGACGTTGTGCGCAGTATCGACGCGCGCAGATATCCCCATTTGGGGGGTCGCGCTAACGAACTGCTCACAATTCGACGACGCCAGGCAGCCGCGCCGGCGGCGCAGCTCCCTCGACTTCACGCAAACGTCAACCTACACCCTTACTCGATGCAGGATGCCAGCCTCGACGAAGGACCCGCCGCGACGCCGGAAGACCGCCGGGGCTTGCACTATCCGCACGGCCGCTTCGTGCCCGCTCCCGGCAAGCTTTTCGAGGCCGCGCCGGGGGTATTCTGGCTGCGCATGCCGCTGCCGTTCAGCCTCGATCACATCAACCTCTGGGTGCTCGACGATTCCGGCAGCGGGGGCGACGGGTGGGCGATCGTCGATACCGGGCTCAACACCGGTGCGGGGCGGCGGACGTGGGAGGCGCTGTTCGCCGACGCGCTCGCGGGTCGTCCGGTCAGCCGCGTCATCGTCACGCATTATCACCCCGATCATCTCGGGCTGGCGGGTTGGCTGTGCGAACGTTGGGGTGTGCCGCTCGAGATCGCGCGCACCGAATATCTGCTGGCGCGGACGCTGACGCTCGACGTGCGCGACGCGCCGCCGCGCGAGGCGGTCGACTTCTATGCCCGCGCCGCGTGGCCCGAGGACCGGCTGGCGGTGCTCCGGGGGCGCAACTGGGGCAATTTTGGGCAGGTCGTGTCGCCGCTGCCGATCGGCTTCCAGCGTATCCGAGAGGGCGACGTGCTAAGCATCGGTGGGCGCGACTGGCGCATCGTCACCGGGCGCGGCCATTCGCCCGAGCATTCGTGCCTCGTCTGCGATGCGGCGGGGCTGATGATCGCGGGCGACCAGGTGCTGCCGCGCATCACCTCGAACGTCTCGGTCTATCCGACCGAGCCGCGCGCCGACCCTCTGGGCGACTGGCTCGACAGCCTCGACCGGCTCGGCGACCTGCCCGCGACCTTGCGCGTGCTGCCCGCGCACAACGAGCCGTTCGACGGCCTCCACACGCGCCTCGGCCAGCTCCGCGACGACCATCTGGACAAGCTCGGCAAGCTCGAGGCCTTTTGCAGCGTGTCGCGCACGGTGTTCGAGACGTTCCCTGTGCTGTTCCGCCGCCCGGTCGGCGACGGCGACACGATGATGGCGACGGGCGAGGCGCTGGCGCACCTCCACTGGCTCGAAGCGCGCGGGCGGCTGACGCGCGACGGCGACGGACCCGTCGACCGCTTCGTGCGGGTGCAGTGATGAGCCGCTGGTCCGCGTCCTATGTCCACCCGGTGCCGTGGAACCTGCCGCTGACGTCGTGCGCGGTGCCCGAGCTGCTGGCGCGAAGCGCGGCGCAAACGCCGAACGCGCCGTGCCTCGAATTCCTCGGGCGGCGCTGGACCTACGCGCAGGTGTGGGACCGCGTGCGGCGCTTCGCGGGCGGGCTCGCGAGCCGGGGCATCGGGCCGGGGTCGACCGTCGGGCTGTTCCTGCCCAACTGCCCGCACTATGTCTTCGCATACTACGGCGCGATGCTCGCCGGGGCGACGGTGGTCAATTTCTCGCCGCTCTACACCGCCGACGAACTCGCGGCGCAGATCGACGACAGCGGCACGACGGTTATGGTAACGCTCGACGTGACGCAGCTTTACGCCACCATCGCGCCGCTGCTGGCGCGCACCGGGCTGCGGCAGCTGATCGTCGGCAATCTCCCCGAGGCGTTGCCCTTCGCCAAGGCGCTCGGCTACCGGCTGCTCAAGGGCAAGGAGCGCAGTGCGGTCTCGGCAGGAGCGTGGCGCTTCGCCGACCTGATCGCGCACGCGCCGCTCGCCGACCCGCCGACGCTCGACGTGAACGGCGTCGCGCTGCTGCAATATACCGGCGGCACGACGGGGACGCCCAAGGGCGCGGTGCTGACCCACGCCAATCTCAGCGTCAACGCGCTGCAGGTCGACGCCCTCGACCCCGAACGGATCGCGCCCGACCGCATTCTCGGCGCGCTGCCGTTCTTCCACGTCTTCGCTAACACTTGCGTGCTCAACCGCACGATGGCGCGCGGCGGGTCGATCGTCATGCTGCCGCGCTTCGATGCCGCCGCCGTGCTCGGTGCGGTGGCGAAGCACCGGATCACCGCGATGCCCGGCGTGCCGACGATGTTCCGCGCGCTGCTCGACGCGCCCGCGCTCGCGACCACCGACCTGTCGAGCTTGCGTATCTGTATCTCGGGCGGCGCGCCGCTGCCGCTCGAACTCAAGCGCGCGTTCGAGGCGCGCAGCGGCGCGACGCTCGTTGAAGGCTATGGCCTGACCGAAAGCGCCGGCGTCGTGTCGTGCAACCCTTACGTGGGTGCGGGCGCGGCGGGCAGCATCGGCCAGCCGCTGCCCGGCACCGACATCCGCCTTGTCGACAAGGACGATCCTGCGAAGCTTGCCCCCGACGGCGAGCCGGGCGAGATCACCGTCTCGGGACCGCAGATCATGGCAGGCTATCACGGCCGCGCCGACGAGACGGCAGACGTCTTCATCGTGCACGACGGCGTCCGCTGGCTGCGCACCGGCGACGTCGGCACCATCGATGCAGACGGCTTCGTCAACGTCGTCGACCGTCTCAAGGACATGATCGTCGTCGGCGGCTTCAAGGTGTTTCCCAGCGTGCTCGAGGACATTCTCTACCGCGATCCGGCGGTCAAGGAGGCGCTGGTCATCGGCATCCCCGACCTGCGCCTCGGCGAGCGCCCCAAGGCGTTCGTGACGCTCACCGACGGGGCGACGACGACTGGCGCCGCGCTGCTGGCGCACCTCAACGCGCACGTCGGCAAGCACGAGCGCGCCGTCGCCGTCGAGGTCCGCGCCACGCTGCCCAAGACGATGATCGGCAAACTCAGCCGCAAGGAACTCGTCGCCGAAGAGCGGGCGAAGGCGCTCGCCGGGGGAGAACTCGCATGATGCAAGTCTATGGCCTGTCGCTGTCGCCGTTCGTCCGCAAGGTCATGGTCGCGGCGACCGAGAAGGGCATCGCCTACGAGTTGAAGCCCACCGGCCTCGGCTCGACCGACCCGGTGTTTCTCGCCGCAAGCCCATTCCGCAAGATGCCCGCGCTCGTCGACGGCGACTTCAGCCTCGCCGACTCGTCGGCGATCATCCATTATTTCGAAGCGCTCCATCCCGAACCCGCGCTGATCCCCGGCGCGGCGCGGGCGCGCGCCCGGACCATCTGGTTCGAGGAGTTCGCCGACACCATCGTCTTCGCGGCCTTCGCGCCGCTGTTCTTCAACCGCATCGTCGCACCCCGGTTGCTCGGGCGTCCCGGCGACCTCGCCGCCGCCGACAAGGCGGAGGCCGAGGCGCTGCCGCCGGTGCTGGCCTATCTCGAAACGGCGATCGGCGATAAGGGCCATCTGGTCGGCGACGCGCTGACCCTCGCCGATATCGCCGTTGCCAGCCCGTTGCTCAACCTGAGCCACGCGGGCCATGTTCTCGATGCCGCGCGCTATCCGAAGATTGCCGCGTTCGCCGCCGCGATGCACGCCCGTCCCAGCTTCGCGCCGATCGTCGCCGCCGAGCGCGCCATGCTCGCCGGTTGACCGCCAACTTCGCCTGCCGTACTATCCGTGTATGACAGCGGAGCTTGCCCGATGATCGAAGACCGCGACCTCGATGCCGCCGTAGCGGCGGGCGTGCTCGACGCGCAGGCGCGCGAGCGGCTCGTCGGCTTCACGCGCGATCAGCGGCGCGTCGTCGTCGGTCCCGACGAGGAGCAGTTCCGGCTGCTGACCGGCTTCAACGACATTTTCGTGACCATCGCCGTCGGCTTGGTCCTGTTCGCGGTCGGCGCATTGTGCGGTCAGGTCTCGTCGGCGCTCGGCGCGGCGGCGGTTGCGGCGGCGAGTTGGGGACTGGCTGAATATTTCACGCGTCAGCGGCGCATGGCGTTGCCGAGCATCGTTCTGCTGTTGACTTTCGTCGGCGGGGTCATGGCGGCGCTGACCGGGTTTTTCACCGATTACACGAGCTTTTCGTGGGGCGGTGCAAGCCAGGTCGTGCCGCTCGGCATAATCGCCGCCGCCGCGCTGACGGCGGGGGCGGCGTGGCTGCACTGGCGGCGCTTCATGGTGCCGATCACCGTCGCGGCGGGCGTCGGCGCGTTGGTCGTGATGGTCTTGGCGACCCTCGGCGCGACGATGGCGGTGTCGAACACGCCGATGCTGATTGCCGTCGTGGTGTGCGGCCTCGCGGTGTTCGCTCTGGCGCTCTGGGCCGACGCGCGCGACCGGGCGCGGGTGACGCGCTGGTCCGACGTGGCGTTCTGGCTGCACCTGCTCGCCGCGCCGCTGATCGTCCATCCGGTATTCTCGCTCGCGGGGATCATGGACGCGACGCCGCCGACCGGTGCCGCGCTGATCGTCGTCGCGGTGTACGTCGGGCTGACGCTGGTGGCGCTGGCGATCGACCGCCGCGCGCTGCTCGTCTCGGCGCTCGGCTATGTCATCTACGCGATCCAGTCGCTGTTGACCGGCGGCGGGCAGATGAGCGCCGGGTTTGGCGTCACGACGCTGATCATCGGACTGTTCCTCGTCGCGCTGTAGGCGGGCTGGCGGCCGATCCGCAGCGCGGTGCTTGGGCTGCTGCCCGAAGGCGTGCGCGGGCGATTGCCGGCGGCGATGGTGTAAGCCCTCCCCCTCAAGTGGGGAGGGGCATTTACACCACCCGCAGCAGCTTGCGCTCCAACGGTGCCAGCACGCCGCGCAATTCCGCGCCGCGCTTCAACACCGCGCCGCCCTCGCTCAGCAGCGCGTACTGCCCCTGCTTCAGGCGTAGCGCGGGCGTCTTGACGAGCTGCACCTCGGGCCGCTCGCTGGCGCGCCGGAATGCCGAGAACACCGCGCGGTCGCGTCCGAACTCGACGGCATAGTCCTTCCACACCCCCGCCGCGACGCAGCGCCCGTAGAGATCCAGAATGACGTTCAGTTCCAGCCGGTCGAACACCGTCTGGACGACGGGTGCGACGGCCGGGGGAGGGGCAAAGGCGACGACGTTCGACAGGCTCAGCCGACTTTCTTGGCCGGAGCTTCGCCGGTCAGTTGATCGAGCCGGGCGCGCAGCGTCTCGAGCTCGCAGCGCAGCAGTTCGAGCTTCTGCGTCTCGGGGTCGTATTTCTGGCTGCACGGCGTGCCATAGGGCATGAACGGCTTGGCATAGGCCTCGGCGTCGACGAGCGTTGCGCGCGCCGGGATGCCGACCATCGTCGCGCCGGGCGGCACTTCGCGCGTCACCACGGCGTTCGCGCCGATGCGCGCGCGCGCGCCGACCATGATCGGGCCCAGCACCTGCGCCCCCGAACCGACGATGACGCCGTCGCCGAGCGTCGGGTGGCGCTTGCCGGGGATGCCGTTGGCGGGATCGGTGCCGCCCAGCGTCACGCACTGGTAGATCGTCACGTCGTCGCCGATCGTCGCGGTTTCGCCGATGACGACGAAGCCGTGGTCGATGAAGAAGTTACGCCCGATCGTCGCGCCGGGATGAATGTCGATCGCGGTCAGGAAGCGCGCCAGGTGGTTGACGACGCGGGCGGGCAGGAACAGGTCGGCGCGGTATAGCGCATGCGCGACGCGGTGCAGCCCGAGCGCCCAAACGCCAGGATACAGCAGCACCTCCCACCGCGACCGCGCCGCCGGGTCGCGCGTCTTCACCGATGCCAGATATGCAGCCAGTGCCATCGTGCGTGCCTCCGCCGCGCGCCCGCGCAGCCGCTGTTGGACGGTGCATATAAACCGCCGCCATGCGGTGCGCCAGTGCGCCGGGTCGCGGGAACCCCGCGCCCGCAAAACGGGTTTATCCCGCAGCCGATCAAGGCCAGCTTGGGTGGAGGAACAGATGAGCAATCAGCAGGATTACGGCACGTCGCAGGCCGGGCATATGGGCACCGGCGCACAGGGCACGACAAACACCGGCACGGGCGGCTCCGACGCCACGGGCACCCCGATGACGCAGAGCCAGATGGGCAACGACACCGACGGGCGCAGCCCCGAATACCGCGACGGGCTGACAGTCCAGGACGAGAGCCGTCCGGCGGGCAGCAGCGGCATCGGCCAGTCGTCGAGCGACTGGAACGACACCACAGGCGCCCGCACCGGCGGCGGCGGCACCGACGACAGCTGGGCGACCGACACCGCCGCGATTGCGACCGGCGGCAGCGTCGCGGGGGCAGGCATGATGGGCTCGCCCGGCACGCTGACCGACACCGACCGCGATACGACGGGCGCGCGCGACTGGCGCGACAACACCGACGGCGCGGGCCGCGACCGCACCGACGCGGTGACCGCCGACGAGACCGGCACGCTGATCTCCGCCGACAAGGTGCAGGGCACGGCGGTCTATGACGGGTCGGGCGAGCGCCTCGGCACGATCGACTCGCTGATGCTCAACAAACGTTCGGGCAAGGTCGCCTATGCGGTGATGTCGTTCGGTGGCTTCCTGGGCATCGGCGAGCGCTATCATCCGCTACCGTGGGATTCGCTGACCTACGACACCGACAAGGGTGGCTATAACGTCGGCGTGACGCAGGACACGCTGCGCGGCGGCCCGAGCTACTCGCGCGACGAACTCGACGACGTCGAGGGCGGTCGCCGGTCGTCGAACGAGATCGACGATTACTACGGGTCGGCGCTCGGCGGCGGCTTCACGCGCGCCGGTGGCGTGCCGATCGTCTGAAGCCGGTGCGGCGCGGCGGGCCTCGCGTCCGCCGCGTCGCATGGCGTCGTCCGCGCAGCTTTTGCCTCACGCGCGGACTACGCTAGGGTGGTCGGCTAGGAGATCGCCCATGTCCACCCACGCCGACCGTCTGGCGGCGCTGCGCGCCGAACTCGGGACACGGTCCCTGACCGGCTTCGTCGTGCCGCTGACCGACGAGCATATGAGCGAATATGTCGGCGGCTATGCCCAGCGCTTGGCGTGGTTGACGGGCTTCGAAGGCTCGGCGGGGTCGGCGGCGGTGCTTCCCGCCCGGGCCGCGATGTTCACCGACGGGCGCTACACGCTGCAGGTCCGCGAGCAGGTGCCGGGCGACCTCTACGAGTACGAGCCGGTGCCGCAGACCAGCGTCGGCGACTGGCTCGGTCGGCATGCCGGGGAGGGCGACCGCATCGGCTACGACCCGTGGCTGCATACGGCGGCTTGGGTCGCCGCGACCGCCGCAAAGCTCAAGGAACGCGGCGCGACCCTCGTCGCGGTCGAACGCAATCCCATCGATTCGATCTGGAGCGATCGCCCGGCACGCTCCGACGCACGCCTCGAGATCCATCCCGACAGCCTCGCCGGGCAGAGCGCTGCCGCCAAGCGCGCCGACATCGCCGCGTGGCTCAACGGACGCCGCGCCGATGTCGCGGTGGTCTCGGCGCTCGACTCGATTGCTTGGGCGCTCAACGTGCGCGGCAAGGACGTCGTCCATACCCCCGTCGCGCTGGCGTTCGCGCTGTTCCGCGCCGATGCGAGCGCGGACCTGTTCATCGACGCTGCCAAGGTCGATGTCGAGGTCCGCGCGCACCTCGGACCCGACGTGCGCGTCCACGCCCGCGAGGCGTTCGTCCCGGCGCTCGAAGCCTTGGGCGGCAAGACCGTCGCCGCCGACCCCGCCACCGCCGTCGCGGCGATCTTCGAGGCGCTCAAGCGCGCACCCGCCAGGATCGTCGAGGCGCGCGACCCCATCGCGCTGCCCAAGGCGATCAAGAACGCCACCGAGATTGCCGGGACCAAGTCGGCGCACCTGCGCGACGGCGCGGCGCTGACGCGGTTCCTTCACTGGTTCGCAGGCGAAGCCCCGAAGGGCAATCTCGACGAACTCGGCGCGGCGGCGAAGCTGCGCAGCTTCCGCGACCTGACCAACAGCCTCGAGGATCTCAGCTTCGACACGATCTCGGGGGCAGGGCCGAACGGCGCGGTCGTCCACTACCGCGTGTCGGAGGCGACCAACCGGCGCATCGAGACCGACTCGCTATTCCTCGTCGATTCGGGCGGCCAATACCGCGACGGCACCACCGACGTGACGCGCACGCTTGCGGTGGGCACGCCAAGCGCGGAAATGCGCGACCGTTTCACGCGCGTCCTCAAGGGCCATATCGCGCTCGCCCGCGCGGTCTTCCCGGTCGGCACGCGCGGCACGCAACTCGACACGCTGGCGCGCCAATTCCTGTGGGCGGCGGGCCTCGACTATGCCCACGGCACCGGCCACGGGGTGGGGAGCTACCTCGCCGTCCACGAAGGCCCGGCGCGCATCGCGACGATGGGCGGCGGCCAGCCAGGCGGCGACGAACCGCTCGCGGCGGGCATGATCCTGTCGAATGAACCCGGCTACTACAAGTCGAACGAATACGGCATCCGCGTCGAGAACCTCGTGCTGGTTGTGGCTAAGGACGTGGCGGGGGCCGAGAAGGAGATGCTCGGCTTCGAGACGCTGACGCTTGCCCCCATCGACCGCGCGCTGATCGACACGGGCCTGCTCGACGCGGGCGAGCGCGCGTGGGTCGATGCGTACCACGCGCGCGTGGCCGCCGAGGTCGGGCCGCACCTCGACGCCGACGCGCAGGCGTGGTTGAGTGCGGCGACCGCGCCTTTGTGACCGAAGCGCGCGTCATCCCGGCGAAAGCCGGGACCCATCGCCTGAGTTCGGGAGATCGGTCCCGGCTTTCGCCAGGATGACGTGGCGATTCAATGACCGCTGCCTTTGGGAGACCGCCAATGATCCGCACCTTCATCCTCGCCGCCGCCGCCATCGGCCTTGCCGCCGCCGCTCCCGCCGGGATCGCGACGACCAACGACATCACGATGACCGCGATCGATGGCGCGCCACTGCCCTTCGCGAAGTTCAAGGGGCAGGTGCTGCTGGTCGTCAACACCGCGAGCTTCTGCGGCAACACCCCGCAGTACGAGGGCCTCGAGAAGCTTCACGAGACCTATGCGGCGAAGGGCTTTACCGTCATCGGCGTGCCGTCGGCGGACTTCGGCGGGCAGGAGTACGGCACCAACAAGGAGGTCAAGCAGTTCTGCGAGGCCAAGTTCGGCATCAAGTTTCCACTGACCGAGACCAGCGTCGTCAAGGGCGACAACGCGGTGCCGTTCTACCGCTGGGCGGCGGCGACGCTGGGCAAGGACCAGACTCCGACCTGGAACTTCCACAAGTATCTGGTCGGGCGCGACGGTCGCCTGATCCGCGCCTTCGGCAACAAGGTCCAGCCGACGGCCCCTGAGGTCAAGGCGGCGATCGAGACGGCGCTGGCGGCGGGCTGACATCGTCGGCGTCGGTCGCCCGCGCCCGCGCCTTGCGCTTCTGCAGGTTGGCGCGGAGCGCGTCGGCGAGGCGTTCTGCCTTGAGGTCGGCGGCGGTCTTGTCCACAGCCACCGCCTTGCGCCGGTCGCCCTGCCTTGACAATCCCTCGGGCGCTCCGCCATAGCCGCCGCCACGCCGGAGCCGAGGCTCCCCAGCGTCACGCCCGCGAATGTGCTGCCGTAGCTCAGTGGTAGAGCGCATCCTTGGTAAGGCTGAGGTCGGGAGTTCAATCCTCCCCGGCAGCACCATTCGCGGGCCGCGCCCCTTCCGCCGGGCCACCCGCGCGGCTAGACGCAGCGCATGACCCTGACCGCCGCCCGCGCCGCGATGCGCGACCTCCACCGTGCCCCCGAACCGCATGTCATGCGCGGCCTGCTGCCGATGGCGACGCTCGACGCCGCGACGCGCGAGGCGGTCGAGGGGCACGCGCTTGGGCTGCTCGCCGACCTGCGCGCCGCGCAGGGCGAGGGGTGGGTCAACCGCTTCCTCCACCAGTATCGCCTCAACACGCAGGAGGGCGTGGCGCTGCTCAGCCTCGCCGAAGCCTTTCTGCGCGTGCCCGATGCCGAGACCGCCGATCTGCTGATTGCCGACAAGATCGGCGGTGCCGACTGGGCGGCGCACAGCGGCAAATCCGACTCACTGTTGGTCAATTCGGCGACCTGGGGCCTTGTTCTGACGCGCGCGGTGGTCGGCGAGGCTGGCCGCGCGTCAGTGCTCAAGCGCCTGATCAACCGTGCGGGCGAGCCCTTTGTGCGGCAGGCGGTCGGGGCCGCGATGCGCCTGATGGGGCAGGTGTTCGTCATGGGGCGGACGATCGACGAAGCGATGGCGCGCGCTGCAGCCCCTGAAAACAAGGGCTTTACTGCAAGTTTCGACATGTTGGGTGAAGCCGCGCGGACGCGCGAGGACGGCGCGCGTTATTTCGACTCGTACCTCGCCGCGATCCGCTCGGTCGGCGCGTCGAGGTCTGTGGCCGGGCATTCGATCTCGGTCAAGCTGTCGGCGCTCCACCCGCGCTACGAGACCGCGCATGCCGCGACGTGCGTCCCCGAGCTGATCGACATGACGCACCGCCTGGCGCGCGCGGCGGCCGAAGCGGGGATCGGGCTGACCGTCGACGCCGAGGAGAGCGAGCGGCTCGACATGAGCCTCGACATCATCGCGACCGTCGCGGCGCTGCCCGACCTGCGGGGTTGGGACGGTTTCGGCATGGCGGCGCAGGCGTATGGCAAGCGCGCACGCGCCGTCGTCGACTGGGCGCAGGCATTGGGTGCCGGGACCGGGCGGCGGCTGATGGTCCGCCTCGTCAAGGGCGCGTACTGGGACAGCGAGATCAAGCGCACGCAGGAGGGGGGACTCGCCGACTATCCGCTGTTCACGCGCAAGGCGGCGACCGATGTCAGCTATCTGGCGTGCGCGCGGGCGATGCTCGCCGCGCCCAACATTCTGCCCGCCTTTGCCAGCCACAACGCGCTGACCGTCGCGACGATCATGCAATGGGCGGGGCCGCGCCGCGATTTCGAGTTCCAGCGACTGCACGGCATGGGCGAGGGGCTGTTCGAGCGCGCGGTGCGCGAGGCTGGCTATGCCTGCCGCACTTATGCGCCCGTCGGCGGGCATCGCGATCTGCTCGCGTATCTCGTCCGCCGGTTGTTGGAGAACGGCGCGAATTCAAGCTTCGTGCACCAGTTGGCGGATGCGGCGGTCAGCGATGTCGACCTGCTGGCCGACCCGGCGCTGAAGGTCGCGAGCGTCGGCGGCGCGGCGCATCCGTCGATCCCGCTGCCGCGCGATATTTTTCCGGGGCGGGTCAATTCGGGCGGGCTGGATCTGGCGGATGCGGCGGTCTTGGCGGCGACGGCCCTAACGGTTCGTCATCCCCGCGAAGGCGGGGACCCGGCCCGCTTCACAAAGGATCGGTCGGCTGCGCCAGAGGTTTTGCAAGGGGGACTGGGTCCCCGCCTGCGCGGGGATGACGTGGTGGGGCAGGCCATCGGTGCCGCCCAAGCCGCCTTTCCCGCGTGGACCGCGACCCCCGTCGCGACCCGCGCGCTCATCCTCGAAACCCTCGCCGACCTCCTCGAACGCGACCGACTGCCGCTGATGGCGCTGTGCGTCGACGAGGCGAAGAAGACCATTCCCGACGCGCTCGCCGAAGTTCGCGAGGCGGTCGATTTCTGCCGCTACTACGCGGGTCTGGCGCGGGCGCAGTTCGCCCCCGTGCTGCTCCCCGGCCCGACCGGCGAGCGCAACGAGCTGCGCCTTGCCGGGCGCGGGGTGTTCGCGTGCGTCGCGCCGTGGAACTTCCCGCTGGCGATCTTCATCGGCCAGGTCGCCGCCGCGTTGGTGACGGGCAACAGCGTCGTCGCCAAGCCTGCGCCGCAGACGCCGCGCATCGCCGCTGCGGCGGTCGCACTGGCGTACGAGGCCGGGGTGTCCGAGGACGTGCTGCGCCTCGTCACCGGCGGCGCTGAGGAAGGCCGCGCGCTCGTCGCCGACGCGCGTGTCATGGGGGTCGCCTTCACCGGCTCGACCGCGACGGCGCGGGCCATCGCGCGGACGCTGCTGGAGGACGAAACGCGCCCGCTGGTCCCGCTGATCGCCGAGACCGGCGGCATCAACGCGATGATCGTCGATTCGACGGCGTTGCCCGAGCAGGTCGTCGCCGACGTGGTGACGAGCGCCTTTCGCTCGGCGGGGCAGCGGTGTTCGGCGCTCCGCCTGCTGCTGCTGCAGGAGGAGATCGCCGACAAAACGCTGCATATGCTCGCCGGTGCGATGGACACGCTGGTGCTCGGCGCGCCCGATGATCCGCGCACCGACGTCGGGCCGGTGATCGACGCGGCGGCGTTCGAGCGGCTTGAAACCTATCGGCGGTCGGCGCAGGCGCGCTGGGTCCACGCGCTGAGCACCGATCTGCCGGGGATCGTCCCACCGACGGTGATCCGCCTCGACCGCATTGCCGACCTTCAGCGCGAGTGGTTCGGCCCGGTCCTGCACGTCGCGACGTGGAAGGCAGGCGAACTGGAGGCGACCGTCGCGGCGGTTAACGCCACCGGCTACGGCCTGACGATGGGTCTCCACAGCCGCATCGCGGGGTCGGCCGAGCGTGTTGCGGCACTGGCGCAGGTCGGCAACCTCTACGTCAACCGCTCGATGATCGGCGCGGTGGTCGGCAGCCAGCCGTTCGGCGGCGAGGGCCTGTCGGGGACGGGGTTCAAGGCGGGCGGGCCGCATTACCTGCTGCGCTTCGCCACCGAGCGGACCGTCAGCACCGACACGACGAGCGCCGGGGGCAATGCCTCGCTGCTGTCGATCGAGGACGTCGGGGGTATCTGACCTCTGCTCCCTCCCCTCCCCGCGAAGCGGAGAGAGGGGAGGGTCGGGGTGGGGTGGCTCCGGGCAAGGTGCGGACTTTGTGGTGAGGCATCCCACCCCCACCCTCCCCTCTCTCGCTTCGCAAGCGCTCACCGGGAAGGGAGGAAAAACAGGCTACAGCGCCTCCGCCGCGCCCCCGGCGTCGTGCACGGGCGCGCGGTCGGGGAGCGCGTCGCGCAGGCGCAGGACGATCGCCAGCACGAGGCCGACGGCGGCGATGGCGGTCATCGCCAGATAGCCCTGCGAACCGACGCCTTGTGCGTTGAGCCGGTCATAAAGCCAGCCCGACAGCAAGGTCGCCGCCGCCTGCGCCGGCGCGCTGGCGATCGCCATGTAGATCATCTGCGCTGTCGGCACGCGCGCGTCGCCGTGGATTGCGTAGATGAGCCGCATCGCGCCGAGGAAGGTCATCGCGAAGGTCCCCGCGTGGAGCAGCTGGAGCGGGTACAGCGCCCACACCGGCGGCAGCGCGGCAAGCGCGGTCCAGCGCACGATTGCCGCGACGCCGCCCGCGACGACGAGGCTCTCGGGCCGCCAGCGCTCGGTCAGCCGCCCAAAGGCGATCAGGAAGACGACCTCGGTCGCGACGCCCAAGGACCAGAGATTGCCGATCAGCGTCTTGGAGATGTGCTGCTCGTTGCCCCAGATCAGCGTGCCCGCGACGTAGAAATAACTGTGGCTCGCCTGGATCAGCCCGGCGGCGGCGATCAGCAGCGTGAAGCGCCGGTCCTTGAGCATCCCCAGCCCGCTGGCGAGGCGCGTGGCGAACGGCGCCTCGCGGTCGCCCGCGACGGGCTCGGGGAACATCCACGCGCTGCCGACGATCAGCGCCGCCGAGATGCCGAACAGCCAGCCCCAGATCGCCCAGTTGCCGTAATGGTCGATCAGCGCGCCGACGGCGCTCGACCCGAGGACGAAGGCGGCGCTGGCGAGGCCGCGCGCGACGCCGTAGCGCGGCCAGCTTTCACGCGTCAGCCGAAGCAGCGCCGCCTCGACGACGGGCAATAGTCCCCAGAAGGCGATGTCGAGCGCGAGTATGAGGACGAAAACGCCCCAAAAGCTCTGAATGAACCACAGCGCCCCGAAGCCCAGCGTCATCAGCCCCGAGAACAGGAACAGCGGCGCGCGGCGGTCGTGCTGCCCGTCCGCCCATGCGGCGGTCAGCGGCCCCGCCAGGACCCGACTGAAGCCGCCGATGGCGAGCACGAGGCCGATCTGCGAACCCGAGAAGCCGTGCACCTTCTCCAGCCACAGCGGCAGGAAGGGGACGAGACAGCCGAACCCCGCGAAGAACAGGCAAGCGAGCACGGTCGAGCGAATCGCGGGGGTGAATTGCAAGGGGTTACTCCGGGGGAACGCGCGCCGGTTATGGCGAAGGCGCGCGGGTTTGTCATGCCCGGAGGGGAGGGCGGTCGAACCCTCCCCGGCAATGGCCTATGCGATCATCACGTGCATCGCGTCGATCGACAGCGGCGCGAACGCCGGGGCGGCGGGCAACCCCGTAAAGACCGCGTCGCTGGCATGGATCGTCGCGGTGTTGAGGGTGAACGTCTCGACCTGCGTGCCGTTGTAATGGATCTGGAAGACGTTGCCGACGTGGGTCAGGAACGCGCCGCGTCCGAAGCCTTCGAAGACGAGGCTGTCGCCGGCCAGCGCACCCTTGCCGTCGAAGTCGAGGATCTGGTCGCCCTGCACCTCGCCCATCCGGAAGACGAACTTGTCGTTGCCCGGCCCCCCGGTCATCGTGTCGGCCCCGGCGCCGCCGCGGATGCTGTCGTCGCCCATCCCGCCGTCGATGGTGTCGTTGCCGCCGTTGCCGTTGACGATGTCGTTGATCGTCTCGGCGGGCGCGCCGCCGTTGATCGTCTCGCCATTCGCGGTACCATTGAGCGTCACCGAAAAGTCGAGGCGCGCGAGCAGCGGATCGTGGTCGCTCGAGACTTGCGCGGTGTCGCTCAGCTCGGCGTTGAGGTGGACCGAGTCGAACTGCGAGCCGCCGACGAAGCTGTTGCTCGCGAGGAGATGGTCGAGCTCCTGGCTGTTGCCGTCGAAGACGTAGCTGTAGCGCTCGTTGGCGGGCAGCAGGTCGGCGAGGTCGGTCAGGCCCTTGGCGATCAGCGCCTGAACGGCGGGCTCCCACGTGAAGCCGTTGAAGTCGCCCTGCACGACGATCTTCGCCCCCGGCTCGGCGGTCTGCAGCGTTTGGACGTAGTTGGCGATCGCCGTCGCCTGCGCGGTGCGCGCGCCGTCGCCGGCATCGGCGGGTGGCTGCGTCGCGCCGAACTGCGCGTCCGAGCCGCCGCGCGAGGTCGAGTGGGTGTCGATCAGGTGGACGACCTGGCCGTTGAAGACGAAGTCCGCGGCGAGCGGCTTGCGTGTGCCGTTGAAAATCGCGTCGGGCAGCGCCTTGGTCGAACCCGCGACATAGTCGACGCGCGCGGCGTTGTAGAAGTAGCCGTTGCGGATGTTGCCGTTGGGCTCGCCGCCGCTGATGTTGGTCGCCGTCGGCGCAACCTCGACATAGGTGTAGTGCGGCCCGCCAAGCGCGTCGATCGCGGCGATCAGCCGACCAGCGGTCAGGTTGCCGCGCAGGTCGCTGCCCGTGCCGGTACCGTCGTTGTCCTGCACCTCCTGTACCCCAATAATGTCGGGGCCGCGCAGGTTCTGCGCGATGTTGCGCGCGAGGCTGTCGACCTTGGCCTGGCTGTCGTCGAAGCCGAAATTCTCGAGGTTATAGTCGGCGAGCGTCAGGTGGGTCAGGTCGCCGGTCAGCGTCGTCGTCTCGCGCGGCGCGGTGACATCGAGGGTGCGGACGATTTGCTCGGTCACCGACAGGTCATAGCTGCCGCCGCCATAGGCGATGATGCCCTTGAGGCTGGCGATCTGGTCGCCGAACGACAGCTCGGGTTGCGCGCCCGCGAACAGCCCGGTGTCGCGGAACAACTGGAGGCGCTCGGGATTGCCGTCGGTCGCCGAGATCGTGATGCCGCCGTTGGCGTTGATGCCCGTCGCGTCGATGCCGAGGCTGGCCACGATGAACGCGCCGCCGTCGCTGCGCTGCGTCGCGACGACGAGCGGCGTGTCGACGGTGACGAGCATGCCTTCGAGCGATTCGTAGAAGTCGATGCCGTCCTGCGCCGGGTCGTAGATGCTGAAATTATCGTTGTCGACGATGGCGTTGGGCGCGATCAGGCCGTTGTGGCCGATGACCACGGTCTCGAAACTGCCGACGCCGAGATCGAGGATCGTCGCGCCGGTCAATTCGGTGGTCGTCAGGTTGTTGCTGTTCGCCATCCCCGGCTTGAACTCGGCGACGGTCGCGTCGACCTGATAGAGGTGGCCGAGGATGACGGCGGCGGACGGCGCGATGCTGGTGAAGACGAAGATGCCGTCCGAGGTGCGAACGTCGCCGTCGGTCGCGCCGGTGGCGCTCTGGATGTAATAGCCGTTGGTGTCGATCGCGGTGACGACGCCCTGCGTGCGGACCTGCGTGCCGACATAGGGACTGGTGTGGCCAAGGCCCTGAATCGTCCCGATGGCGATCGTCTGGATCGGATTGGCGATGGTGAAGTCGAAGCCGCCCGTAGTGATGCCTGCAAACGCATTGCCCGCCGCGTCGGCGATGACGCCGCCGCCGATGGTCACGTCGTAATGATGGCCTGCGAGCAGGTCGGCGACGGGGTTGACCGTCAGCGTCGAGCCGGCGAACGACACCTGCGTGCCGTCGGTGATCGCGATGGTGCGCGTGTCGCCCTCGCCGTCGGTGATGACGATGTTGCCGGTGACGCCGTGCACCGCCTCGGTAAAGCGCAGCACGAGGTTCGCTGTGGCGTCGATGCCGACGCTGTTGTCGCCCGGCGTCGTCGGATTTACGGTGGCAAGCGTCGGGGGGGTCGTGTCGGTCGCGGCGGCGGTGCTCGAGACGACGATGTCGTCGATGCCGATCCACTCGTCGCTGCCGACGGCATCGGTGGTGATGACGCGAATTTCGAGGCTGGCGGAGTTGTTGGCGTCGGCGCCCAGCGTCACGTTGACGGGTGTCACCTGCGTCGCTGCGCTCGGGCCGGTCGACGCGTCGGGGGTGTAAAAGGCGTTGATCCAGTTGCCCCCGGCGGTGCGGTATTGGACCGCGACCGGCTGGATGGCATTGTCGGTGGTCGAATCGATGTCGCGCAGGTTGCAGCTGAAATTGATGTTCTGGCGCCCCGTCGCGTCGAGGTAGCAGACGATCGACGGTGCGCGCGCGGTGCCCGAACCCTGGAGGGCAATGGTGCGGTTGGCGATGCCGTCGAACTCGGCGACGCCGCCGGTGTTGAGCGCCACCGACGACTGGTTGGCGATGACGTTGACGACGACCGCCGAGGTCGCCGCAGCCGTTATCGTGCGCGGATCGACGCCGGTCGCGCCGACGACGCCGTCGCCGCGGTAGCCGACGATGCTCGCGACGCCCGACCAGTCGTTGTTGACGGTGATCAGCCCGGCATTGGTCCAATCCTGCGCGAAGTTGCCACTGGCGAGGCTGAAGGCGGTGGTCGTCATGTCCGGCTAACCCTTTTCGATCCCGTCGCCCCGTTCGGCGATGCGGCGCAACGGCTAGGGGCTTTCAGTGACGGTTGCGTGACGGCCTGTGGACATTCAAGCCTCGGCTCCGAAACAATGAAATCGCGCGGCTTCAATCTGTAACATCGTCTCGCTAGGAGACGCCGCGTGCCTGTGGCAACCGCTGCGGCGAACCTGTCCTGCCGGAGTGACATTCGATGTTGAAACTGCTCGCCGCCGCTACCCTCGCGCTCGCCGCTCTCGCTCCCGCGAGCGCTGTGACCTATGATGCCTTCGCCAGCTTCACCGGCGTCCAGGGCGCGGGCGGCTTCAGCTATGGCGACACCGACGGCACGGTGTTCACGCCGTTCGCCGTCAACACCAACTGCTACCTCGCTGGCGCACAGTGCCTGGCCGCGCTGCCGTTCTCGGTTGCGGCGGTGTCGAAGTCGGCGACGGCGTTCACGCAGGGCGGCATCGTCGTCCCGACCGACCGGCTCGTCGTCGTTCCCGGTGCCGGCCTGTTGTCGACCTACATCGCCTTCACCATCGGCCAGTCGAACGACTACACCTACACCGCCGAGTTCAACCAGCAGAGCAGCAACCCGGCCGTCCACAAAGTCTCGATTACCGAGTTCTACACCCCCTTCGGCGGCGTGACGCAGCTGTTTCCGGTCGGTGAGGTCAACCAGGGCCAGCCCGACATCTTTACTGGCTTCAGCACTTTCCTGAGCGCGGGCGATGTCATCGGCTACATCATCGACAAGAACGGCGACAATGCCAGCGACGGCACCGGCGTGAGCTTCGTCGTGTCGCAGGTGCCCGAGCCGACGAGCTGGGCGCTGATGATCGCGGGCTTCGGCCTTGTTGGCGTCGCGTCGCGCCGCCGGGTTGCCGCACTCGCCTGATCGCACGCAAGGGGCCGGTGACATCGACCGTGCCGGTACCCGCCTGACCCGCCCCTGGCGGTCGGGCGGGCGCTCCCTCCGACCGCCAACGGGCAGCCAGTTGCAAGCAACGGCTTGCCAAGCGTCGCGCCGCGCCATAGAGTTGAGTCTCAATCAAATCTCGGCTTGGGGGACATGCGGGTGGCAGGGCGTCGGGGCGTAGCGGCGGTCCTGCTCGCGCTCGCGGCCTGTTCGGAAACCACTGCGCCGCCGCCGCCCGCACCCGAAGTCGTGACTGTCGCGCTTGCCGAAGCGGTGCCCGCGAGCGGCGGCGGCACGCTCGATGTCACCGGCACGGTGCGTCTCAAGCGCGAGACGCAGCTCGGCTTCAACACCCCCGGACGCATTGCCGCAATCGCCGTCCTCGAAGGTCAACGCGTCCGCGCCGGGCAGTTGCTGGCGCGGCTCGATCCAACCGGCCTCGATGCCTCGTCAGTGTCCGCCCGCGCCGAGGCAACCCGCACCGCCGCCGACCTCAAGCGTATGGCAGCTCTCAGCCGACAGGGCTGGGTGACCAAGGCACGCGTCGAGAGTGCCGAGGCCGCCGCCGCCGCCGCGCGCGCGCGCGTCGTCCAGACCGGCTTCGATGCCCGTCTCGGGCGTATCGTCGCGCCCGCCGACGGGGTCGTGCTGCGCCGCGCCGCCGAACCCGGCCAGATGGTCGCTGCCGGCACCCCCGTCCTGACGCTCGGCGAGGCCTCGAGCGGCTATGTGCTGCGCGTGCCGTTGTCCGACAGCGATCTGGCGCGCGTCCGGATCGGTCAGGGCGCGGCGGTGACGCTGCCCGCGCTATCGCCGGATCCGATCCAGGCGACCGTCGGCGAGATCGCGGCGCGCGGCGACGAGCGCACGGGGACCTTCCAGGTCGAGCTGCGCTTGCCCGCCGCCGCCGGCCTGCGCTCGGGACTGATCGGCAACGCACGGCTGCGCGCGGGCGGGCAGAGTCCCGCTGCGGGGCCGGTCTCGGTCCCTGCCGGCGCGGTGTTCGCGGCGCGCGCCGACGAAGGTTTCGTCTATGTCTATCAACCGGCGAGCAAGACCGTAAAGTCCCGCCTCGTTCAGCTCGGCGACCTCAGTGACAGTTCAATTACCGTAACTTACGGGCTTTCCGCAGGCGACCGTGTGGTGCGCTCGGGGGTCGACCGGTTGCGCGATGGCCTCGCCGTGGCGGTCGCCCGATGATCGCTGGGGGCGCTGACTTCCTCTACTTGGTCATGTGCGCGGCGTGCGGGCCGGCATGGGCATAATCGATTTCGCGGTCCGCCGCTGGCAGATCACGCTGGTGCTGTTCGCGCTGCTCGCGGCGATCGGCATTTCGGCGTTCCTCGGCATCCCGCGCTCGGTCGATCCGCACTTCACCGGACCCGTCGTCGTCGTCGTCGCGACGCAGCCGGGGGCCGACCCCGCCGACATGGAGCAGACCGTCGCCAAGCCGATCGAGGATATCGTGCAGGGCCTCGACGGCATTAACTTCGTCTCGTCGACCTCGACCGACAGCTCGGCGATCATCGGCGCGGAGTTCGGCTGGGACAGTGATCCCGAGCAGCATTACAACGATGTCGTGCGCGAGGTCACCGCGCTGCGCGGCACGTTGCCATCGTCGCTCCAGCCGCTCGAATTCCGCCGCTTCAGGACGACCGAGGCTGCCGTGCTGCAACTCGCGCTGGTCAGCGATACCGCGTCGTACCGCCGCCTGCAGAAGATCGCCAAGGACCTGCGCGAGCGCCTCAATCAGGTCGCGGGCGTCCGCGAAACCCGCGTCTGGGGCATTCCGACCCCCGAGATCCGCGTTGCCATCGACGCCGGCAGGCTGGCGCAGCTCTGCCTGCCCGTCACGACGATCACCGACGCGCTCCGCAACGGCGGCGCCGACCTGCCGCCGGGCGCGGTCCAGTCGGGCGACCAGCGCTTCAACGTCGAGGCGGGCGGAGCCTTCCGTTCGGTCGCCGAGGTCGCTGCCGTACCGCTGAGGGCGGATGCTGGGAACGGCCGCGTCGTCCGCGTCCGCGATGTCGCGACCGTCGGCTGGGCGACCGAGGAACAGCCGCACTTGGCGCGTTGGAACGGCAAGCGCGCAATCTGGGTGACAATGACGCAGAAGGACGGGCTCAACGTTCTCGACATCGAAAAGGACGCGCTCAAGGCGGTCGCGGCATTCCGCAAGCAGCTGCCCCCCGACGTGCGCCTCGAAGCCGGCTTCGACCAGTCGCGCGATATCCAGGTCAAACTGGCGCAGCTCAGCCGCGACTTCGCCATCGCGCTGGCGCTGGTGCTGCTCACCCTGCTGCCGCTCGGCCTGCGCGCCAGCCTCGTCGTCATGGTGTCGGTACCGCTCAGCCTCGCCATCGGCTGCGCCGTTCTGGCGTTCAGCGGCTTTACCCTGAACCAGCTCGCCATCGCCGGATTCATCATCGCGCTCGGGCTGCTGGTCGACGACAGCATCGTCGTCGTCGAAAACATTGCCCGCCGCTTGCGTGAGGGCGAGGACCGCGAGACCGCCGCGATCCAGGGCACGCGCCAGATCGCCGTTGCGGTGCTCGGCTGCACCTTCGTGCTGCTGCTGGCGTTCCTGCCGCTGGCGTTCCTGCCCGAGGGGTCGGGCAAGTTCATCCGCTCGCTGCCCGTCGCGGTGTTCGGCACCGTGGCGGGGTCGCTGCTGGTGTCGCTGACCATCGTGCCGTTCCTTGCCAGCCGCATGCTGTCGAAGCACCAGACGCCGCACGGCAACCGCTTCCTGCAGGCAGTGCAGACCGTCATCCATCGCGGCTATGCGCCGATCCTGCACTGGGCGCTCGGACGTCCGGGGCTGGCGCTGGCGGGCGCGACCTTGCTGTGCGGCGCGTCGCTCGGGCTCATCCCGCTGCTCGGTACCAGCCTGTTTCCCGACGCTGGCACGCCGTATTTTCTCGTCCAGGTCGCTGCGCCGCAGGGTGCCGCGCTGGCGCAGACCGACCGCGCCGTCGCCTTCGTCGAGCGCGAATTGCGCCGCGAGCCCGCCGTCAAGACCACGCTCGCCAACGTCGGGCGCGGCAATCCGCAAATCTTCTACAACCAGCGCGACCTCGCCCAAAGCACTGCCAAGGGCGCGGTCCTCGCGATCCTCGACGAATGGGACCCGGTCGCCGGACCAGCGCTCGTCGAACGTCTGCGCGCGCGCTTCGCCACCAGCCCCGACGCGCAGATCGTCGTCAAGGTGTTCCAGAACGGTCCGCCCGTCGACGCACCCGTCGTGGCCAAGCTCCGCGGCCCCGATCTCGACGTCCTCAAGACCCTCGCCGGGCGCACCGAGACGATCATGCGCCGCGTGCCCGGCACGCGCGATGTCGAGAACCCCATCGCCGTCGACCGCACGCGCCTAGATCTCGGCATCGATGCCGACAAGGCGGCGCTGCTCGGCGTGCCGCCCGGCGCGGTGCGGCGGGCGGTGCGCCTCGCGCTGTCGGGCGAACCCGCCGGGCGCTTCCGCGACGCCGAGGGCGACAGCTACAACGTCGTCGTCCGCCTGCCACTCGCCGAACGTCAGCCGGTCTCGGCGCTCGAGCAGATCTACGTGCCGTCGACCAATGGCGGCGCGGTGCCGCTGCGCCAGATCGCGCGCCCGCACCTCGCCAGCTCGCCGTCGCGCATCGACCGCGAGCGCCAGTCGCGGCAGGTCAGCATCTCGACGCAGATCCAGCCGGGCTTCAATACCGCTGCGGTCAACAAGGCGGTGTTCGCCGCGCTCGCCAGGCTGCCGCTGCCCGCCGGCTACCGCTTCGTCGTCGGCGGCGAGGCCGACCAGAGCGCGCGCAGCTTCGGCGGGCTCGGCCCGGTCATCGCCTTCACGGTATTCGGCATCCTTGCCGTCCTCGTCGTCGAGTTCGGGCGCTTTCGCGAGGTCGCCGTCGTCGCCGGGGTCATTCCGCTCGGCATGGTCGGCGGCATCGTTGCGCTGTTCCTGACGGGCAATTCGATCAGCTTCACCGCGGTCATCGGCTTCGTCGCGCTGATCGGCATCGAGATCAAGAACTCCATTCTGCTCGTCGACTTCACCACCCAGTTACGCGAGGACGGGTTGTCGCTGCGCGCTGCGATCGAGAAGGCTGGCGAGGTGCGCTTCCTCCCCGTGCTGCTGACCAGCGTCACCGCCATCGGCGGATTGTTGCCGCTCGCGCTCAGCGGTTCGGGGCTCTACGGCCCGCTGGCGTGGGTGATCATCGGCGGCTTGGTCAGCTCGACTTTCCTGTCGCGCGTCGTGACGCCGGTGATGTACCTGCTCATCGTGCGCGGCCATGATGCGACACCGCCGCCGGAACGACTCGCCACTGCCTGACGTTCGGACGAGCATGCTCAACTATTGCGATGCGTCGGAACCGGGGATCACGCGGCGCAAGCGGGGCGCGCATTGGCATTTCTTCGGCGTCGACGGCGCGCGGATCAAGGACCCGCAGGAGATCGCCCGCCTCAACAAGCTTGCCGTGCCGCCCGCTTATGCGCGCGTCTGGTACTCGCCCGACGCGCAGGGCCACCTGAAGGCCATCGGCTACGATGCGAAAGGCCGCCGCCAGTATCGCTACCACCCCGACTTCCGGGCCGCGCAGGACGGCGAGAAATACGACCGCTGCAGCGCCTTCGGCGCCAGCCTGCCGCTGATCCGCGCGCGCGTCGACGCCGACATGGCGCTGCGCGGGCTGCCCAGGGACAAGGTGCTCGCCGCCATCGTCCGCCTGCTCGACGAGGGCCATATCCGCGTCGGCAACGAGGCCTATGCGGTCGAGAACAAGAGTTTCGGCGCGACGACGCTACGCAACCGCCACGGCAGTGTGCGCGGCCAGACGGTCAGGCTCGACTACCGCGGCAAGTCTGGCAAGCCGCAGCAGGTGCGCCTGACCGACGCCAGCCTCGCGAAGATCGTCCGCCGCTGCCAGGATCTGCCGGGGCAAGCGCTATTCCAGTATCTCAGCGACGACGGCGACCCCCGTCGCATCGGATCGGCCGAGGTCAACGCGTACATCAAGGACGCGATGGGCGAAGATTTTTCGGCCAAGCACTTCCGCACCTGGGGCGCGAGCGTCATCGCCTTCGACACCATCGTACGGACGCGCGCTCCGCTGACCCTCAAGGCGCTGCTGGAACCGGTCGCCGAGGCGCTCGGCAACACCCCTGCGATCAGCCGCAAAAGCTATGTGCATCCCAAGCTGCTGGAGCTGGTGACGAGCGGTGCGGCGTTCGATCTCGCAGGCACCCCGCTGCCGCGCGCGACGAAATGGTTGAGCGGCGTCGAGCGGGGGCTGATCGGACTGCTGGAGGGGTAGAAGTTCAAACGTCCTGAACGTTATGTCGGATTATAAGTCAAGTAAAGGTTCGATTTCCGGCATCTCTTTGAGCATGGCTGCGGCAACGCTGTTTGCTATTCCCAAGAGCGCGACTGCCTCATCCATGTCAAGAGTCTCTTCGGGATGGATAATTACGTTACGGTGCAAGTCTTTCATTTGCGTAAGCGCAGCGATAATTTTAGGGTTCCCACAACCCAATTTGATTAGGGCAGCCAGATATACACCAATGCTGCGTTGCTTGGGCTTAGGCTGATTGCCCGTAACAACCTCCCAGTACCCTCGGAGCACGGCCTCCACGGCCCGCATTATATGAAACCCTGCCGCAGTCGACATCTCAAATGCGAGGCATTTACCCGCATCTCGTAGGTCAGGGATGGCCTGCGGTGCCTTTCTTAAAATACTGCCTAGAAAAAGAAGTTCACCTTCTGTAATAAGTCTTAAGGTGTTCAGACACTTTTTCTCCGCTACATAGTAAGAGTCAAGCACTGCTAATTCGCTAACAAGTACGATTTCAAATGCATTCAACGCATTTGTAAATGCACCTCGATCTTCAGCGGTGAATTCACTTTCAAAATCTCTCGCTATGTAAATACCAATCAACTGCCTAAGATTGCGCGCTGGGCCACCTGTCCCTCGTAACGCCGAAGAAACCACAGTATTACTTATTATTTCATCAACCTGCTGCTGCATATTATACAAGTCGCTCCAAATATCTTTTAGAGCTTGTCCAGCAGTGGCTCGACGTAGTGTAGTTATCGTCATTCCAAGACGATAAAAATATGAAATATCAAGGCGTATCATAGTCTGTAATTAGGGATATTCTGAACGAGCGTCAAATCAGGATCATGAAGGCTGCTCCTACCGCCAGCGAGAGTGTTATCAAAAACGACCGCCCCAGCTTGACCCTTCAATACCCCTCCAGCTCGCGCCCCGTCAGCCGCACGGCATGCACCACATTCGTCGTCCCCGGCGTCGAGAACGGCACGCCCGCGATCAGCACCATCAGGTCGCCGCCCGCCGCGATGCCGCTTCTGAGCGCCATGCGGCGGGACTTGGCGACCATTTCCTCGAAGTCGTGGACGTCGCGTGTCGTCACCGCGTGGACGCCCCACACGAGCCCCATGCGGCGCGCGGTGGCGCGGCTGGGGGTCAGGCAGAGGATCGGCACGCTGGCGCGTTCGCGCGCGGCGCGGCGGGCAGTCGAGCCCGAGATGGTGAAGCAGGCGATCGCCCGCGCCCCGATGGTCCGCGCGATCGCCGCCGCCGCCGCCGACATCGCGTCCGCCGTGGTCGCACTCGTCGCGGTTTCGGTGAAGTGGACGCGCGCGAACCACGACGCGTCGCCCTCGACCTGGCGCGCGATGGCGTCCATCATCGCCACCGCCTCGACCGGCCACGCGCCCGCCGCGCTCTCCGCCGACAGCATCACCGCGTCGGCGCCGTCATAGATTGCGGTCGCCACGTCGCTGACCTCGGCGCGCGTCGGGGAGGGTGACTGGATCATCGATTCGAGCATCTGGGTGGCGACGACGACGGGCTTGCCTGCGGCGCGCGCCATCGCGACGATGCGTTTCTGGGCGGGCGGCACCTGCTCGGGGGGCAGTTCGACGCCGAGATCGCCGCGCGCCACCATCACCGCGTCGGCGAGTTCGAGGATCTCGTGCAGGCGTTCGAGGGCCTGGGGCTTCTCGATCTTGGCGAGCAGCGCGGCGCGCCCGCCGATCAGCGCGCGGGCTTCGGCGACGTCTTCGGGGCGCTGCACGAACGACAGCGCGATCCAGTCGACACCGTGGTCGAGCGCGAATGCCAGATCGGTGCGGTCCTTGGGGGTCAGCGCCGCCAGCGGGACGACGACATCGGGGACATTGAGCCCCTTGTTGTTCGACAGCCGCCCCCCGACGACGACTTCGGTGACCAGCCGCGCCGCGCCCGTCTCGATGACACGCAGTACCAGCTTGCCGTCGTCGAGGAGTAGCCGCGCGCCCGTCGTCAGCGCCGCGAATAATTCCTTGTGGGGCAGTTCGACGCGCGTCGCGTCGCCGGGAGCCTTGTCCATGTCGAGAACGAATGTGGCACCCTTGACCAACTCGATCGCGCCATCTGAGAACTTGCCGACGCGCAGCTTGGGACCCTGCAGGTCGGCGAGGACGGTCAGCGGGCGACCGGTTTCCTTCTCGAGCGCGCGGATATGCGCGATCAGGCTGGCGCGGGCCTCGGGGGTGCCGTGGCTCATGTTGACGCGGAAGGCATCGGCCCCCGCCTCGTGGAGCGCACGAATGGTATCGAGCGTGCTCGACGCCGGGCCGAGCGTGGCGAGTATCTTGACGCGGCGCGCCCTCGGATCGGTTCGGGTCACGCGGCGGTCTCCCTGTCGTGCGCCGCCCCGCTAGCGGTATAAGGCGGCAACCTCAACCACGAGTCTTGGCATCATGGATACCCAAACCCGCGACCGCATCGAGGCCGCCGTCTTCCGCCGCCTGCTCGATCACCTGCGCGACCGCAGCGACGTCCAGAACGTCGACCTGATGGGCGTCGGCGGCTTCTGTCGGAACTGCCTGAGCGACTGGCTCGGCGACGCTGCGGCCGACGCGGGCGCGCCACTGTCGAAAGATGCGGCGCGGGAGATCGTCTATGGCATGCCTTATGCCACCTATAAGGCGGCGCACCAGACCGATGCGACCCCGGCGCAACTTGCTCGGATGGCAGCGAGCGTCGCGCAAAATCGTCAGCTTGACCAAACGCTTGCGGACAGCTTCCCGGCGAGCGACCCGCCGCCGTTTGACTAGGTCGCGCCCGCCACCGCCTGTGCCAACATCACCCGGCACAGCTGGGCGCGGTAGTCAGCCGACGCATGAATATCGGCGTTGAGGTCGGCGACGTCGACGGTTACGTCCTTGACGGCATCGACCTCGAAACGTTCGGTCAGCGCGGCCTCGGCGTCAGTCCAGCGAAATACCCCCGCTGCCGCGCCTGTCACTGCAACACGCACATCGCCCCCGGCATGGCGCGCGACGAAGACGCCGGCGACGGCATAGCGCGAGGCGGGATGGCGGAACTTGGCATAGGCCCCGCCGAGCGGCACGCGGAAGCCGACGCGCAGGACGATCTCGCCGTCGGCAAGCGCGGTGGCGAACATGCCCTGGAAATAATCTTCCGCGGCATAGGTCGCTCGATCGGTCTCGATCTCGGCGTCGAGCGCGAGACAGGCGGCGGGATAATCGGCGGCGGGATCGTTATTGGCGATGACGCCGCCGAGCGTGCCCCGGTTGCGGACCTGCGGATCGCCGACGAGCAATGCCATGCGTGCCAGGCTGGGCGCGATCATGTTGATGATACGGTCGCCCGCGATCGTCGCGTGGGTGGTCATTGCGCCGATCCACAAGCGGTCCTCGATGACGCTCATGCCCGTCAGTTCGGGCACGCCGCCGAGGTCGATCAACCGCGCGGGGGCGCGCAGCCGCGCCTTCATCGCGGGCAGCAGCGTGTGGCCCCCGGCAAGCCACGCCGCCTCGCCGCCCGCGCTGGCGAAGGCCGCCTTGGCATCGGCGAGGCTGGTCGGGCGCGCCAGATCGAAATCATGCATCGACCGTCTCCCGCGCGGCGGTTGCCTCACCCATCGCCTTTGCTCCGGCGGCGATAGCCTTGACGATGTTGATATAACCCGTGCAGCGGCACAGATTGCCCTCGAGTTCATGCGCGATCGTCGCCGCATCGACATCGGCCCCGTGGCGCTGCGCGATGCCGATGCCCGCGATCACCATGCCGGGCGTGCAGAAACCGCACTGTAGCCCGTGATGCTCGCGAAACGCCGCCTGCATCGGGTGCAGCGTGTCACCGTCGGCCACCCCTTCGATCGTCGTCACCCGGTGCCCGTCGAGCGAGGCAGCGAGCAGCGTGCACGACTTGAGCGGCAGTCCGTCGACGAGGACGTTGCACGCCCCGCACTGGCTGGTGTCGCAACCGATATGCGTCCCGGTCAGCCCGAGATGATCGCGCAGCAGCTCGACGAGCAGGGTCGCGGCGGGCAGGTCGACGCTGTGCGCCGCTCCGTTGATGGTGAGGTTCGTCTGCATCAGCGGTTCGCCATCATCTGCTTCATGCCCTCGGCCTGTTCGGCGAGGCTGGTCGCACCGAGTTCGCTCGCCTTGGCGCGCGCCCACCACGCCGCAACGCCCGGCTGATCGGCGATCAGCTGCGCCGTGCCGAGGTTGCGGTCCATCGCGTCGAGAAAGAAGAACAGCGGGATCAACGCGGCGTCGGCGATGGTGAAGCTGCTTCCGACCGCGAACGCGTCGTGGGCGCTGCGGAAATGCTCGAGATGCGCGATCGCCTCGCCGATTCCAGCCTTGGCGGGGGCCAGACCCTCGGGCTTGTCGCGCGCCGAAAACAACCCGCCGAGGTGCGGCACGAAGTAAATGTCGGCGATCCGGCAGAGCAGATGCGCGAGCGCCGCTGCCTTCGGGTCGGCGGGGACCATCTTCGGCCCCGGCAGGACGGCGTCGAGATAATCGGTGATCGTCTGGCTCTCGGGCAGGCAGAAATCGCCGTCGACGAGCAGCGGCATCTTGCCGATCGGCGACATCGCGAGATAGGCGTCGGACTTGATGCCGCCCTCGAAGTCGGATGGCTCCAGCGGCTGACCCTTGGCGCGGCTGACCAGTATCGGCCGCATCACGAACGGCGATAATTTCGCACCGTAGAGCCTCATGTCGTCGCTCCTCCCCGAAAGATTGCCTTGATCCGTGCTAGTCGATCAACCCCAGCGCCGTCTTGTAGGTATCGAGCAACGCCTCGGCTTCCTGCCGCGCCGCCTTCTCCATCTTGCGGAGACGAACGATGGCGCGCATCGTCTTGGTGTCGAAACCAGTGCCCTTGGCCTCGGCATAGACGTCCTTGATGTCGTCGGCGATGCCCTTCTTGTCTTCCTCCATCCGCTCGATGCGCTCGATGAACAGCCGCAGCTGCTCGGCGGAAACATTCTCCGTCGACATTCTTACTCCAGTTCGGACCCAAGGCCAGCCGCCTAATCCCGTGGGCGCACGCGGGCAAGGGGCGCGCGCGCGTCCGACGGCAAACGCGGGGGATAAGTTCGTCGGACGCCGCAGGTCGGGCAGCGACAATTCCGCCCGCGCACATTGGAGTTCGGACGCGCCGGGACCACGAACTAGCGGATTTGCGATTGCCACGCCGCGACGCGCGCAGCGGCATTGGCGCGGACGTTCATGTAGACGAGATTATAGTCGTAATTGTGGAAGTTGCCGTTCGGCAGCAACTGCTTGGTGAACGCCGGCGCGGTCGGCGGCGAGACGTACAGCGCGCCGTCGCCGCAACGCGCCGCGACGACGCCCGGCACCGGCGCGGCGGGGCGTGCGCCGGGACCGTGCACCCAGCCGCCGCGATTGGCGCGCGCCGGGGCAGGCGTCGCGTCGGCGCGCCAGTTGAGCGGGTTGATGCAGACATAGTCGCGCCCCGTCGCCTCGGGCCGGTAGAAGGTGTTGCGCCCGAGGCGGCGGCGCTGGGCACTGGCATCGTTGCCGTCGGCATAGCTGCTCCACGTCAGCACGCAGCCGGTGTCGGTCGCGCTGCGGCATGGCGTCATCGTGCGCAGCCGGTCGAACCACGCCGCTTCGATCCAGTGGCCGGGCAGGTACGCCGCGACCATGCGCCGCGCCAGCGGCGTGCCGTCGATGCGGCGCTCGATCAGCAGCCGCAGCAGACGGCTGCCCTGGCTGTGCCCCGCGACGATGAACGGCCGACCGTTCTGGCGGCGCAGGAACTCGTCGAAGGCGCGCGCCACGTCGCCGTAAGCCAGTTCGGTCGCAGCTTCCGACGACTTCGACCAGCGCAGATAGCCGCCGAGCACCATCTGTCGGTAGCGCGGTGCGTAGATGCGGCAACATCCGGTGAAGACGCTCGCCTGTTCGCGCATCGGGCTGGCGTCGATGCGCGTATTGAGCGCTGCGTCGCGCACGTCGGCGTTCCACCGCTGACCCCCCATGAAGACCGTCGGATAGACCCAGAACACGTCCGCCAAGACATTCGCCTCGTCGACGACGCTCGACCCGCGCGGCGCGATGTCGCTGGCATCGGCGCGACCGGGCAACGCGATCCAGCTGGTGTCGTCACGATAGTCGGGGGCAGGCGGCTGCGGCGTGCGCGCGAAGCTGGCGCGCGGCGGCAGGTTGTTAAAGAGTATTGCGACCGCCGACGGCTTGGCACCCGCAGGCTGTACCGCAAAAGCGGCGGCCAGCATCGCCAGCCCGGTGCATGCCCGCATCGCCTTTCTCCCCTGTCGTTGCCCGCACGATGGCAGAGCACCCCGCCGCCCGTAAACCCCTTGCCCTGCGGCATCGCGCCCGCCATGTCGGAGGCATGAGCCAGTCCGCCAAACCGCCGTTGCAGGCGGTCATCGTCCCCGTCACGCCGCTCCAGCAGAACTGCACCCTGCTATGGTGCACGCGCACGATGAAGGGCGCGTTCGTCGATCCCGGCGGCGATCTCGACCGGCTGCTCGCCATCGCCAGCCAACATGGGGTGACGATCGAGAAACTGCTCGTAACTCACGGACACATCGACCATTGCGGCCTGACCGGCGTTCTCGCCGAACGCCTCGGCGTGCGGATCGAAGGGCCGCACCCGGACGACAAGTTCTGGATCGACATGGCCCCCGCAGTCGGCGCGCAGTACGGTATCGCAGGCGCGACGGCGTTCACGCCCGACCGCTGGCTGGCGCAGGGCGACACCGTCACCGTCGGCGACCTCGTCCTCGACGTGCATCACTGCCCGGGCCACACGCCGGGCCATGTCATCTTCCACCATGCGCCGTCCGACCTCGCGATCGTCGGCGACGTGCTGTTCGAGGGGTCGATCGGACGCACCGACTTTCCGCGCGGCAACCATGCCGATTTGATCGCCGCAATCACGACACGGCTGTGGCCGATGGGTGGGCAGACGGCGTTCATTCCGGGCCATGGCGCGATGTCGACCTTCGCCGCCGAGCGCCGCTCGAACGCCTATGTTGCCGATCACGTGCTGGCGCGCGCTTGACCCTGCAAGGCGGCCCGTCCACAAACCGCACCATGATCGGACATGACGATATCGCGGCGTTGAGCTTCGAGGCGGCGCTCGCCCGCCTCGAGAAGATCGTGCACAGCCTCGAAGCCGGCGACACGCCGCTCGAAGCGTCGATCGACCTCTACACGCAGGGCCAGGCGCTCAAGGCGCATTGCGAGACCAAGTTGCAGGCCGCGACCGGCCGCATCGAGGCAATCCAGCTCGGTGGCGACGGGACGCCTGCAGGCCTGCGCGCCTTCGACGCGGCATGATGGCGACGCAGTTGGTCCAGGCCTCGCTCAGCCTCAAACCCGCGCTCGATGCCATCGGCAAGCAGATGGACGTGCGTTTCGAGCGCCTCCTCGCCGTTCCCGACGACGCCCGCGCGCAGCTGTTCCACGCGATGCGCCATGCGGCCATCGGCGGCGGCAAGCGCATGCGGCCGCTGCTCGTCGTCGCGGCGTGCGACCTGTTCCACGTCGACCGCGAACGCGCGCTACGCGTCGCCATCGCCATCGAAGCGGTGCACGTCTATTCGCTTATCCATGACGACCTGCCGTGCATGGACGACGACGATCTGCGGCGCGGCAAGCCGACCGTTCACAAGGCCTATGACGAAGCGACGGCGGTACTGGCGGGCGATTCGCTCCACGCGCTGGCGTTCGAGGTGCTCGCCGACCCCGCCACCCACGAGGACCCGTTTGCGCGCGCCGAACTGGTGCTCGAGTTGGCGCGCGCCAGTGGGCCGAGCGGCATGGCGGGGGGGCAGATGATGGACCTCGCCGCCGAGCACGAGATTTTCGACCTGCCCGCCACCACCCGCCTGCAACAGCTCAAGACCGGCGCGTTGATCGGCTTCTGCCTCGAGGCTGGTGCGATCATGGGGCGTATCCCCGATGCGGCGCGAACCCCCCTGCGCGGCTATGCGCGCGACCTCGGCCTCGCCTTCCAGATCGCCGACGACCTGCTCGATGTCGAGGGCTCGTCCGCCAAGACAGGCAAGGCGGTCGGCAAGGACGCGGCGGCGGGCAAGGCGACCTTCGTGTCGCTGCTCGGTGTCGACCGCGCGCGGCTGCAGGCGCAGGCACTGATCGACCAGGCGGTCGATCACCTTCACAGCTTCGGGCAGGAAGCCGACCTGCTGCGCGCCATCGCGCGCTTCGCCATCGAACGCGACCGCTGATGGCCAAGCGCATCGGCGTCTATCCGGGTACATTCGACCCCGTCACGCTGGGCCATATGGACATCATTCGGCGCGGCGCGAAGCTCGTCGACACGCTCGTCATCGGCGTCGCCACCAACCCGTCGAAGTCGCCGATGTTCACCCTCGCCGAGCGCGTCGCGCATGTCCGCCGCGAAACCGAAGGCATGGCGGGCATCCGCGTCGTTGAGTTCGACGCGCTGTTGATGAAATTCGCCGAGGACCAAGGTGCCTCGATGATTATCAGGGGTTTGCGCGCCGTTGCCGACTTCGAATATGAATATCAGATGGCGGGGATGAACCAGCAGCTCAACAGCCGCATCGAAACGGTCTTTCTGATGGCCGACGTTGCGCTGCAGCCGATCGCGTCGAAGCTGGTCAAGGAGATCGCGCTGTACGGTGGCGATATCCGCAAGTTCGTAACGCCGCGCATCGCCGCCGATATCGTCGCGCGCGTCGCGACGCTCAAGGCCTGACGTTCAGCGTGGCGACAGCGCGGGCGAGGCATGGCGGGCACGCAATTACCGGGGACAGCATGATCAGGACCGCCTTGACGTTCGGACTCGCGCTGCTCGCGGCGACGCCCGCACTGGCGCAGCGTGGCAAGGAGCCCGAGGTCGCGACGACCCCCAAGGCGCTACCCAAGATCGAGGCGATCGTTGTCAAGCCCGCACCGCCGGTGACCCCCGACGATACGCTGCTGCTTGACCTGTCGAACGGTGGGCGTGTTTCTATCGTCATGCGCCCCGATATGGCCCCGAACCACGTCGCGCGCATCAAGACGCTGGCACGTCAGCACTTCTATGACGGCACGGTTTTTCACCGCGTCATCGACGGCTTTATGGCACAGGGTGGCGATCCGACCGGCACGGGGCAGGGCGGGTCCAAGCTTCCCGACCTCAAGGCTGAGTTCAACGACCTGCCGCATGTCCGGGGTGCCATCGCGATGGCGCGCGCTCAGTCGCCCGACAGCGCCAACAGCCAGTTCTACATCGTCCTCGAACCCGTACTGAAGCTCGACCGCACCTACACCGTCTGGGGCCGCGTCCAGTCGGGGATGGATTATGTCGACGCCATCGAGAAGGGCGAGCCGCCGGCCAACCCGACCAAGATCGTCCAGGCATCGATCGCCGCCGACAATCTGCCGCCGCCCGCGCCGAGTTCGCCGATCCCGGGAGCCTCCGCCGCGTCGGTCGCCTCGTCATCGGCCGCCGCGTCGTCGCCCGCCGCGATTGGTGCCCTACCGCCGGGCGGCGATGCGTTGGTGCCGAGCACGCGCAAACCCTCCGCGACGACCCGAAAGCCGAGATACCGGCGCTAGGCGTGCGCGTCGCCGATTTCGATTTCGATCTGCCGCCCGACCGCATCGCGCTGCGCCCGGCCAGCCCGCGCGACAGCGCGCGGCTGCTCGAGGTCGCGCCGGGCGGACTGACCGACCTGGGCGTCATGGATCTGCCGTCACGGCTGCGGCGCGGCGACGTCCTCGTCTTCAACGATACCCGCGTCATCCCCGCGCAGCTGGCGGGCAAGCGCGGCGCGGCGCGGATCGGCGTGACGCTCCACAAGCGCGTCGACGCATGGCGATGGTGGTGCTTCGTCCGCAACGCGCGGCGGCTGCGGACCGGCGACCGCATCGACTTCGGTGCGGGACTGTCGGGGACCGTCGAGGCGAAAGGCGACGACGGCGACGTGCTGTGGCGCTTCGACGCCGAGGGCAGTCTCGACGATGCCCTCGCCCGCGCGGGCGTCATGCCGTTGCCGCCGTACATCGCGTCGAAGCGCGCCGTCGACGCGCGCGACGCCGAGGATTACCAGACGACTTATGCGGCGGCCCCGGGAGCGGTCGCGGCCCCGACGGCGGGTCTGCACTTCACGCCGCGTCTGTTCGATGCGTTGGAAGCGGCTGGGATCGCGCGTGAAATCGTGACGCTCCACGTCGGCGCCGGCACCTTTCTGTCGGTCAAGGCCGACGACACCGACGATCACCGGATGCACGCCGAATGGGGCAGCCTGAGCGTCGCGACCGCCGCGCGTCTCGCCGCTGCGCGTGCCGCAGGCGGCCGGGTTATTGCCGTCGGTACGACCTCGCTGCGCGTGCTCGAGAGCGCGGCGGCGGTGGGGCCCGGCGCGTGGACGGGCGATACCTCGATCTTCATCGTGCCGGGCTACAGGTTCCGCGCCATCGACGGACTGCTGACCAATTTCCATCTGCCGAAATCGACGTTGTTTATGCTGGTCAGCGCATTGATGGGCCTCGACACGATGCGCCGCGCCTATGCCCATGCCGTGCGCGAGGGCTACCGCTTCTACAGCTATGGCGACGCGAGCCTGTTGCTTCCGGACGCGTGACGACGGACGCCTACGCGTCCGGTTCGAGCAGCCGGTGCAGGTGGACCACGACGTACTTCATCGCGGCGTCGTCGACCGTCCGCTGGGCATTGGCGCGCCATGCCGTCTCGGCGCTGGCGTGATCGGGATAGATGCCGACGACGTGGAGGTTTTCGGGATCTGCGAAGTCGAGGCCGCGCGGATCGCTGACGCGGCCACCGAAGACGAGATGCAGTTTGGACATCGCCGCCGCCTAGCCGATGGGGCCAAGTGCCGCAACCTCCGCACTCACCAGCGCGACGGTTTCAGCCATCCACGCCTCGAACTCGGGCCCTTCCCACGCCCGGTGCTCGCCGCGCGTATAAGCCAGTGCATTGCGGTGATAGAACAAGGCGTTGATGCGGTTGGGGATCCGGCTGTCGACGGTGCGGATGACCTTGGCCGGCGACCCGACGACGATCGAGTTCGGCGGCACGATGGTCCCATCCTTGACATAGGCATGCTGCCCGACGATCGACCCGGAACCGATCACCGCGCCGCCATAGACCGTGGCGTTGATGCCGATCAGGCAGTCGTCACCGATCGTGCAGCCGTGCAACGTCGCATGGTGTGTGATCGAACACCGCGCGCCCACCGTCACCGGGCGGCCCGGATCGGTGTGGATCATGACGAAGTCCTGGATGTTGCTGAACGCCCCGATCTCGACATGCGCGGCTTCCGACCGAACCACCACGTTGCACCACACAGAACTGCCCTCGCGCAGCATCACGCGCCCATAAATCGCCGCCGAGGGATGGAGGCGGCGGCATCGAGATCGAGCAGCGTCGTCACACGGCTCCCTTGGCGTTCGACGACTTCATGAACGCCACCAGTGCGTCGAACCCGTTCTTGGCGATATACGCCGAAAAATCAGCCTCCTGCGTCAGCGACAGGTTGATGCCGGCAATGGTCAGGTTGGCGATCAGGAACTTGCCGCCTGCCGGACGCAGCGTCCAGATCGCATCGAACTGCCCGCCGCCGCCCTTCACGACGCGCGAGTAGACGTCGATGTCGCCCTTGGTGCCGCGCGGCAGGGTCCGTACCGGCTGCACGTCGGAATCGCGATAGTCGTACAGGCGGTCGGTGTAGGCATTGATCGCGAACTCGGGGAGCGCCGCCTGATACGCGGCATATTGCGCCGGGGTGATCTGCGAGCGGTACCGGCGGATCAGGCGGTTGCCGATGTCGTCGAGCGCGAAATTCTCGCGCAACAGGCTGCGGAACTTGGCGCGCACCTGGTTCTTGGTCAGCGACTTGTCCTTGAGGATGCCGAACGCCGTCTGCGACAAGTCATCGACAAACTTGCTGGCCGTCGCCGAATCGGCAGCGGTCGCGACTTGCGCCCGAGCCGGCGCGGCAATCGACAGAGGTACGGCAGCGACGATAAAGGCGGCGGCGGCGGAGCGGAAAACGGGTCGCATCTGAAACTCCTTGAACCTGGCACGGCGATGCCGCCAGTTCCCTGCGCGGGACATGGCGGCATTATCCATTAGCGATTGAACCGGACTTGAACCGGCCGCGCTCTTTTTTCGGGCTTACCTAACCGAGGCGCTCGCGGACATCGCCGAGCAGGCGACGCTCGGCCTCGGTTTCGGGAAACAGCGCCCCGAGCAACGCCCCCGCCGCGACGCCGATCAGGATCGCGACGAGCGGGTTATCGGCGATGCCGCTGCCCGCCGCGTGCCGCCCTATGGCGAAACGCTCGGCCGTGCCGCTGGCCTTGGCGTTCGACGAATAATCGTCGTCATAGTCGCTGTACGCCTCGTAGCCGTCGCCGAGTTCGACGCGCGCCTTGCTCAGCTTGCGCCCGCCGAGCAGTGCGACGCCGACCGCCAGCCCGCCGCCGGCGACGAGCACGGGGTGTGCCTTGAGCAGCCGCAGCCCTTCGTTGAGCAGGTCGACGCCGCCCGCCTGGACCGACGCCGCCGCGTCGCCGACGATCCGGCGCGGGCTTAGCCGGTCCTGCAACTCGTCGATCGTCGCGGCAATGCGCTCGCGCGTGTCCTCGGCCTCGCCCGCGTAGGTTGCCGCTTCGTCGCCGCTCATCGTCAATTCCCCTTCAGCGTTTCGGCGTCGCGGCGCAGCGACGCGACGGTCCTGTCGGGCGCGAGGCTCGACACCTTCAACTTGCTCGTCCCGACAGCAATCAGGATACCGCCGACCACCGCGACGGCAACCGCGACGATGAACGCCGCCAGCCCCGCGCTGCCGACGACGGGGGTCAACCAGCCGACGAACGCCCCGACGAGGGTGAACAGCGCCACGAGCATCAGCATGCCGCCGAACGCAATCGCGCCCGCGCCGCCCGCCATGGCGCCGAGGTTACCCTTGAACTCCGACGCCGCGAGCCGCAGCTCGGTGCGGAACAGGTGCCCGACATCCTCGATCAGCTGCCGCAACAGGTCGCCGATCGAATTGCCCGTTTCGGGATTGGTCGCCATCACAAAACCTTTCAGCCAGCGCCGGATCAACGGCCCGCGCGGCTTGCGCTGCCCGCCTTGAAGATGCGCGACACTGCGAAGCCGACCGCCACCGCGACACCGACCGCGACGCCGGGCGAGCGCCGGATCAGTGCCTGGCCGTCGGCCAGCAGGTCCTCGACCGACTTGTCCTTGACGCTGTTGGCCCAGCCCTCGAGGGCATCGGCGGCCTGCGTCGCGATCCCGCCGACCGGGCCGAAGGCACCGTCCTGCAGCCGCTCGGCGATCTCGCGCGCCGCGTGAACGACACCGTCGAGCGTCTGCGTCACCTGCGTCTTGCCGGTGTCGGCAAAGCCCCGCAGCCGGTCGGTGGCCTGATCGCGCAACGTGCCCGCCGGATCGTCGAACAGGCTGGCGAAGCCGCTCGACTTCGGCGCGGGTTCGTCGAACGAGCCCGTTGTGTCGCGCGCGGCGTGCTGGAGCGTCGTGTCCCAACTATCGGTCATGTCTTGGCTTCCCTGTCATCGTGGCGTGTTGCCGGTGGTCCTTGCGCAGCCTGAACGTGATTGGTCGCGCCGCGTTCCGCCTCTCCCTTTCGTTGCCGGGATTCGTTTTGGTGTTTAGAAGCGCCGCCTGCAAGTGATGCCGTAACGCACCCGAAAGGTTTTGAGCCGCATGACCGCCATCGTCGACATCCACGCCCGCCAGATCCTCGACAGCCGCGGCAACCCGACCGTCGAGGTCGACGTGCTGCTCGAGGATGGCAGCTTCGGGCGCGCGGGGGTGCCGTCGGGGGCGTCGACCGGCGCGCACGAGGCGGTCGAGCTGCGCGACGGCGATGCGGCGCGCTACGGCGGCAAAGGCGTCCTCAAGGCCATCGCGGCGGTCAACGGCGAGATCTTCGACGCGCTCAGCGGCATCGACGCCGATGAGCAAGGCGACCTCGACCGCGCCATGATCGAGCTGGACGGGACGCCCAACAAGTCGCGGCTGGGGGCCAACGCGATCCTCGGGGTCAGCCTCGCGGCGGCGAAAGCGGCCGCCGAGGCGCGGGGCCTGCCGCTCCACCGCTATGTCGGCGGCGTCTCGGCGCATGTCCTGCCGGTGCCGATGATGAATATCATCAACGGTGGCGCGCACGCCGACAACCCGATCGATTTCCAGGAATTCATGGTGATGCCCGTCGGCGCGCCGACACTCGCGGAAGCCGTGCGCTGGGGGTCGGAGATTTTCCACACGCTCAGGAAAGAGCTGAGTGCGGCGGGCCAGTCGACGGCGGTCGGCGACGAGGGAGGCTTCGCGCCGAACCTGCAAGGCACCACTGCCGCGCTCGACTTCATCATGCGCGCCGTCGAGAAGGCGGGGTTCAAACCCGGCGACGACGTCATGCTGGCGCTCGATCCTGCCGCAAGCGAGTTCTTCAAGGGCGGACGTTACGAGCTGACCAGCGAGGGCAAGTCGCTGACCCCGCACGAGATGGTCGACTATTACGCCGATCTCTGCGCGCGCTACCCGATCCTGTCGATCGAGGACGGCATGGCCGAGGACGATTTCGAGGGCTGGAAGGCGATCACCGAGCGGCTCGGCGCGACGCACCAGTTGGTCGGCGACGATCTGTTCGTGACCAACCCGGCACGGCTGAAGGACGGCATTGCGCGCGGCCTCGCCAATTCGCTGCTCGTCAAGGTCAACCAGATCGGCACGCTGACCGAGACTTTGCAGGCCGTCGAGATGGCCCACCGGGCGCGCTACACCAGCGTCATGTCGCACCGCAGCGGCGAAACCGAGGACTCGACGATCGCCGATCTGGCGGTCGCGACCAATTGCGGGCAGATCAAGACGGGCAGCCTCGCGCGCTCCGACCGGCTGGCGAAATACAACCAGCTGATCCGCATCGAGGAGGAGCTGGGCGATGCCGCAGTGTATGCGGGGCGCGCGGTGCTGCGGTAGGGGGGGCGTGCGCGACGTCCTCGGCTTCCTTCCCGCGCGACCATGCTCGCCTCCCACGTCCCACCGTCATGCTGGCGAACGCCGGCAGCCACCGTCGCGCGCGCGGACGATACGTCTGCCTGCCGCGCGATGGATGCCGGCGTTCCGCCAGCAGCACGGGAAGAAATAAGGAAATTCCCGATCCGGCCAACTTATTCGCTTGAATCCGCAGACATCGCGTGATTCAGTCGCCCGCGATGACCAGCCGCGAAACTCTGATCGACCTGCTCCGGCGCGCGGCAATACCGGCGGCGTGCCTCGCCTTCATCGCCTATTTCGGCTTTCATGCGATGGCGGGCAACAGCGGCCTGCTGGCGTGGCGCGAATACCGCGCCGAGCACGCGGTGCTGACGGCGCAGGCCGAAAAGGTCGCGGCGCAGCGGACCGCGCTCGAACGCCAGAATGCGCTGCTCGACCCGCGCCACGTCGATCCCGACCTTGCCGACGAGCTGGTCCGCGAGAATCTCGGCGTCGTGCGCCCCGACGAGGTCGTCGTCGACCTGCCGCCTGCGCGATGAAGCGCGCAAGCCGACGAATGCAGGGTTGAACCACCGGGCGTCCCGCTCGTATAGCAGCGGCATCACGAACCGGAAGGCGCGATCCTTGGCCAAGACTTCCCGCGCCGCGAATCCGCCGTCCCCGCTGCGCGATCGCCCGCCTGAACCGCAGCGGCACGTCGCGACCGGTGCCGAGCTGCTCGGCCTGTACCGCGAGATGCTGCTCATCCGCCGCTTCGAGGAGCGCGCCGGGCAGATGTACGGCATGGGGCTGATCGGCGGCTTCTGCCACCTCTACATCGGCCAGGAGGCGGTCGTCACCGGCATGCAGGCGGCGCTCAAGCCCACCGACAGCGTCATCACCGGCTACCGCGACCACGGCCACATGCTCGCCGCCGGGATCGACCCCAAGATCGTCATGGCCGAACTGACCGGCCGTGCGGCGGGGATTAGCAAGGGCAAGGGCGGCTCGATGCACATGTTCTCGGTC
>CAXTSL010000004.1:0-5376 GCA_964246975.1 uncultured Sphingomonadaceae bacterium
GGCTTCCTGACCCGCGACGACCGCGAGGTCGAGCGCAAGAAGTACGGCAAGGCCAAGGCGCGCCGCAGCTTCCAGTTCAGCAAGCGATAAGCGGCCGAGCCGAAGGGGAAATTCGCTCTTCCGCGAATTTCCCCTTCGGCGCAGACTCGCGCTCGCGCTCGCGTCGGCCGGCGGCGCGGCGGGCCGCCCCCGCCGCCCGTCCGACGGAGCGGCTTTGCCGCGTCGACTTCCTGCACAACCTGCCGCCCGATCGACCGTCCGACAAGAATGCTAACAAATTCCTAATTGCCTCTTGACGTTCCCATAACCATCTATACACCGACCTCGTCGCCCGGGGGTCTCCGCTTTGCGGTCCGGCGACGCACACATCGGGTTCAGGGGCACAAGATCATGGCGACATTTACTCGGGGCGCACTCGCGCTCGCCGCCGCAGGTGCGCTCGCGCTGCCCGTCACCGCCAACGCTGCGGCGACACTCCTCACCACCCAATCGGACGACGCCGCCTTCGAAGGCGCAGGCGGCTGGCTGCAGACGACCTATGGGCTGCCGCTGGTCGGCAACACCGTGCTGCCGCCGCTCGAGCGTGCCGTCGGTCAGGTCAAGGCCGGGACCAACAAGCGTCGCGGCCTCTATACGCCGAACAGCTTCACCGGCATCCCGACGCCGGTCGGCACGGGGGTCACGCAGGCGCTGACCAACTCTGGCGCGCTCGGCGGCGGCAACGACAATAATTTTACCTCCGGCGCACCGATTGCGTTCACCTTCGCGCGGGTCGGCAACACCGTGACCTACACCGTCGGCAGCGACACGTGGAGTGACACGCAAAGCTATTACGGCCAGATCGACGCCTTCGAGGCGCGCATCCGGTCGAACGATCCGACGGCGGGCACGCCGACCGATTCGCTCGCCATCACCGGCCTGACGCTGACCGACGCGGTGACGACGGCGCAGGCGCTCGGCGGGCTGAGCGCCGCGAACGGCGCTGTCGCGATCAAACTGTGGAGCGGGCTGAGCGGTGATTTCACCCTGACCGGCAACTATACTTTCGCGTGGACGGGCAGCCAGCCGACCGGCGCACGCCTCGCGTCGCAGTTCAAGCTGCTCGATCTGCCCGCCGCGCCGGGCGTGCCCGAGCCTGCCAGCTGGGCGCTGATGATCGCCGGCTTCGGCTTCGTCGGCGCGAGCATGCGTCGTCGCGCCCCAGTCGCCGCCTGACGCACAAGGCCAGTGCGGCGGCGGAGCCGGGGCTTCGCCGCCGCTTGCGCGCGCTATCCCGCCGCCTGTATCGAAGGCGCGATCCTGCCCGAATGGCCGGTCACGCGACGCAATCGCCGTCGCAAGGTCCATCGGAGTCGTGCCGTGTCCAGATTTTCCCCTTGGCTGAGCGCAGCGCTGGCCGCGCTCGTGCTTGCCGTCCTGCCCGCTGCGGTCGGCGCGCAGACCGGCGCGCCGCACGCCAAGGTCACGTTGACCGCCGAAAGCGCGACCCCCGCGCCGGGCCGCCCGCTGACGCTCGCGGTGACCTTCGCGCCGCAGTCGGGCTGGCACACCTATTGGAAAAACCCCGGCGATGCGGGGATCGAGACGCGCGCGGCGTGGACGCTGCCCGCCGGCGCAACCGCCGGGGCGTTCCGCTATCCGGTGCCCGGAACGCTCCTCGTCTCGGGGCTGATGAACTATGTCTACGAAAAGTCGGCGACGCTGCTGACCGAGGTCGCGGTTCCGGCGGGCCTCGCGCCCGGCACGGCATTTCCGGTCAAGGTCGCGCTGCAGTATCTGATCTGCACCGACGAGATGTGCGTCCCCGAAGCGGCGACGGTCGAGACCGCGCTGACTATCGGCGACGGCGCGCCCGATGCCGCGGCCGCGTCGGTGTTCGCGGCAGCGCGGCGCGCGCTACCGGTGCCGCTCGCCGAGGCGGGAACCTACAAGGTCGCCGGCGGGCGGCTGACGCTCGCGGTGCCGCTGGCGGGGCTCGACCGAGTCACGAGCGCCTATTTCTTCGCCGCGCACGACGGCATCGTCGAGTATAGCGCGCCGCAGAGCGTGACGGTTGCGGGCGACCGGCTGCGCCTCGAGATCAAGGCGAACGGCACGCCGGTCGGGACCATCGCGGGCATCCTGCGTATCGACCGTGCCGGCGAGAGCAACCCACGCGGTTTCCTGATCCATGCGACGCCGGGCGACGTTCCAGCAGCAGGGACGGCCATCGGCTCCCCGGCGACGGGCGGCGGCGATAGCGGCGGGGGCACCGCCCCCGCCTTCCTGCCCGCGCTCCTCCTCGCTGTCGCGGGCGGCATCCTCCTCAACGTCATGCCGTGCGTCTTCCCGATTCTCAGCCTCAAGGCGCTCAGTCTCGCCAAGGGCAACACCGCGCCGGCCGCCGCGCGTCGCGACGCGCTCGCCTATGCGGGCGGTGTGATGCTGGTGTGCGTCGCGCTCGGCGGCATGATCCTCGCGCTGCGCGCTGCGGGGACGCAGGTCGGCTGGGCGTTCCAGTTGCAGAACCCGCACGTCATCCTTGCGCTGCTGCTGCTCGTCACGGCCATCGCGCTCAATCTCGCAGGGCTGTTCGAAATCGTCCTGCCGGGCAGCGGCGGCGGGCAGTCGCTCGCCTCGAAGCCGGGGGCGGCGGGAAGCTTCTGGACCGGGGCGCTCGCCGCCTTCGTCGCGACGCCGTGCACCGGGCCGTTCATGGCGGGCGCGCTCGGCGCGGCGCTGGTGTTGCCGCCCATCGCCGGGTTGGCTGTGTTCGCGGGCCTCGGTTTCGGCCTCGCGCTGCCGTTCGTCGCGGTCGGTTTCGTCCCCGCGCTGCGGCGCCGCCTGCCCCGGCCCGGCGCGTGGATGAACACGTTCAGGCATATCCTCAGCATCCCGATGTTCCTGACCGCGCTGGCCCTGGCGTGGGTACTGGGACGGCAGGCGGGAGTGCCGGGGATGACGCTGGGCCTTGGCGGCGCGCTGGCGCTGGGCCTGCTGCTGTGGTGGCTGGGGAACCGCCAGGCGAGCGGCGGTCGCGCGTGGCTGCCCTTGGCGGGCGTTGCGACGGCGTTCGTCGCGGTGCTCGTCGCGCTGCCGCCTGCCAGTCCCGCCCGGGCCGCCGTGACGACCGTCGATGCACCCGACGGCCTCGCCGCCGAACCGTTCACCGAGGCGCGCCTTGCCGCGTTGCAGGCCGCGCACACGCCCACGCTCGTCTATTTCACCGCCGACTGGTGCCTCACCTGCAAGGTCAACGAGCGCGGTGCGCTTGCCGACGCGGGCGTCGCGGCGGCGTTCAAGGCGAAGGGTGTCAGGACCCTCGTCGGCGACTGGACCAACGGTGACCCGGTAGTGGGCAAGTTCATCGAGACGCACAACCGCGCCGGGGTTCCGCTGTACCTGTTCTATCATGCCGACGGGCGGATCGAGACCTTGCCGCAGTTACTGACGGCGGGAGGCCTGACGCGACTCACGGTATAGTCGGCCAAGAATTGACAAATATTGGCCGTCCTGTAGTTATGCCCTATGCCGACGCTTAACATCTCGCTTGCCGAACCGCTCCGCGACTATGTCGAGGCGCGCGCCGACGAGGGCAGCTACAGTACCAGCGAATACGTTCGCCAGCTCATCCGAGAGGATCAGAAGCGCCACGAACTTGCTCAGCGCGACCTGTTGTGGGAGTTGCTGGCGATCAGCGCCAAGCAGGCCGATGACGGCGATTTCGTCGAGACATCGGCGACGGAAATCAGCGCACGCGGTCGCGCCCGCCGTGCCGCCGAGCGGACGGGCGCTTGACCGGCTATCGGCTGACCCGTGAAGCCAGCCGCCATCTCGACGAAATCGAAGACTATACTGCGCGCCGGTGGGGCGACGATCAGGCGTCATCCTACCTCGACGCGCTGTTCGATGCCTTCGAGCGTCTGGCTGCGAACCCCGACCTCGGACGACGCAGGCGCGACCTGCCACCGCCATGGCTTGCCTACAGCGTCGCTTCGCACCTTGTCGTCTACCGCAGCAACGATGCCGACGCGCGCATAGAGATTTTGGCGGTCTGGCATCCCTCGATGGACGTAGGCCACCGCATCACCGAGGCTTTGCAACGCATTCCACCACCGCACCGATAATAGTTTAAGCTTAAAACATTACCGGCGACATCGACTCGCGCGTCGGTTTACATGTTCGGATAGTTCGGCCCGCCGCCCCCTTCGGGCACGACCCAATTGATGTTTTGCGTCGGGTCCTTGATATCGCAGGTCTTGCAGTGGACGCAGTTCTGCGCGTTGATCTGAAAGCGCGGGTTGCCCTCCTCCTGCCCGACGACTTCGTACACTCCCGCCGGGCAATAGCGTTGTGCGGGCTCGTCGTAGGTCGGCAGGTTGAACCGGATCGGCACGTCGGGATCGCGTAGCGTCAGGTGGACTGGCTGATCCTCCTCGTGGTTGGTGTTCGACAGGAAGACGCTCGACAGCCGGTCGAAGGTGATGACGCCATCGGGCTTGGGGTATTTGATCGGCGTCACCGCGTCCTTGCGCTTGAGCTGCTCGTTGTCCTTGTGGTGGCCGAGCGTGAACGGCATCCGCAGGCCCAGATGTTCGAGCCACATCGTCACGCCCGCGACCAGCGTGCCCAGTGTGTTGCCGAACTTCTCGACGGCGGGCAGCGTGTTCCGCACGCCGCGCAGCTCGCCGTAGACCCAGCTGCCCTCGTAAGCCGTCTGGTACGCCGCGAGCGCGTCGCCCTGGCGTTGGGAGATGATAGCCGCGACCGCCGCGTCGGCGGCCATCATGCCGGTCTTCATCGCAGTGTGGCTGCCCTTGATGCGCGGCACGTTGACGAAGCCAGCGCTGCACCCGATCAGCGCGCCGCCGGGAAAGGTCAGCTTCGGCACCGACTGCCAGCCGCCGTCGTTGATCGCGCGCGCGCCATAGCTGACGCGCCGCCCGCCGGTGAGCAGTTCGGTAATCGCCGGATGCGTCTTCCAGCGCTGCATCTCCTCGAACGGCGACAGATAGGGGTTCGAATAGTTCAGCCACGTCACGAAGCCGAGCGACACCTGGCCGTTCGCCTGATGGTAGATCCAACCCCCGCCATTGGCGTCGGTGAGCGGCCAGCCCTGCGTATGAACCACCTTGCCGGGCGTGTGCTTCGCGGGATCGATATCCCACAGCTCCTTGACGCCGAGGCCATAGACCTGCGGCTGCGCGTCCCTGGCGAGGTCGAAGTGACGGATCAACTGTTTTGACAGATGGCCGCGCACGCCTTCGGCAAAGAAAGTATATTTAGCGTGGAGTTCGAGACCGGGCTGGTAACCGTCCTTGCGCGTGCCGTCCTTCGCCACCCCCATGTCGCCCGTCGCGACGCACCTGTACGCCTCGGTGCGGTTCGAGGACGAGT
>CAXTSL010000004.1:5386-18783 GCA_964246975.1 uncultured Sphingomonadaceae bacterium
CTTGCCGACGCCCAGGTTGCCGGTGGCCACGCCCTTGACCGAGCCGTCGTCGTTCCACAGCACCTCGGCGGCGGCGAAACCGGGGAAGATCTCGACACCGAGCGCCTCGGCCTGCGTCGCCAGCCAGCGGCAGAAGTTGCCGAGGCTGAGCGTGTAGCACCCGGCGTTGTTCATGAACGGCGGCATCAGCCAATGCGGGAATTCGGTCTTGCCCGTGGCGCTCAAAATCCAGTGGTGGTTCTCGGTGACCGGCACGGTCAGCGGGCTGTCGAGGTCCTTCCAGTCGGGCAACAGTTCGTCGAGCGCCTTGGGGTCGACGACCGCCCCCGACAGGATGTGCGCGCCGATTTCCGAGCCCTTTTCGAGCACGCAGACCGCCAGTTCGATGCCCGCTGCCGTCGCCGCCTGCTTGGCGCGGATCGCCGCCGACAGGCCCGCCGGACCGCCGCCGACGATGACGATGTCGTAGGGCATGGACTCGCGTTCGGACATATTTGCTCTCCCCGTGCCGGACCGTGTGCGCGGTCCGTCGCACGAAACCAATCGTTCGTCAGATACGGACCCCCGCGCGCCTTGACCAGAGCGCGCGCTGCCGCAGAGTGGCAGGTGTGAACGGGGGCCTCCACACACAGTCTCACGCCCAAGGGCTGGCTCACGCCGAAGCGCTGGCGGCGCTGGCGTGGCTCGTCGAGGCGGGCGTCGATACGCTCGTCGACGACGCGCCCTTTGCCTGGCTCGCCCCCCCTGCTCCAGCCCAAGTCCAGGTCGCGCCGACGCCCGTATCCCAGCCGATCGCGCCGTGCGAAGCCGATGCCGTCGTCGCGGCGCGGTCGCTTGTCCTCAGCGCCGATAGCCTCAGCGCGTTGCAGGCGGCGCTCGCCGAGTTCGACGGCTGCGCGCTGGCGACGCATGGCAGCGCGCCGATCTTCGCCGAAGGCACGCCGGGATCGCCGCTGATGCTGATCGGCGAGATGCCGTCGGCAGACGGCGTGCTCGGGGGTCAGGCGGGGCTGCTGCTCGACCGCATGCTCGCCGCCATCGGGCTGTCGCGCGCGGGCGTGTATTCCGCCAACCTCGTGTATTGGCCTACCCCCGGGGGTCGTGCGCCTGCCGCCGCCGAGATCGCCGCGTGTGCGCCGTTCCTCCGCCGCCAGATCGAACTCGCCAAGCCGCGCCTCGTGCTCGCGCTCGGCGGCGCTGCGGCGGCGGCGCTGACCGGCGCGTCGTCGGGCATCGCACGGCTGCGCGGCAAGATGCAGACGCTCGAGGGTGGCGGCATCGCGGTGCTGCCGACCTTCCATCCGCAGCAGCTTCTCGCCCAGCCGTCGCTCAAGGCGCTGGCGTGGCGCGACCTGCTCGCCGTCAAGGGAATGTTCGATGTCTGATCCTCCCCCTCTCCCGGGGGAGGTGGTGCGCAGCGCCGGAGGGGGCATCCGCGCGGGGAAAGGCCCCCTCCGTCGGCTGCGGCACTACCTCCCCCTGAAGAGGGGGAGGATCGTCCTCCTCACAGCCGCGCTTCTGCCATTCGCGGCGCAGGCCGATGAAGCCGCGCCGACGGCGTCGGCCGACATCGTCGTCACCGGCAACGTCGGCATCACGCCTGCGCAGCGCCGGGTGCCGACGCAGCTCGCGCCCGCCCAGCGCGTCGCTTATCGCCAAATCTTTCTCGACATCGATGCCGGTCGCCATAGCGCCGCAGAGGCCGCGCTGGCGGGCCTGCCCGATGGCTTGCTGACGGGCACCGCCAAGGCGCAATTGATGCTCGCGCGCGGTACCGGCAGGGCGACGCTCGACCAGTTGAACGCCTGGCTGGGGGCGAACGCCGACCTGCCGCAGACACCCAAGGTGCTCCAGTTGGCGCAGCGCCTCGGCACCCCCGCCGCGCCCGCGTTACCCTTGCAGCGCGCTTTCCGTACCGTCAGCTTCGGCACGCCGATGGCCCCGCGCGCCGCGCAGGGGTTCGGCGCGGCGGGCGACACGGCCCTGCCCGCGCGCCTCAAGCCGCTGCTCGCCGCCGATCGCAACGCCGATGCCGAAAGCGCGCTCGCCGCGCTCGGCTCCTCGGCGTCCGAACCCGTCGCGACCGAATGGGCCGAGCGCGTCGCGTGGAGCTATTATACCGGCGGCGACGACGTCTCGGCGCGCCGGGTCGCCGCCATCGCCGCGCGCGGTACGGGCGACTGGGACGCGCTCGGTGGCTGGGTCGCGGGGCTCGCGGCCTTCCGTCAGGGCGACTGTGAAGCGGCGGCGAAGGGTTTCGACACCGTCGCCACTAAGTTCGCCAGCGACGACCTGAGTGCTGCCGGTGCCTATTGGGCGAGCCGCGCGCATTTGTCGTGCGGTCGCCCCGCCGAGGCGACCGCACGCCTGACTCGCGCCGCCGCCTATCCCGACCGCTTCTACGGCCTCCTCGCCCGCCGCGCGCTGGGGCTGCAGGGCGCGATCGACTGGGCCGAACCCGATTTCATCACCGCCGACTGGACGACGCTGTCGGCACTGCCCGGCGCGCACCGGGCAGCGGCGCTCGTCGAGATCGGGCAACTGGGCCTGGCCGACCGCGAGCTGAAATATCTCGCCGCAACGACGCCGTCGCAGATGTACGCGCCGCTGCTCCGTCTCGCCGCGAAGCTGTCGATGCCCGCCACGCAATACTGGCTGGCGCAGCACCCGCCGCTGGGTAGCGAAACGCCGATGAGCGCGCGCTTCCCCGCGCCCGAGTGGAAGCCCTATCGCGGCTGGCGCGTCGACCGCGGCCTCGTCTTCGCGCACGCGCTGCAGGAATCGAACTTCGTGACCTCGGCGACCAGCCGCACCGGGGCGAAGGGCATCATGCAGCTGATGCCCGCCGCCGCGCGCCAGGTCACCGCGCGCATGACCGACGGCAGCGTCGTCGAAGTCGCCGCGATCCGCGATCTCGCCGACCCCGAGTTCAACATCGAGTGCGGCCAGACCTATCTCGAGGAACTGCGCGACATGAGTTATACGGCGGGCCTGCTGCCCAAGGTCATCGCGGCGTACAATGCCGGGCCGGGATCGGTGCAGAAGTGGAATACGACCCTGCGCGACAATGGCGACCCGCTGCTGTTCATCGAATCGATCCCGTTCAAGGAGACGCGCCACTACGTCGAGGTCGTGCTGCGCAATTACTGGATGTACCAGCTCCGCGACGGCGCGCCGGTGCCGAGCATGGACGCGCTGGCGCAGGGTCTGTGGCCGAAGTTCCCCGGCATGCCGGGCGCGACCGGCGTCAAGGTCACCCCGACCTTCGTCGCGCCGCCCGTCCCGGCCTACCTCGCCCCGCAACTCCCCGTCGATGATGTGGTGGTCGCCAGCGCGGGGTAAGGGGCCCTAGGGCGCGCGCCGCAACGTGACCAGCGCCGCCGCCTCGTCGGGCGGCATCGGACGACCGAACAGATATCCCTGGACCTGCTCGCAGCCGAGCGAGCGGCAGGCCTCGAACTCGGCGCGCGTTTCGGTGCCCTCGGCGGTCGTCGCCATGCCGAGCGATCCCGCCAGCGCAACGATGGCCTGGATGATCGCGGTCGATTCGGACTCCGCCGCCGCCGCGCGCTGGACGAAGCTGCGGTCGATCTTGATGCGACTGAACTCGGCCTTGCGGAGATAGCCGAGCGACGAATAGCCCGTGCCGAAGTCGTCGAGGGCGAAACGGATGCCGAGCGCCTTGAGCCGCGCGATGGTGACCGCCGTGGCGGGACGCTCGTTGAGGAAGACGCTTTCGGTGATCTCCAGCTCGAGCCGGTCGGGCGCGATATCGTTGGCGCCGAGCGCACGTTCGATGGTGCGCACGAGGTTGGGATCGTCGAACTGCAGCGCCGACAGGTTGACCGCGATGCGGATGTCGGCGGGCCAGCGCGCAGCTTCGGCACATGCCTGCTCGATGACCCATGCGCCGATGCGGACGATCAGCCCGGTGTCTTCGGCGACGGGGATGAACTTGACCGGCGGAATGTTGCCGAGCGTCGGGTGGGTCCAGCGCAGCAATGCCTCGAAGCCCGAGATGCGCTCATCGCTGGCCTCGACGATAGGCTGGAAAGCGAGGCTGAGCTGGTTGCGGTCGAGCGCGCGCGCCAGATCGCCTTCGAGTGCGCGGCGCTCGCCGGCGCGCGCCGCGATGGCGGGAACGTAGCGGCACGCCGCGCCGCGTCCCGCGCCCTTGACCTCGTAGAGCGCCAGATCGGCGGCGCGCAGCAGCGCATCGACGCTCGCGCCGTCGGCGGGACCGAGCGCCCAGCCGACGCTTGCGCCGATCACGACCGTCTGGCCGTCGACGAGGAAGGGCTTCGACAGCGCCGCGACGATGGCTCCGGCAAGCCGCTCGGCGCGGCGCGCAGTGGGCGGCGTCAGCACGATGGCGAACTCGTCACCGCCGAGTCGACCCAGCCGCGCCGCGTGGCCCGCGACGCCGCGCAGCCGCGCCGCGACCTCGCGCAGCAGAACGTCGCCCGCCGCGTGGCCGTGGCTGTCGTTGACCGACTTGAAGCGGTCGAGATCGACGAACAGCAGCGCGCAGCCACCCTCGACGAGCGCGCAGTCGATGGTTTCGCGGATCAGCGCGCGGTTGGCGAGGCCGGTCAGCGGGTCGTAACGCGCCAGCTCGGCGATGCGCCCGGCGGCGCGGCGCGCCTCGGTGACGTCGGTGCCGACGCCGCGATACCCTGCGAAACTGCCGTCGTGGCCGAGTTTGGGGGTGCCGGTCAGCGACCACCAGCGCAGTTCGCCGCGCACCGCGACGGGGAACGACAGGTCGCGGAACGCCGTGCGCGCCGCGAACTGGCGCGCCAGCGTGCGCACCGCGCCGCGCACGGCGACATCGCGGCGGTCGGGGCCGATGAGGCCGACCAACGGTGCGCCGAGGAGTACCGCCCGGGCCCGCCCGGAGACCTCGCACAGGCGCGGCGAGACGTGCGTCAGGCGGCTGTGGTCATCGACCTCGATTAGCCAGTCGCTGCCGTTGGCTTCGAACTCGTTGAGGAGGAGGCCGATGGTCGCGCTCGCCTCGGCATGGTCGGCCTGCGTCCGCATCCGCGCCATCATTGCAAAGCTGGTGACGACGATGCCGCGCAGGATGAGAATGGTGAAGGTCGCGAACGACAGCCAGATCAACGGCGACGACAGCGGCGACCAATACGGCAGGCCGAGCAGCGTCGCCGCCGCGATGCTGATCACCACCGCCGCGCCGCACACCGGCAGCATCGCGGCGGCGAACCCGCACGCCCCCATCGCCGTCGCCGACAGCAGCGCGAGGACCATCTGATTCTCGACGGTGACCATCGGCAGCAGGCGGAGCATCATCGCGCCCCAGGCGATGCCGAAGCACCCGACTTCGCCGCTGACCGTCCAGAATTGGCGCGCGGTAGCGGCGGTCTGTTCGGGAAGCCCACGCGTCCGGTGCCAGCGTGCCAGCCAGACACCAGCGAGGCCGGTCATCGCCAGCCCCCACGCGCCGACGAAGCCGGGCTCGACGGTGTCGCGAAGCACGACGGTCAGAATGCCGAGATTGGCGACCATTAGCGCGACGTTGAACGGCACGTAGCGGTTGAGGATCGCCAGTTGCGCGCCGCGCACGCGCGCCCAGAACGCCTCGTCGCCGTGGCCGAAGCCGAACACCTGCCGCCAGCCGATCGCGCTGGCGACGGCGATCGGAGGCCTGAACATCGCCGACATCGCACCCTCCCGCCCGCGATGCGACGGGCGTAAGGGGTTAAACGGCGGTGCGGGCCGGGGACTTAGGGGGGTGGAGCGGCTAACGCGCGACCCCACTCCCGCTTTGCGGGAAAGGATCAAAGAGAGAGGACGATCTTTCCGACATGTTCGCCCGCCTCCATTCGCCGGTGCGCCCCCGCCGCCTCGGCGAGCGGTAGCACCGTATCGGTCACCGCGCGCAGCTTGCCCGTAGCGAAGAGCGGCCAGACCTCGCGCTCGAGCGCTGCGGCGATGGCTGCCTTGAACGCTACCGGGCGCGGGCGCAGGGTCGAGCCGGTGAGCGTCAGGCGGCGGCGCATGACGTCGAAAAAATTGACCTCGGCCTTGGGTCCGCGCTGGAAGGCGATCGAGACGTGCCGCCCGTCATCGGCAAGGCTGGCGATGTTCTTCGCGATATAGTCGCCGCCCACCATGTCGAGGACGACATCGACGCCGCGCCCTCGCGTGATGGTTTTGACTTCGGCGGCAAAGTCCTGGCTTTTATAGTCGATGGCGTGGTCCGCGCCGAGGCTGAGAGACGCCGCGCACTTTGCCGCGCTGCCACAGGTGACGATGACCGTCAGCCCGCGCGCCTTCGCCAGCAGGGTCGCCGTCACCCCGATACCGCTGGTGCCGCCGTGGATCAGCACCGTCTCGCCCGCCGTCGCGCGCCCGCGCTCGAAAAGGTTCGACCAGACGGTGAAATAGGTCTCGGGCAGCCCCGCCGCGTCGGTCAGGCTCACACCTTCAGGGACCGGCAGGCACTGGCCCGCCGGGGCGACGGCATATTCGGCATAGCCACCCCCGGCGATCAGCGCGCAGACTTTGTCGCCGACTGCCCAGCGTCCCGATCCGACGACGATTTCGCCCGCGACTTCGAGGCCGAGAATCGACGGTGTCCCCGGCGGCATCGGATACAGGCCGAGGCGCTGGAGCACGTCGGGACGATTGACCCCGGCGGCGGCGACGCGGATCAGCACCTCGCCTTCGCCCGGCATCGGCACCGGGCGCGATACCGCAACGAGCAGTTCGGGGCCGCCCGCGCTCGCGGGGTCGATGGCGGTCATCGTTGCGGGAATATCGTCCATGCGCGCGATATTGACTTGGGATGCGACGAGGTCAAACTTTCGCGCCATGGACACCGACGATATTTCGCCGCCGCCGCGCAAGGATTCGGCGCTCGCGCAGTTGCTCGCCGAAGACCTCGACCGGCTGTCGCTGGGCGAACTCGACGCGCGCATCGCGGCGCTCAAGGGCGAAGTGGCGCGTACCGAGGCCAAGCGCGAGGGCGCGGGCCGGTTCCGGAGCGCGGCGGACAGCCTGTTCCGCAAGGGCTGAAGGGGAAACCAGCATGATCACCGGCGCGCACGTGATGATTTATTCGACCGATGCCGAGGCCGACAAGGCGCTCCTCCGCGACGCGCTCGACCTGCCGCATGTCGATGTCGGCCACGGCTGGCTGATCTTCAAATTGCCCGCGACCGAAACGGCGGTGCACCCCTCGGCCAGCTACAGCCACGAGATGTACCTGATGTGCGACGACCTCGACGCGGCGGTCGCGGCGCTCGCGGCGAAGGGGGTGACGTGCGAGACCGAAGGCGTGCAGGGCTGGGGCCGGACGACGCGCATCGTCATGCCGGGCGGCGGCAGGCTCGGGCTGTACGAACCGCGCCACGCGCGCCCCTGATGGCGGGCAGCCAGGACTTCGCGCCCGACCCGCGCAATGCCGACCTGTCGATCTGGCTCAACGGCGCGCTGGTACGGCGCGCCGAGGCGGTGGTGTCGGTGTTCGACGCGGGCTTTGTCCTCGGTGACGGGGTATGGGAGGGGCTGCGGCTGCACAAAGGGGCGCTGCTGTTCGAGAGCGAGCATCTCGACCGGCTGTTCGCCGGGGCGGCGGCGATCGGGCTCGACCTGCCGATGGACCGTGCCGAATTCGCGGCGGCGCTGCGTGCGACGCTCGCTGCCAATGCGATGCACGACGGCGCGCACCTGCGGCTGATGGTGACGCGCGGCGAGAAGTCGGCGGCGAACCAGGATCCGCGCAACGCGCTAGGGCGACCGACGGTGGTCATTCTCGCCGAATACAAGCAGCCCGCGCCGTCGCTGTGGACCGAGGGGTTGCGCCTCCACACCGCGAGCGTGCGGACGACGCCGCGCCGCATGTTCGACATGCGGATCAACTCGCACAGCCGCCTGCCGCTGATCCTCGCGCTCAACGAGGCGATTGCGGCGGGGGCCGACGAGGCGCTGATGCGCGACGGGTTCGGCAATATCGCGAGCTGCAACGCGACCAACTTCTTCTGGGTCGTGCGCGGCGAAGTCCGCACGTCGAGCGGCGAACACTGCTTCAACGGCGTCACGCGCACCAAGGTCATCGACTTGTGCCGCGCCAACGGCCTGTCGCTCGCGATCGGCAACTTCGCTCCCACCGACCTGCTCACGGCGGACGAGGCGTTCGTCACCGGCACCTTCGGCGGCATCACGCCCGTCGCGAGCATCGCCACGCGCGCCCTGCCCGCGCCGTTGCCCGGCCCCGTCACGGCGCGGCTGATCGGCCTCTACGACGCGCTCAAGGACGCGCAGACATGACGGTCCGCATCGCGATGTGGTCGGGGCCGCGCAACCTGTCGACCGCGCTGATGCGCAGCTTCGGCGCGCGCGCCGACACGGTCGTCACCGACGAACCCTTCTACGGCGCATACCTCAGGGCGACCGGCGACGATCAGCCAATGCGCGACGCGGTGATCGCGGCGATGGACTGCGACTGGCAATCGGTGGCGCGGACGATGAGCGGCCCCTGCCCTGCCCCCATCTGGTACCAGAAGCATATGGCGCACCACATGGTGGGCCCGGTCGGCATTGCGGATTTGGGCGGCGACCTCCCCGACCACGTCCACGCCTTCCTGATCCGCGACCCCGCGCGCGTCATCGCCAGCTATGCGGCGAAGCGCGTCACCGTCAACGCAGGCCACCTCGGCCTCGCCCGTCAGCGCGCCTATTTCGACCGCGAGGCCGACAGCCTCGGCCACGCCCCGCCGGTCGTCGATGCTGCCGACATCCTGGCCGATCCGGCTGGCGTGCTGGCGCACCTGTGCGCCGCGCTGGGCATCGCGTGGGACCCGGCGATGCTGGCGTGGGAACCGGGTCGCCGCGCCACCGACGGCATCTGGGGCAGCCACTGGTACGGCGCGGTCGAGGCCTCGACGGGGTTCGGCGCGCCGGATACGCGGGCGATTGCGGTGCCGGAGGTGGCGCGGGCGGTGCTTGCGACGTGCCGGCCCGACTATGATTATCTGGCGAGATTCCGCCTGACTGCTCCTCCCCCTCTTCAGGGGGAGGTGGCGGCGTAGCCGACGGAGGGGGCCCGCCCTCCGCCGGGAGCCCCCTCCGGCGCTCCGCGCCACCTCCCCCTGAACAGGGGGAGGAGCAGTCAGGGCGCAGGCAACGCCGCGACGATCTCGCGCACCAGCAGACCGCGTTGCTGCCGCCCGGCGCGCGCGTGCGGGACGCGATACAAAGCCGCGAGGAAGGCGCGGTCCCAGTCGGACAGGCCGCGCGCGCCGCCCGGCTGGAACAATCCAAGGATCGAGTACGGCGGCGCAAAATCGGCGGCCTTGATTTCGGCAAACGCCACCATCGCGGCGTAGGACACCACCGCGTCAAGCGGTAGCCCGTCGGTGCGCGCGATGTCGACGACGACCGTCGCGCCGGTCAGGACGCGCACCGTCGGCGTCGCCAGCAGGCTGTCGCCATAGGACGAGTACGACCCACCATCGAGCGTCGGCAGCACCGACCCGCCGCCCTCACCGCTGCCGACCATGATCGGCGGCGGCGCTGTCGAGGCCGCAACGCCGTCCTTGTGCCGCCGCCCCGTCGCGTACCACCAGCGTATCGGCGCGGTGCCGTCGAGCAGTGCGGCACGCGCCGACCCCGCCAGTTCGGCGAAGCGACGCGGCGACTTGGCGGCGATCTGGCGAACGACCGCGCCGCCATCGGGCACGAAGCTGACCGCAATGTTGGCGTGACACGGCGTCCGCGCGACAGGAACGCGCGCCGCTGTCGCGATGGCGCGCAGTTTGGTCTCGACGATCGCCGCGTACTGCGGCGCGAGATTGAGCGCCTTGGGGCAGACCGGCTCGACCCATCGCGCCAGCGTCGCCTCGCCACTTAGCACGCCAAGCGAGCGGACGAACGTGTCGGCACGGTCGCGCGCCTCCTCGGGCCGCAGCTTGGTCGCGGTGACGGTGATCTGGTCGGATGAGCCGTTGTCCGGCACGACCGCCACCGCGACCGCCGGCACGGCAAGAATCGCGAGCACCAGGGCTGCGCGCCACTGCCCACTCCGGCGCGATCGCCTCAATTCAGGATAACCGCGTCCGCCGTCCCGGCACCGCTGTTGACCAGACGCCGTGCCAGCCCATCGCCGCTGCCGAAGACGATCCACAGCGGTGCCCCCGCTGCGGTACCGAGCGCGGCGAGGGCTGCGAACGTCCCGCCGAACAGCGCGATCATCGCCGTCGCGCCCGCCACCCCGGCGCGCTCGGCGGTGCTGCGCTCGTCCCACGCATTGCGCTTGATCGCATCGCCGAGGCGGCGGATCAGCGGCCAAGCCACGGCGCTGTCGACAGTCGCCATGAACGCCGCGCGCGCCTTACCAAAGCCGTCCTCGCTGCCTTCGCGGATCGCCAGCAGCGCACCCGCCCAACCCGCGAGCGCGGCGCGTTCCTCGGGCGTCGCGCCCTCCATCAACTCGTCGGCGGCCTTGATCTCATAGCTGTCCACGGCGCGTCTCCTGCGTATTGCGCAGCTAACATAGCGCACGCCGGGGCTTGTGTCAGGCTGACGTTAACGTAAAGTGCCGACAATCTCTGGGGAGAGCGCGCGCGTGAATTTCGACTTTTCGGACGATGCCAAGGAACTGCGGTCGTCGGCGCGGCGCTTCCTCGACGAGCGCGCCGGACCCAAGGTGGCGCGGGCGCAAATGGCATCCGACGCGCCCTACGATTCGATGCTCTGGAACGCCATCGTCGAACTCGGCTGGACCGCCGCGCGGGTGCCCGAGGCGCTCGGCGGACTGGGGCTGGGTTCGGACGAGGCGTGCGTGCTGGCGGAGGAGTTCGGGCGCAGCCTCGCGCCGGTGCCGTTCCTGTCGAGCCTGCTCGCCACCGAGGCGCTGCTGCTCGTCGGCAACGAGGCGCAGCAGGCGCGCTGGCTGAGCGGCTTTGCGGCAGGATCGCTGATCGGCTGCACCGGCTGGGGCGAAGGCACCGCCGCGTCGCCCGCCGCCGCGACCGCCAAGGTCAGCGGCGATCGCATCACCGGGGTCAAGGTTCCCGTCGCCGACCTGATGGCCGCCGATGTTGCAATCGTCTCCGCACTCGGCCCCGACGGGGTGCAGCTGTACCTGATCGACCTGACCGACCCCGGCGTGACGCGCGAGGGGGCCGAAACGCTCGACCTCGTCCGCCGCCACGGCCGGCTGACGCTGGCCAACGCGCCCGCCGAGCCGCTCGGCGACCCCGGCAGCTATCACGACTGGCTCGACCGCGCCGCCGTGCTGACGGCGTTCGAGGCGCTGGGGACGGCATCGGGGGCGATGGAGATGGCAGTCGCCTACGCCAAGGAACGTACCGCCTTCGGCCAGAAGATCGGGCGTTATCAAGGCGTCAAGCACAAGTGCGCCGACATGTATATCAAGCTCGAACTGGCGCGCGCGCACGCGCTGCACGGGGCTTGGGCGATGGCGGAAGGCGCGGGCGAACTGCGGCAGGCGGCGGCGGCGGCGCGCGTCGCCAGCCTCGACGCGCTCGCCTATTGCGCCGAAGAGAATGTCCAACTCCACGGCGGCATCGGTTTCACCTGGGAAAGCGACTGCCAATTCTATTACCGCCGCAACCGCGCGGTGGTCGCGGCGCTCGGGTCGCGCAACTGGTGGGCCGACCGGCTGGTCCGCGCGCTCGAGCGCCGCAATGCGGCGGCGGCGTGAGCACGGTCGTCCGACAAGCAGGCCGTCATCCCCGCGAAGGCGGGGACCTAGCCCGCTTCACAGGAAATTCGTCAGCTTCGCTGGCGTCATTGCGAAGTGGACTGGGTTCCCGCCTTCGCGGGAATGACGAAAGTTAAGAAGGACCGAACCATGGACTTCAACGACACCCCCGCCGAGGCCGCTTACCGCGCGCAGGTCCGCGACTGGCTCGACGCCAATATCGGCGAGTTCCGCGACGTCCCCGACACCACCGACCGCGCCGATTTCGTTGCGCGGTCGAAGCGCTGGCAGGCGACGAAGTACGCGGCGGGCTACACCGGCATCACCTGGCCCAAGTCGATGGGCGGCCAGGGCCTCGGCCCGATGAACTCGATCATCTACGGGCAGGAGGAAAGCCGCTACCACGCGCCGACCGAATTGTTCTCGATCGGTCTCGGCATGTGCATCCCGACGGTATTCAGCCACGGCACGCCCGAACTGGTCGACCGCTATGTCGCCAAGGCCTTGAGCGGCGAGGAGGTCTGGTGCCAGCTGTTCTCCGAGCCCGTCGCGGGGTCGGACCTCGCGGGCATCCGAACCAAGGCGGTGAAGGACGGCGATGACTGGATCATCGACGGCCAGAAGGTCTGGACGACCAACGCCCACCTCAGCGACTATGGCATCATCGTCTGCCGCACCGACCCGTCGAAGCCCAAGCACAAGGGGCTGACGATGTTCATCGTCGACATGCACGCCCCCGGCGTCGAGGCGCGACCCTTGAAGCAGATGTCGGGGGGCAGCGACTTCAACGAGGTGTTCTTCACCGGCGTGCGCGTGTCCGACTCGCACCGCGTCGGGGCCGAGGGCGACGGCTGGAAAGTCGCGCTGACGACGCTGATGAACGAGCGCCTCGCGGTCGGCGGCAAGCCGCGCCACGCGCCGGGCTATGCGACGCTGCTGGCGATGGCCAAGGGCATCGAGACCAACCTCGGTCCCGCCATCGAGGCGCGCGACGTGCGCCAGCGCATTGCGGCGAGCTATATCGCCGACGAGGGCATCAAACTGACACAGATGCGCGCGCTGTCGGCGCTGTCGAAGGGCGCGATGCCGGGGCCCGAACAATCGATTTCCAAGGTTGTCGTCGCCAAGACGATGCAGGAAATGGCGGCGTTCGCGCTCGATCTCAACGAGAGCGCGGGCTTCGTCACCGGCGCGGGCATCGACCCCGACGTGGCGCGGCTGCAGGGCAGCTATATGTGGTCGGCGGGCCTCCGCATCGCCGGCGGCACCGACGAAATCCTGCGCAACATCATCGCCGAGCGCGTGCTGGGCCTGCCCGGCGACCTGCGGCCCGACAAGGATTCGCCGTTCAACGCGGGGATCGCTGCATAGGCCGGAACACAGTCCGACTGTCGGAAAACTTTACACTTGCGTGGCACGATAACGACGGTCGAAGCGGCAAACGCTTGATTGACCTTGGCTAGTCTGAACTGGCACGATTTTTGCTGCGTCTAAGATATTGACCCGAAGTAAGGATTTTCCGATGCGTCTCAGCACGATCGTCGCAGCTAGCGCATTGCTCCTTTCCGCCGCCACGGGCAACGCGGTGGTGGTTTTCAGCGAGAACTTCGACAACGCAGGTTTTGTCGGCGGCGGGCTGCTGCTCATGGGCATGTTCCTGCTGACCGAGTTCGGCAACGACCGCACGAAGCTCCCCGTCGAGCCG
>CAXTSL010000004.1:18793-48896 GCA_964246975.1 uncultured Sphingomonadaceae bacterium
GGGCTGCTGCTCAACGACACCAGCGACCGCTTCGGGCCGACCGACTATTTCTTCATCAACAACTTTGGCGGCTGGACCTTCACCGGCGGGGCCTATCTGGCGCAGAAGATCGGCACGAGCGACAATGCGCTGCTGCTCAACGAGAATGGCCCGACGGGCGCGTCGCGGACCATCACCGGCCTGACTAACGGCCAGACTTACACGATCAGCCTGCTGCTGTCGGGCGACAATTTCGTTCCCGCGCCGTATCAGTTCCTCGCGTCGGTCGACGGCAACAGCGTGTTCAATTCGCTCGGCGTCGTCCTGCCGTCGGGTACCAACCCGGGCGTGACGCTGACTGCCAATTTCGTCGCCACCGGCTCGACCGCGGCGCTGTTCCTGTCGCAGAACCCGCTCAGCGGCGGGTCGCCGGTCGTCGACAATATCGTCATCGCCGATGCCGTCCCCGAGCCAGCGACGTGGGGCCTGATGATCGTCGGCTTCGCGATGACCGGCTTCGCGGCGCGTCGTCGAAAGACCCTGCACGTCACGGCCTGATCGCGATCGTACGAGCGCTGCGGCACCGACCAGTTCGGGTGCTGCTGGCGTTCGGCTACCGACTGTCGGCTTGCATAGTGTCGGAATATTTTACAGGCTTTAGCCTCTGTTAACCCGACTAGGTTGATTTTACTCCGGTTTGTCGATCCCTGCGGACTGGCATGGGATTTGCACGGGTGGAACTGTACCAGTCATCGAACCCTTGGAGACCACGATGCGCCACGCGATGAAGGCCGCCGCTCTCGCCGTGATCCTCGGCTCGGCCGCGCAGTCGGCGACGATCGTTCCCGTCAGCGCGACGGGCTCGTCGAGCTATCCCGGCTACAACGACTTTTTCGCGATCGATCAGGGTGCGGGTTCGGATACGACCGACTGGGCTTCGTTCGGCGAGGGCGCGAATTCGTTCCTCAACCTCGATCTCGGGGCGGTCTATAGCCTGGCGACGGCATTCGTGACCGACCGGGTCACCTCGGGCGGCGGCAATGGCGGTTTCGTCGGCGGCAATTTCGACTTCACCACCAGCTATTCGCTTACCGCGTTCACCGATGCGACCTTCACCACTGCGGTCGGCGCGACCTATACGTTCACCAAGTCCGCGCCCGTCGCGCCCGCGGTCCCCGCTGCGTTCCTCGATACGGAAAGTGTTGCGGGCCTCATTGGTCGCTACATCCAGTACAAGGTGGTTGCCACCAACGGATCCAACCCGGGACTGTCGAACATCGCGTTCGAGAGCGCGCCGCTCGGGGTGCCCGAGCCCGCGACCTGGGGCCTGATGATCGTCGGCTTCGCGATGACCGGCCTTGCTGCCCGCCGTCGGACGCGTACCGTCGCTGCCTGAAAGCAATTCGTCGGTCGGATAGGGGCGACGGGGTAACCCGCCGCCCCTTTTTGTTGTGGCAGCGGCATCCAACGCGCCGGCGCAAGCTGCGCAAGTGTCGGAATTGCTTACACTCCGATCCTACTGCCGAAAATTTGGCCTTGTTTTCATTGGCGAATTTGCAGTGTTGTTCTTGGCACGAAACGTGCGTGTCCGACTGTTGAAGGCCATTTTGTCTCCAGGAGCGTATCCATGCATCATCTCATCATCGCCGCCGGCGCTTTCGCCGTCGCGACTTCGGCCAGTGCGTTGACGGTCGTCAACGGCGACTTCGAAGCGGGCAACACCGGCTTCACCTCATCCTACACGTTCGTTCCCGTCGGTGCCGAAGCCCAGATGGGCGAAGCCAAGTATTCGGTCGCGCACACCGCCCTCGCAACGCACACCTCGTTCGCCGACTTCTCGGATCACACGCTCGGCACCCCCGCCGGCAACTACATGGTCGTCAACGGTTCGAGCGTCGCCAACACCATCGTCTGGCAGTCGGCCCCGATCGCGGTCAGTTCGGGCACCTATAATTTTTCGGCATTCGTCTCGTCGGTGTATTTCCAGAGCCCGGCCTTGCTGCAATTCACCGCGACGCCCAACGTGGGTGCGACGGTCAGCCTCGGCAACTTCAGCGCGCCCGGCACCACCGGCGTCTGGCAGGGCATCGGTTCGGATTTCGTCATCGCGCCGGGCACGACGTCGATTACCCTGAGCATCATCAACCAGAACACCGACCTCCAGGGCAATGATTTCGGTCTTGACGACATCACGCTGTCGGTCGTGCCCGAGCCCGCAACGTGGGGCCTGATGGTCGCGGGTTTCGCTGGTGTAGGCTTCGCCGCTCGCCGTCGTCGCGCACACGTCGTCGCCGCCTGAACTGCCGATCCGAATGGCGGCGGGGGCAACCTCGCCGCCGTTCTTGTAAAAAAATCTTCATTTAGATTAACGAAAACTGTCGGTATTATTTACAGTTCGGTATCGACTGTTGCTTGTCAGGTAGCGATCTCAACCAACTTCGTAGCGTTGTTTGAGTGACTTACAGTTACGTTAACGTATCGCTAACTTGTTGGCATGGTATTTGCTTGGCTTTAGACAGCCCTGTGTTGCTTCTCGGGGCGAGCAACCGCCACTCAGGAGCCTCACCATGAAAACGCTTGTTCTTGCTGCACTTGCGATGCTGTCCACCACCGCCGCGCACGCGATCGTCGTCGATGGCAGCTATGATGCTGTCTATGGCGCAGCGACCGCGACCGTGACCTATAATCCCGCCGCGCCGAACAGCAATTTCGGAGCCCCGACCGGAGAAAGCGCCTACGTCGCCTATTCGATCTACCTCAGCAGCCAGAACGGCTATGTCTATACCTATCTGCGCGCCGACCCGTCGTCCGGAGGTGCCAGCGCGGGCACGTTCAACAACCTTTATTTTGATATCGATCCGGCCAATGGCAACGGCTCGGATATCGGTTTCGAACTCGGTACGGCGAACCAGAACGTCTTCGTGCCCGGCCTCAGCGGACCGATCGCAGCCAGCGGCATCATCGTCTCCGCAAGCGGCGATGGCCTCGGCCTCGAAGCGGCGATCCCGATCAGCTATTTCACCACTGCCGATCCGGGCCTGACCTATTATCCCGGCCAGCAGTTCGCGACAGTCGGTTCGCTGGTCCGACTGCGCCTGTCACAAAGCTTCGGCTATTCGGTCAACGGCGGCCCGACCTACGGCGACAACCGCCTCGGTGCGGTAACCCTGCTCGGCGCGGGGAATGTCCCCGAACCCGCTTCATGGGCTCTCCTCATTGCGGGCTTCGCGATGACCGGGATCGCGCTGCGGCGTCGCACCGCAGTCGCTGCCTGAGCGAAAGAAGCACGACAAATGGAGCGGCGCGAAGTTCGCGCCGCTCCATTTTTTCGTACATCGCGATGAAAAGCAAAGACCCGGCATCACGCCGGGTCTCGCGTCGCGTGATCAGGCCGCGAACGCCCGCCGCTGCCGGCGCAGCATCGTCCCACTAAGGCCGAAGCCGCCGATCATCAGCGCCCAGCTCGCCGGTTCGGGAACGCCCGCGACGGCGAAGTCGAAATTCGCCGTGGGACCGCCGGCGAAGTCGTAGGCGAAGTGATCGATTGCGCCGTTGAAGACACCCAAGCTCCAGCCCGAGCCCGCCCCGCTCGACACGCCGATAACCGTCAGATTATCGCCCGCATTGGCGGCAATCCACGCTGCAAGCGTCTTCTGGCCCCCGTTGGCATCGGCGAACGTCGGTCCGAGCGCGGCGTTGGTTGCCCAGAAGATGCCGCTGTTGAGCGTCGCGGACATCGTCGTCCAGACGCCGGTCGGTGCCGGGGTCTGGTTCTGATAGACATATTCGAGGACCAGCGAACCTGCGAAATTGCCGTTCTTCAGGATGTCGAGGCGGTAGGTCGGCGCGAATGCGGTCGGCGTCGTCGACGAGCTGTCGCGATAGAAATCATAGGAAAGACTGCTCAGCGAGCCGAGCGCGACCGGTGCCGAAAAATTGTGGCGCAGGTCGCCTTTGCTGTTGCCGTCGACCGTGGCGAAATACGCCGCGCCGTTGCCGTCGTTGGTGTAGGTTTTCGTGATACCGGCGGTGCCGCCGCCGCCAACATCGCTTTGATACCAGGAGCTGTTCGGGGTTGCGGTGGCGCGGTTGGCACCGCCACCGGGGCCGGTGACGGTCGTCGTCGTGCCGTTGGCATTGCTCGTGGTCGTCGCGGTGCCACCACCATAGCTGCCGTTTACGGCGGGCAGGCTGGTGTCGAGGACGGTCTGGGCGGCGGCTGCGGTACCGAATGTCAATCCGGCAATGCCAAGCATCGAGGTCATGCGCTTCATCGGAGAATCCTTCCCTGTTGTGAAACACCGACGCAACGCAACGCTTTCAAGAATACTAATTTTACGTAAAGACTAATGCAATAGGCTGTTACATTCCGTCAGTGAAATAACATGTGGGTTGCTCATCAGGCGGCGATGCCGTGCGACGATCCCGCCCCCCTTGCAGTTTGCGATGTTCAGGGTGACATTGACGGGGACGCTGGTGCAGAGTCCTTTTCGCGCCAGCCCGGGAGACCCCGATGCCCTCGTTTACCCGCGAACTCGAACACAGCCTGCACAACGCCCTCGCCGAGGCGAGCCGCCGCCATCACGAATATGCGACCCTCGAACATCTGCTGCTCGCGCTGACCGCCGACGCCCACGCCGGGGCGGTGATGAAGGCCTGCACCGTCGATGTCGACGACCTCGCCGCCAAGGTCACGCAATATCTCGACACCGAGTTGACCGTGCTCAAGGCCGATGCGTCGGTCGATCCGTCCCCGACCGCCGGTTTCCAGCGCGTCGTCCAGCGCGCCATCCTCCACGTCCAGTCGTCGGGCCGCGAGGAAGTGACCGGGGCGAACGTGCTCGTCGCGCTGTTCTCGGAGCGCGAGAGCCATGCGGTGTTCTTCCTGCAGCAGCAGGACATGACCCGCCTCGACGCGGTCAGCTTCATCAGCCACGGCATCGCCAAGGGCGGCACGTCGGAGACGCGCGCGGTCAAGGGCGTCGAGCCCGACAAGGAAGAAACCGAACCCAAGGAAGCCGCAAAGCCGTCGGGCAAGGCCGAGAGTGCGCTCAAGCAGTTCACCGTCAATCTCAACGAGAAGTCGAAGCTCGGCAAGATCGACCCGCTGATCGGTCGCCACGCCGAGGTCGACCGGACGATCCAGATCCTGTGTCGGCGGAGCAAGAACAACCCGCTGTATGTTGGCGATCCGGGCGTCGGCAAGACGGCGATCGCGGAAGGGCTGGCGCGCAAGATCGTCGAGGGCGCGGTCCCCGACGTGCTCAAGCCCGCCGTTATCTATTCGCTCGACATGGGGTCGCTGCTGGCGGGCACGCGCTACCGCGGCGACTTCGAAGAGCGGTTGAAGAACGTCGTCAACGAGCTTGAAAAACTGCCCAATGCGGTGCTGTTCATCGACGAAATCCACACCGTCATCGGCGCTGGCGCGACGAGTGGCGGTGCGATGGACGCGTCGAACCTGCTCAAGCCCGCACTGTCGTCGGGCGCGATCCGCTGCATCGGCTCGACGACCTACAAGGAATTCCGTAACCATTTCGAGAAGGACCGCGCGCTGCTGCGGCGCTTCCAGAAGATCGATGTCAACGAGCCGTCGATCGAGGATTCGGTCAAGATCCTGATGGGCCTGCGCCCGAGCTATGAGCTGCACCACCAGCTCAAGTACACGCCCGAGGCGATCAAGGCCGCAGTCGAGCTGTCGGCGCGCTACATCAACGACCGCAAGCTGCCCGACAAGGCGATCGACGTGATCGACGAGACCGGGGCGTCGCAGATGCTCCTGCCGGAGGGCAAGCGCAAGAAGACGATCACCATCAAGGAGATCGAGGCGACGATCGCGACCATGGCCCGCATCCCGGCCAAGACCGTGTCGGCCGACGACGAGCAGGTGCTGGCCAATCTCGACGAGGAGCTGCGCCGCGTCGTCTACGGCCAGGACACGGCGATCTCGGCGCTGTCCTCGGCGATTAAGCTGGCGCGCGCCGGCCTGCGCGAGCCGGAGAAGCCGATCGGCTGCTATCTGTTTTCCGGCCCGACCGGCGTCGGCAAGACCGAGGTCGCCAAGCAGCTCGCGTCGTCGCTCGGCGTTGAATTGCTGCGCTTCGACATGTCGGAATATATGGAGCGCCACACGGTCTCGCGCCTGATCGGGGCGCCTCCAGGCTATGTCGGCTTCGACCAGGGCGGCATGCTGACCGACGGCGTCGACCAGCATCCGCATTGCGTGCTGCTGCTCGACGAGATCGAGAAGGCGCATCCGGACCTGTTCAACATCCTGTTGCAGGTGATGGACAACGGCAAGCTGACCGACCACCACGGCAAGACGGTCGATTTCAGGAACACCATCCTGATCATGACGACCAACGCCGGGGCCGCCGACATGGCGCGCGAGGGCGTCGGCTTCGGCTCGATCGAGCGCAGCGGCGAGGACGAGGAAGCGATCAAGCGGATGTTCACGCCCGAGTTCCGCAACCGCCTCGATGCGACGGTGGCGTTCGACTATCTACCCCCCGCCGTCGTGGCGCGCGTCATCGACAAGTTCGTGCTGCAACTCGAGCTCCAGCTGCAGGACCGCGATGTCCACATCAGCGTCGCCGACGACGCGAAAGCCTGGCTGATCGAGCGCGGCTATGACAAGCTCTATGGCGCGCGTCCGCTCGGCCGCCTGATCCAGGAAAAGATCAAGCAGCCGCTCGCCGAGGAACTGCTGTTCGGCAAGCTCGTCCACGGCGGCGAGGTGCGGGTGCATGTCCGCGATGCCGCACTGGCGTTCGAGATCGTCCCCGGCGTCGCCAAGCCGAAAAAGGGACGCAAGCCCAAGGGCGGGGCGGCACAAGCGGTCGAGGACGTCGTACCGCTGGTCGACGCGTGACATCGCGGCAGGCGGCGCCCTGCTCATCAAGAGCAGGGCCGCCGCTGATGCCGCGCGGCCAAAATCCGCGCCCTGCGACTGACCCCTGTCTTTCGCTTGACGCGCTGCAAGCCTTATTTGCGGCAACGCAACATTTTCTGCGTTACATGCAATTGCAGATGGTTTAGCATGAAGGTGTGACGAAGATCGCCCTCGCTCCACTTTTGCAGCCAATCGCCGATAACATCGGCGAATGCACCGCGCTCAAGCTGCGCCGGGTCGCGCGGCGGGTGACGCAAATCTACGACGAAGCGCTTGCCCCGCACGGCCTGACCGTCGGGCAACTCGGTATCCTCGCCGGCTTGCGGCGCGCACAGGGTGTCGGCATCGGTGCGCTCGCGGAGCGGCTGTCGACCGACGCCTCGACCTTGTCGCGGCTGGTCAGGCCGCTCGAGCGCATGGAGTTGCTCTCGGTCGAACCCGATCCCGATGATCGTCGCGCCAAGCTGCTGCGGCTCACCGACGCCGGTGCAACGCGTCTGCGCGCGGCAGCGTCGGGCTGGCAGCACGCGCAGGCGCAGATCCGCGAGACACTCGGCGAACCCCGCCTCGCGGCGCTGCGCTACATTCTCGACGACAGTTTCGACCATCTTTGATCACCCCGCAGTTCACCACCCCCGCGTTTGTTCACCCAAGGAGAAGACCGATGCGTAGCACACTGCTGATGGCTGCAATTGCAACGACTTTCGCTTCCGCCGCTGCCGCCTTGCCGGTCGCCGGTACCGCCACGCTCGCCGCACCCGCAAGCCAGACGAAGATCGTCGGCGAGGGCGGCGTCTGGCGCTGCGACGGCGCGACCTGCACCGGCATGGCCGATGCGCGGCCCGCCCTGGCCGTCGCGGCCTGCGCGGCGGTTGCCGACACCGCCGGCCGCGTCACCGCCTTCACCGCAGGTGCCATGACGTTCGGCGAGCCCGAGCTGAAGCGCTGCAATCGCCACGTGCGCAGCCAGTGAGCGCGATCCCCGCCGAGGCGCTGCGGACGCTGCCGGGGCTGGAGTTGATCCGTGGCATGTTCGCGGGCGAGCAGCCGCGCGCGCCGATCGCCACGCTGCTCGGCTTCGACGGCGGTGCCTGCGGCGAGGGTTGGGTCGAGTTCACCGGCACGCCGGGCGAACAGCATTACAACCCGATCGGCACCGTGCACGGCGGCTATGCCGCGACTTTGCTCGACTCATGCATGGGCTGCGCGGTGCACACGACACTCAAGGCGGGCGTCGGCTATACGACGATCGATTTCAACGTGACGTATCTGCGCGCGATGACCGCCGCGACGGGGCGCGTCACGGCGCGCGGCGAGGTCGTCACCTCGGGGCGGCGCGTCGCCACCGCGCGTGGCACGCTGACCGATGCACGCGGCAAGCTGATCGCGACGGCGACGACGAGTTGCCTGGTATTCGCGCTGGCCGAAGCAGGTTAGCATCGGGCCGGGGGAGGAGGCGATGGAGCAGAACCGGAAGGCCATCGTCCGCAGAAGCGGCGGGCCCGGGCGCGTCGAGGTCGTCGATGCGGCGATGCCGGTGCCCGGGCCGGGCGAAGTCCTGGTGCGCGTCGATGCGACCGGCATTGCCTTCGCCGATGTCGTCATGCGCATGGGCGTGTATCCCGGCGTCAAGCTGCCGTTTACGCCGGGCTATGAAGTCGTCGGCACCGTCGTCGGTGGCCACGGCATCGCCGTCGGCACGCGGATCGCGGCACTTACCGTCACCGGCGGCGCGGCGCGCTTTGCGGTCGTACCGGTCGCCGATTGCGTCGTCGTTCCCAATGGTCTCGGTAGCGTAGAGGCGGCGGCGCTCGTCCTCAATGGATTGACCGCGTTTCAGATGCTGACGCGTTGCGTCGCGCGACCGTCGGTCGAGAAGATGCTGGTCTGGGGCGCGGCAGGTGGCGTGGGATCGGTCCTGCTGGCGCTCGGACGGCATTTCGGCATCGACACCTACGGCGTTGCGTCGGGGGCGCGCGGCGGCTTCGTCCGCGCCGCAGGGGCGACGCCGATCGCGCGCTCGGGCGACATCGCAGCGGCGGTGCGTGCCGCAACGGACGGCGGTGTCGATGCCGTCTTCGACGGGGTCGGCGGACCCAACGTCAAGGTCAGCGAGGCGGCGCTGCGCAACGGCGGAGCGCTGGTGCTGTTCGGCTTCCAGGGCGGCCTGGGCGGCGGTGGCGGGTTGAATCCGCTCAAGGCTGCCGCCGCCCTCCTCGGCTCGCCGCGCCGCAGCGCGCAGGCGCAATTTCTCAGCGGCAAGGGGCTGCGCGGCTACCTGATCACGCAATGGAAGGACACGCATCACGGGTTCTACCGCGACGATCTCGCCGAGGTCCTGCGGCTGGCCGCGAGCGGCGCAATCGTGCCCGCCATCGCCGCCGAACTGCCGCTCGACCGCATCGCCGAGGGGCACCGGATGATCGGGGCGGGAACGCAACTGGGGAAGATTATCATATGCCCGCAGGCCTGACCGGAGCTGCCATCGTCATCGGCGCGGGCGACGCAACCGGCGGCGCGATCGCCGCCGCTTTCGCGCGGGGTGGCCTCGTCGCAGTGCCGGTGCGCCGCAACGCCGACGCGCTCGCGCCGCTTGCCACGCGCATCGCGGCGGAAGGCGGGCGCGCGGTCCCGATCGGGTGCGACGCGCGCGACGAGGATGCGATGGTCGCGCTATTCGACCGCGTCGAGGCCGAGATCGGCCCGGTCGAAGTTGCGGTGTTCAACATCGGCGCGAACGTCCCCTGCCCCGTCCGCGACGAGACGGCGCGCAAATACCGCAAGATCTGGGAACTGACCGCGCTCGCCGGGTTCCTCACCGGGCGCGAGGCGGCGCGGCGCATGGGGCCGCGTGGGCGCGGCTCGATACTCTTCACCGGCGCGACGGCGAGTCTGCGCGGCGGCAGCGGGTTCGCGGCCTTCGCCGGCGGCAAGCATGCCCTGCGTGCGCTGGCACAATCGATGGCGCGCGAGCTGGCACCCGAGGGCATCCATGTCGCGCACGTCGTCGTCGACGGTGCGATCGACACCGCCTTCATCCTCGACAACTGGCCCGAACGCTATGCGATGAAGGCCGCCGACGGCATTCTCGAACCCGATCACATCGCCGCGATGTATACAATGCTCCACGCGCAGCCGCGCGATGCGTGGACGCACGAGCTCGACCTGCGCCCCTGGACGGAGAAGTTCTGATGCCCCGAAGTATCGAGTTCGTGTTCGATTTCGGGTCGCCGACGACCTATCTCGCGCATCATCGGTTGAAGGGCGTCGTCGCGCGCACCGGGGCGACGGTCGACTATGTGCCCGTCCTGCTCGGCGGGATCTTCAAGGCGACGGGCAATGCCTCGCCGGTTGCTGTGCCCGCCAAGGGGCGCTGGATGAACGCCGACATGGCACGCTTCGCGGAACGCGACGGCATTATCCTCAACCCCAACCCCTTTTTCCCGATCAACACGATTGTTTTGATGCGGATTGCCACGGGGCTGCGCGACGACGAGCGCTTTAACGCCTATGTCGAAGCGATGTTCGCCGCGATGTGGGCACAGCCGCGAAATCTTGGCGATCCGGCGGAGTTGGCCACAGCACTGACGGCGAACGGCTTCGACGCGGCCGAAATGTTGGCGCTTGCCGACGACGACGGCATCAAGGCGCGGTTGAAGGCGACGACCGAGGATGCCGTGGCGCGCGGGGTTTTCGGCGCGCCGACGTTTTTCGTCGGCGGCGAGATGTTCTTCGGGCAGGACCGACTCGATTGGGTGGAAGCCGCCGTTACCGCGTAGCGCCGGGCTGCGAGCGCGCCAGCGTCGCCTCGACAGCCGCATCGGCGGCGCGCAGGGCGGGCGCGCCTTTGTCGCTCGCCAGCGCGCGGTCGATGTGGCTGAAGCGTTGACCGATGGTGCCCTGACCCTGTGTACCGATCGACGGTACGATCCAGAGCGTCACGGCGAGACCGGCGATCGCCAGCAGCGGGATGGGTCGGAGCATTATTGCCTCGTTTTTCATGACGTGGTGCGCCGGCCCGACGCAACGTCCTTATGCGGTAGTTATATGACGTTCAAGTGAAACAACATCCCCGGCGCAACCGGGTTGCACCGGCGACGCGTTCGCACGTGCACAATGTACGACAGGTGTGCCTATTTTACCCCGCGGACCAGTCGGGCGTAGTCGGCCTGCAGATCGCGCGTCAGCGCGCCGACTTCGAATCGCCATGGGCCGATTTCGGCGAGGGGCACGACCTCGGCGGCGCTGCCGGTCAGGAACGCCTGCTCGAAGGTCTCGAGTTCCTCAGGCCAGATTGCGCGCTCGACGATCTCGATGCCGCGCTGCCGCGCCAGCCCCATGACGGTACGCCGCGTGATGCCGTCGAGAAAGCAGTCGGGCGTCGGCGTATGCAGCACGCCGTCCTTTAGAAAGAAGATGTTGGCGCCGGTCGCCTCGGCTACCTGCCCGCGCCAGTCGAGCATCAGCGCGTCGTCATAGCCCGCATCGGCGGCGGCGTGCTTCGACAGGGTGCAGATCATGTAGAGACCCGCCGCCTTCGACCGGGTCGGCGCGGTGTAGGGTGCAGGCCGCCGCCACTGCGCGACGTTGAGGCGCAGGCCCTTGGCCAACGCCGCCTCGCCGAAATACGCGCCCCAGTGCCAGCAAGCGATCGCCAGATGCGGTTTCGTACGCTGCGCTGCAACACCCATCTGTTCCGACCCGCGCCACGCGATCGGGCGGACGTAACAATCGGTGAAGCCGTTGGCGGCGATGACCTCGTTGGTCGCGGCGTCGATCTGCTCTCGCGTCCACGGGATTTCGAAGCCGAGCAGCCGCGCCGACTCGATCAGCCGCTGGCTATGTTGCGACAGCGCGAAGACCGTCCCGTTATAACAGCGCTGCCCCTCGAACACCGCGCTGGCGTAATGCATCGCGTGCGTCAGGATGTGAACATTGGCCTCGCGCCACGGACGCAGCGCGCCGTCGAACCAGATGAAGCCGTCGCGGTCGTCGTAGGTCGCTTCGATCATGCCCGCGCTCCCCGCTGTGCTTGTTTTATATCGCTGCAAGATTGCCGCGTGTAACAATCTGTGCCAGATACGTCAACATGGCTGACGTACTTACCGCCCCGACAACGACGGTGGCTTCGCCGTTGTTTCTGCGCGAAGCGGAGATACGGCGGGGCGTCGAATTGCTCTACTTCGGCTATACGAACATGCTGCGCGGGGCCGACGACCTGCTCGACGAAAAGGGATTCGGGCGTGCCCATCATCGCGCGCTTTACTTCATCGCGCGCCGTCCGGCGATGCCGGTCAGCGACCTGCTCCAGCTGCTTAACATCACCAAACAGTCGCTCAGCCGCGTGCTGGGCGAGTTGCAGGCGAAGGGTCTGGTCGCAACGCAGGTCGGGCCGCGCGATCGGCGGCAGCGGTTGCTCCGCCTGACCGCCGACGGCGCGGCGTTGGAGACGGCGCTGTTCGAGGCCCTGCGCGGCAACATGGCGGCGGCGTATGCGGCGGCGGGCCAGGGCGCGGTGACAGGCTTCTGGGCGGTCCTGACGGGGCTTATCCCGCCGCCGGATCGTCCGATGGTGCAGGCGCTGCAGGCGAGCCTGTAGCGCGCGACGACATCCTCAGCGCCCAGCGTTCGGCGCGTTCGAGCGCGCCGTCGAGCGCCATCATCGTCGCCGCGAGATCGGCATCGTCGTCGTTGAGCCAAGTTCGGGCGACCTGCGCCACGAGCAGCACGAGGGCATGAACGCGCAGCGGCCCAAGCCATCCGCCGGTATCGACTCCGGCCGCGTCGGCGACCCGCGCCACCGACCGGGGCGCATGCGCCAGCGCAAACGCCGCAAGGCCCGGGTCGCGCGGCATCGCGCCCGCCAACACGCGCAGTGTCGCCTTGTGCGCCTGCGCCGCGTCAAAGCGCGCCATCAGCAGCGCGAACAGCCGGTCGCGCACCGTCGCGCCGCGATCCGCCCCGGCATCGGCGAGCGCCGCGACATCGAGATCGCGCTGAAAGGCGTCGAGCGCGCTCCAGCGGTCGGAATGGACGACGGCGACGTCGCCCGCCGCGACGCCCGCGATATCGGCAACGGCATCGATTCGCGCACCGCTCCAGCCGTCGCGGGCGATGGCGGTCAGCCAGGCTGAGAGGATCGGTTCGGTCGCCATGCGCGCATCCTATACGAGATCGCCCAGTTCGCGCGAGCGGCGTGCCGCCGCAGCCACGGCGCGCGCGATCAAGGGCTCCAGCCCCTCGCCGAGAACGCCGAGCCCCGCCGCCGTCGTGCCGCCGGGGCTCGTCACCGCGACACGCAACGCGGCGGGCGGTTCCTCGCGCCGCATCGCCAGCGCCGCCGCGCCGCCGACGGTCGCCAGCGCCAGTTCATCGGCCAGCGCCTGCGGCAACCCCGCCGCCGCGCCCGCCGCCGCGAGGGCCTCGACGAAGGCGAAGACATACGCCGGACCCGACCCCGACACTGCCGTCACCGCGTCGAACTGACCCTCGTCGTTGAGCCAGACCGTCGCCCCCGCCGCCGCCATCAGCGCCTGCGCGGCGTCGCGCCCCGCGTCCTGCGGCGCGAACAGCGCGGTGATCCCCAGGCCGAGGCGCGCCGGCGTATTGGGCATCGTCCGGACCACCGGGCACCCGTCGAACAGCATCGCGATCATGGCGCACGACGCGCCCGCGACGATCGAGACGATCAGCGTATCGGGCTTGAGGCGTCCCGCGAGGCTCGCCGCCGCCGCGCCGAGGAACTGCGGCTTGACCGCGACGACGAGGATATCGGGCCCCTCCCCTTCGGGCGGCGCGGCGTCGGCCGCGATGCCGTCGGGCAGCACGCGCGGCGCGGGGTCGATGATGGCGACGCGGGTCAGGCCCCCCGCCATCCAGCGGTGTAGCAGCGCGCCGCCCATGTTGCCGCATCCGAGCAGCCAGACGGTGCCGAGGTCGGTCAGCGCCGGACCGGTCATCGGCCCACACTCGCGAAGGCACGCACCGGGAAAGTCCCCATGCCGGAGATCTTCGGTGGGACCGCCGAGAAGCGGAAGCCGTCGTCGGGCAGCGCATCGAGATTGGTCATGTGCTCGCAGATCGTGATGCCGGCGCCGAGCAACGCGGTGTGCACGGGACGCCGCCGCACGCGTGTATCGTCGATGTTGTGCGAATCGATCCCAACCAGGACCGCACCCGCGGCGACGAGATGTCGCGCCGCTGCCTCGCTCAGGAACGGATGGTCGTCGAAATAAGCATCGGTGCGCCAGTGGCGGCTCCAGCCGGTGTGGACCAGCACCGCGCGGCCCGCACACGCGACGCCCGCGAACGCCGCCGCCCCGACTTCCAGCCCCGCCTCGAATGGCTGGCGCACGACGACGGCATCGAGCAGGGCCAGCCTCGCCAGATCGAGCGCCGCGAGGTCGCTACCGTCGGCGAAGCGGTGGAACGGGCTGTCGAGATAGGTGCCGGTGTTGGCGACCATGTCGATGCGCCCGATCTGAAAGGTCGCGCCGTCATCGTAGTTCGCCGCTGACCGCTCGCGGCTCCAATAGTCGCAGATCGCCGGGGCGGGCAGGCCATTGTAGGTCGTCATCCCCGCCTCGATGACGTGGCTGAGGTCGATCAGCCGACTTGCCGCATCCGCCACAGCGCCAGCCCTCCGATGCCCATCCAGATGACGTTGAGCGTCGCCGACGGCCACGCGTGGTTGGCGACGCCGTTGACGATGAAGCCCGCCGCGCCAACGACGTTGAGCAGCTGGTACGTCACCGACTTCGCGACGATGCGGTCGAGCGACAGCAACACATAGGCCGCGAGGATCAGCAGCGCACCCGTCCAGCCCGCGACTTCGACCGCAATCGCCGCGAAGGTCAAGCTTCGCCCACCGTGTCGAGCAGCGCCGCCTCGATGGCGTCGGCAGGCGACTTGCCCGCCCACAGCACGAACTGGAAGACCGGATAATAGCGATCGCACTCGTCGATCGCCGCCTCGACGAGCATCTCCGCCTGACCGAGCGTCAGGTCGATGTCCTCGTCCTCGTCATCGCTGTCGAGCAGCGTCGCGTGGCGGAACAGCAGCGCGCCATCGGCGGCCCACATCTCGAAATGGCCGATCCACAGCTGCTCGTTGATTAGCCCGAGCGTCTCGTACATTGCCGCGCGCTTGGCGTCGGGAACGCGGATGTCGGGCATCGCGATGAGCTGCAGGACATGCTCGTCCTCGCGCCACATCGCGCGGAGTTCGTAGGTCGTCCACTCGCCGGTGACGGTCGCGGTGATCTCCTCGTCGCCGCTGCGCTCGAAGGCGTGACCGTGCGCATTGAAATAATGCTCGAGCATGTCGATCGGCGCGGCGGGCGCGGGGGCGAAGGCGAAATCGACTTGCGTCGTCATGCGCGGCACCCCCTGGTCACGATGGCCGGACGCTGACGCACCGACGCCCGCGGTGCAATCGCGCGACTCGGCGGGCTGGGGGAAAAGCTGTGGATAAGCCTCATGCGGCGGTCGTTCCGGCACGCATCGCCGCAATTTCGGCGCGCAACACCTCGACCTCAGCGCGCGCCGTGGCGGCCATCGCTTTGACCGCCTCGAATTCGTCGCGCTCGACGAGGTCGAGGCCACCGAGCGCCTCGCGCAGCCTGGCGCGCGTCGCGGTCTCGATCTCGCGCCCGACACCCGCGAAGGTGCCCATCGCCGAGGTCGCGACCTTCGACAGGTCGGCGAAAATGCGGTTCTGCGTCTGCATGGCTCAGGGCCTTTCAGCGAGCACGGTGGGGCCGCCGTGCGGATTGAGACGAAGGATTTCGAAGTTGAGCCCGGCGGCAAAGCTGAGCCACACCAGATAGGGCAGCATCAACCACGCCGCGATGCGGTTGACGCGGCCGAAGGCGAAGGTCGTGACCACCGCCGCGAGCCAGATCAGTGCGAGGAGTACGAGGCTGTAGAGAAGCTGGTGCTGCCCGAAAAACAACGGTGCCCACGCGAGGTTGAGCGCGATCTGGGCCGCGAACAGCCCGAGCGCCACGCCGCGCAACGGCGCGCGCGTCGCCCACACCAGCGCGACCGCGACGCCCATCAGCGCATAGAGCACACCCCACGCGATGCCGAACACCGGCCCCGGCGGCTGGAGCGCGGGGAGCCTGAGCTGATCGTACCACGGATTGTTGGCGACCGTCCCACCAAGCCGCGCCGACGCGCCGCCGAGCAGTTCGAGCAGCGGCACCGCGACGAGCGCGGCACGAAAAGCGGGGCCGCGAGCGGCGGAAGCGGGCATCGGCGGGGTCATAGCGGAGTTCGGGCGCTGCGGAAAGCCGGGGAGCGGTGCCCCTAGACCCGCGGCCCTCGCACATAGGGCCGGGCGAAGATCAACCCGGTGACGAACCCGCCGATATGCGCCCAGATCGCGACGCCCTGCCCGCTGCCGAGCGCGTCGCTGCCGAACACATAACCCGTCGCGAGCTGCAGCCCGATCCATGTCGCCGCGTACCAGAGCGACGTCGCCGCCTCCGACGAAACGTCGACGCCGAGCACCCGGCGTCCGGCGGCGCGCGACCGCGCAAACAGCACGGCATAGGCTCCGAAGACGCCGGCGATCGCGCCGCTCGCGCCGACCACCGCGCCGCTGCTGTGCGGGTCGACCGCAACCTGCAGCAGTCCGCCTGCGATGCCGCCCGCGAGGTATAGCAGCACGAAGCGCCCGCCCCCGACGGTCCATTCGACATATTTGCCGACCCAAGCAAGGAAGACGAGGTTGAGCGCGAGGTGCATCCACCCGGCATGGACGAACAGCGAGGTGATCAGCGTCAGCGGCTGCCGCCAGTCGCCCGCCGCGACCCCGCCGACGAGCCGCAACGGGATCAGCCCGAACCTGATACCGGCCTCGGCGGCGAGGCGCGGTCCCGCCAGCGTCAGCAGGACTTGCACGACGACACACATCGCGACGATGGCGCGGGTGGCGAGCGCAGGCGGCGGCTTGAAGGGTTTCACTGGCTCGCCCTTCCGCTCTTCTTTTGGCCGTCATGCTGGCGAACGCCAGCATCCATTTCGCGGCAGGAGGACGTTGCGTCCGCGCGTACCGCCGTGGATGCTGGCGTGCGCCAGCATGACGGACCTGAGAATGGCCTCAAATAAATTCGAGCTTCTCGATCTGGTAGTATTTGTCGCCCGACGGGGTCGTGACCTCGACCTCTTCGCCGACCCGCCGGCCGATCAACGCGCGGCCGAGCGGCGACGAATAGCTGATCCGCCCGATGCGCGCGTCGGCCTCGGTCTGGCCGACGATCTGATAGGTCACGGGCTTGTCGTCCTCGTCGATCAGCCGGACGGTACCGCCGAACACCACCTTGTCGCCCGACAGCGTCTTGGGGTCGATGACCACGGCGCGCGCCAGCCGGTCCTCGATATCGTAGATCTGCGCTTCGATCTGGCCCTGGCGCTCCTTGGCGGCATGATATTCGGCGTTCTCGCTGAGGTCGCCGTGGGCGCGCGCCTCCTCGATCATCAGCACGACCTCGGGCCGCTCCTCTTCCTTGAGGCGGCGCAACGTCGTGACCATATAGCTGTGGCCCTCGGCCAGCATCGGCAGCTTGTCGACCGTCGCCATTCACTTCACCCTTCAATGCGCTTCCGACGACGCGCCCCCCGGTGGCAGACCCACCGCAGGCGGCCGTCGATGTCCAGGAAGCGCCTAACGCGCGCCGGAATAATATGACTGCAGCGACCGGACTTCAAGCGGTCGCGCACGCGCCGCCGCGATTGCCCGCACCGCCGCCGCACTCGCCGCCGCCGTCGTGAAGTAGGGCACCTTGCCGTACAGCGCCGCGACGCGGATCGACTGGCTGTCCTTCATCGACTGGACGCCCTCGGTGGTGTTGCAGATGAAGGCGATCGCGCCATCCTTGATCCGGTCGACGATGTGCGGGCGACCCTGCGCGACTTTGTTGACCGGGGTCACGTCGATCCCCTCGCCCGCGAGATAACGCGCCGTCCCTTCGGTCGCGACGACCGCAAAGCCGAGGTCGAGCAGGCCGCGCGCCATGTCGCGGACCTGGGGCTTGTCGCTATCCTTGACCGACAGGAACGCCGTGCCGCCGGTCGGCAGCAATGTCCCCGCGCCGAGCTGGCTCTTGTAGAACGCCATAGCAAAATCAGTATCGATCCCCATGACTTCGCCGGTCGACTTCATCTCCGGCCCGAGGACAGGATCGACGCCGGGGAAGCGCGCGAAGGGGAAGACCGCCTCCTTGACAGCGATATGGTCCCAATTCGGCTTGACGAGGTTGAAACTGGCGAGGCTTTCGCCGGCCATGACGCGCGCGGCGATCTTGGCGATCGGGATGCCCGTCGCCTTGGCGGTGAACGGCACGGTGCGCGAGGCGCGCGGGTTGACCTCGATCAAATAGACCAGCCCGTCCTTGACCGCGAACTGGATGTTCATCAGCCCGCGGACGCCGAGCGCGCGTGCCAGCACCGCCGTCTGCCGCTCGATCTCGGCGATGATCTCAGGCGGGAGATTGTACGGCGGCAGCGAGCAGGCGCTGTCGCCCGAATGGACGCCCGCCTCTTCGATATGTTCAAGGACACCCGCAACGAAGACCGTCTCGCCGTCCGCGAGCGCGTCGACATCGACCTCGGTCGCGTCGCGCAGGTACTGGTCGATCAGCACCGGCGAGTCGCCCGAGGCACGGACCGCCTCGCGGATATAGGTGTCGAGCTGCGCGGGGGTCTCGACGACCTCCATCGCGCGCCCTCCGAGGACGTACGACGGGCGCATCAATACGGGGTAGCCGACCTCCTCCGCCACCGCGATCGCCTCGTCGCGCGAGCGGGCGAGGCCGTTCTTCGGCTGCAGCAGCCCCAGCTGTTCGACCAGCGCGGCGAAACGCTCGCGGTCTTCGGCCAAGTCGATGTTGTCGGGCGTCGTGCCAAGGATCGGGATGCCCGCCGCCTCGAGCGCGCGCGCCAGCTTGAGCGGGGTCTGCCCGCCGAACTGGACGATGACGCCGACCAGCGTGCCGTTCTGCTGCTCCGTGTGGAGCACTTCGAGCACGTCCTCGGCCGTCAGCGGTTCGAAATACAGGCGGTCCGACGTGTCATAGTCGGTGCTGACGGTCTCGGGGTTGCAGTTGACCATGATCGTCTCGAAGCCCGCGTCGTGCAGCGCGAAGCAGGCGTGGCAGCAGCAATAGTCGAACTCGATGCCCTGCCCGATGCGGTTCGGACCGCCGCCGAGGATGACCACTTTGCGCGCATCCGTGGGCGCGGATTCGCACTCTGGGGTGCCAAAGCTCGGAGCTTCGTAGGTGGAGTACATGTAGGGCGTCTTGGCTTCGAACTCGGCGGCGCAGGTGTCGATGCGTTTGAAGACCGGGCGAATGCCGAGGGCGCGGCGGGCGGCCGCGACTTCGACCTCGGTGCTGCCGGTCAACGTCGCGAGGCGCGCGTCTGAGAAACCCATTGCCTTGAGCTTGGCAAGATTGCCGAGCCCATTCCCCCGCACCTCCGCCTCAGCCGCAATAATCTCGGCGATCCGATTGAGAAACCACGGTTCGTAGAACGTAATAGCATGTACGCGCTCGACCGGTAAGCCGCTCCTCAACGCCTGTGCGGCGATCAGCAACCGGTCTGGGCCGGGGATCGACAGCGCCGCCTCGATCTCGTCGTCGGACGCGCCAATCAGGCTCTCGACCTCGTCGAAGCCCGTCAGCCCCGTTTCCAGTCCGCGCAGCGCCTTCTGAACGCTCTCGTGGAAGTTGCGCCCGATCGCCATGACCTCGCCGACCGATTTCATCGCGGTACCGAGCGTCGCTTCCGCACCCTTGAACTTCTCGAAGGCAAAGCGGGGTATCTTGGTGACGACATAGTCGATCGTCGGCTCGAACGCGGCGGGCGTCGCGCCGGTGATATCGTTGGTCACCTCGTCGAGCGTGTAGCCGACCGCAAGCAGCGCCGCGACCTTGGCGATCGGAAAGCCCGTCGCTTTCGACGCCAGCGCCGACGAGCGGCTGACGCGCGGGTTCATCTCGATGACGACGAGCCGCCCGTGCTTCGGATCGACGGCGAACTGGACGTTCGAGCCCCCGGTTTCGACACCGATTTCGCGCAGGCAAGCGATGCTCGCGTTGCGCATGATCTGATATTCCTTGTCGGTCAGCGTCAAGATCGGCGCGACGGTAATCGAGTCGCCCGTATGTATCCCCATCGGGTCGATGTTCTCGATGCCGCAGACGATGATGGCGTTGTCATTGCGGTCGCGCACCACCTCCATTTCATACTCTTTCCACCCCAGCACCGATTCCTCGATCAGCACTTCGGTGGTCGGCGAGGCGTCGAGCCCGGTGCCGACGATATGGAGGAATTCCTCGCGGTTGTACGCGATGCCGCCGCCCGTGCCGCCCATCGTGAACGACGGCCGGATGATCGTCGGCAGCCCGACGAATTCAAGACCCTCGAGCGCTTCCGCGATATTATGCGCGATGCGCGAACGCGGCGATTCGAGGCCGATCTTGTCCATCGCGTCGCGGAACTTGAGCCTGTCCTCGGCCTTGTCGATCGCCTCGGCATCGGCCCCGATCAGCTCGACGCCGTATCTGGCGAGCGTGCCGTCGCGGGCGAGCGCCAGCGCGGTGTTGAGCGCCGTCTGCCCCCCCATTGTCGGCAGCACCGCGTCGGGACGTTCGAGCGCGATGATCTTTGCGACGACCTCGGGGGTAATCGGCTCGACATAGGTCGCGTCGGCCATGTCGGGATCGGTCATGATCGTCGCGGGGTTCGAGTTGACGAGGACGATGCGGTACCCTTCGGCCTTGAGCGCTTTGCACGCCTGCGTCCCCGAATAATCGAATTCGCACGCCTGCCCGATGATGATCGGGCCTGCGCCGATGATGAGGATGGAGGAGATGTCAGCGCGTTTAGGCATTTGACAGCATTGCTTTCATTGCATACATTGTCTGTGAAGGAGAGATGCTATGGGGACGCTGACCGTTCGCAACGTTCCTGACGACGCCAAACACCGGTTCCGCCAGGTTGCGGCCGCGCATGGCCGTTCGATGGAAGAACATCTCCGACAGTTGGTAATCGACGCGGAATATGGAGAGAGGGCCGAGGCTGCGGCCCAACTCAGCGACGCGCCGGTGGTGTTTCGGCATCGAGGAGTCGATAAGGCAGTGATCCATCAGCTTCTCGAAGCCGCCGAAGGCGCGCGCGATGATGGCCTTGACCGACGAAAATATGCCGATATCCGCTTTCTGACCGCCAAGGATGCAATCGCGGAACTGCGGCGGCTGGCGAACGGCGTCGGGTTCGATGCACCGCGCCAGATGAGCACCGACTTGGACGCGCCGCAGTTTTGATCCTTGTCGACACCAATGTTTGGAGCGAACTGGCCAAGTCGCGCGGCGACCCCGCCGTGCTGGCTTGGCTGGAAGCGCATGACGACGATCTGGCGCTATCGACGCTGGTGATCGCCGAAATTCGCTATGGCATCGAACTGCTGGAGCGGGCGGACAAGCGCGCCTTCCTAGCCGCCTGGCTTGACGGGCTTGAGTCACGCTATTGGGGCCAAACTTGGCTGTTCGACCGTGCCGATGCCTATATCTACGGCCGAATTGCCGCCTTTCCCGAGGTGAAAGCGCGCAAGCCGCAAGTGATCGACATTCAGCTCGCCGCGCAGGCAATCGCGCACGACGCCACGTTGGCGACGCGCAATGTCAGAGACTTCGCGTGGACGGGCGTGAGGCTGGTCGATCCCTGGGGCGGCTGACGCGCCAAGCGTCTGCCCGATGATGATGGGGTCGGCGCCGATGATCAGGATGGAGGAGATGTCGGTGCGTTTGGGCATCACTGACCTTCAGCTACGCGGCTTCTGGCCGCAGCTTTCTCCAGTCGCATTTTCGAAAGCTTCGCAATGTCTTCGTCCGGCATCAGGCCTGTGTTTACCCAATTCCAAATCTCGTTAGGAAGCTGGCCCGCCATGCCAGCAATGCCAACTTCCGAAATTATAAATGAATTACGTCGTAAAAGACGTGCAACAGAGTCCTTTAGATCTCGCAGCCTGCTCTCTGATTTGAGTATCATACAACCGGGGAAAGGCGCCGACCATTCGGAGATGTTTTTATTTTCAGAAATAAACGCCGTTACTGTCTCTTCATCAAGATTGCTAACATTGGGATTGTAAGAGAATTGGAAGATTTTCACAGTTATCTCCCTGACTCGAGAAGAGGGTTATCGACATTTGGCGAATCGGGAGAGATCTCAATCTCGTGACCGCTAACGTTACTCCCAAGCTTAGCTATCATTTGCTGCTCAATCCGAAATTTTTCAGACTGAAGCCTATCTGGATCAGACTTCATAAAAAAATCATATGCCCGAACAAAATAAACTACCGGAATGAACGCCAACGCAAGAAATGCGTAACTAATCGGTGGCTGAGCGATATATGCGGCACCTATCGCTGCTGGCGTTGTGAGGCCGCAAATCCACTGAATTGGATTCATAGCGCTCTTAGTTGCAACCTGCTTTGTTGCAACTGCCACATCCCGTAATGATTGTAGTCTCAGCAAGACAGAATCTCCACAAATCTCTCGAACAGATAGTGACTGTCCTGCGGCCCTGGGCTCGCCTCGGGATGATATTGGACGCTGAACGCGCTCCGGTCGGTCAGTTCGAGGCCAGCCAGCGAGCCGTCGAACAGGCTGACGTGCGTCGCGCGGGCATTCGCAGGCAGCGAGTCCGCCTCGACCGCGAAGCCGTGGTTCATGCTGGTGATCTCGACCCGGCCATCGTCGAGCCGCTTAACCGGGTGGTTGGCGCCGCGGTGGCCCTGGTGCATCTTGCTCGTCTTCGCGCCCACCGCGAGGCCCAAAAGCTGGTGGCCGAGGCAGATGCCGAACAGCGGCTTGCCCGCGTTCAGCAGTGCCTGGATCGTTGGGACGGCGTACACCCCCGTCGCGGCGGGGTCGCCGGGGCCGTTCGACAGGAAGATGCCGTCGGGCCGGTGCGCCATGATCTCGTCATAGGTTGCGGTAGCGGGGACCACCGTCACCCGCGCGCCCGCCGCGACGAGGTTGCGCAGGATGTTGCGCTTCATGCCGTAATCGATAGCGACGACGTGCGGGCCGTTCGGGTTCGCCGCATTGGTGGCGTAGCCCTGCCCCGGCGTCCACAGCCCGTCGTTCCAGCCGTAGCTTTGGGTCGCGCTGAGCTGCTTCGCGAGGTCCATGCCTTCGAGTCCCGGCCACGCCTGTGCCTGCGCGAGCAGCGCGGGAATATCGAAGTCGCCGCTCGCCGAATGCGCGATCACCGCGTTCGGCGCGCCGAGGATGCGGATGCGCCGCGTCAATGCGCGGGTGTCGACTCCCGCCAGCCCGATGCGGCCCCAGCCCTTGAGCCAGTCGTCGAAGCTGCGTGTCGAGCGGAAGTTGGCGGCCTCGCTGATGTCCTCGCGCAAGATGCAGCCGAGCGCATGGGGGTTGGTCGCCTCGACGTCCTCGCTGTTCGCGCCGACGTTGCCGATGTGCGGGAAGGTGAAGGCGACGATCTGCGCGGCATAGCTAGGGTCGGTCATAACCTCCTGATAGCCGGTCATCGCGGTGTTGAAGCAGACCTCGCCGACCGCCGCGCCTTCGGCCCCGCAGCCGCGGCCCCAGACGATCGTGCCGTCCGCCAATGCCAATACCCCCGTTGCGCCGTCAGGTTGCGCGGATGGGGTGTCGGGCAATGCGGTTCCTCGGGGTTGTGCGGGCAAACGCCGGGCGGACTAGAGGGGTCCGGCGGATGCGTCAATCTATCAATCGGCGTCGGTATGGCCTAGCCTGCGTGGCTGCGAAAAGCGAGGGAGCGCGCATGATCCGCGACGATATCAAGGCGGCGACGATCGTCGCTATGAAGGCCAAGGACTCGGTCCGGCTCGGCACGCTGCGGCTGATCTCGTCGGCGCTCAAGAACAAGGACATCGAGCTGCGAACGGGCACCGCGCCCGCCGACGACGACGTGCTGGTCGCAGACGTGCTGTCGAAGATGGCGAAGCAGCGCCGCGAATCGATCGAGATGTTCGTGACCGGCAACCGCCCCGAACTCGCCGACGCCGAACGCGCCGAGCTGGGCGTCATCGAGGGCTTCATGCCCGCGCAGATGGCGGCGGGCGAGGCGCAGGCGGCGGTGCGCGCGCTGGTCGCCGAACTGGGGGCGACGTCGGTCAAGGACATGGGGCGCGTGATGGCGGCGGTGCGCGAGCGTTTTGCGGGGCAGATCGACATGGGGTCGGCGAGCGCGATGGTGAAGGCGGCGCTGGGGTGAGGCCTCGCTCCCGCGCATGACCATCCCCCCCGCCTTCCTCGACGAGCTCCGCGCCCGCGTCGGCCTCGCCGCTGTCGTCGGACGGTCCGTCAAGCTGACCCGCGCCGGGCGCGAGCTGAAGGGCTGCTGCCCGTTCCACAATGAGAAGACGCCAAGCTTCTACGTCAACGAGGACAAGGGCTTCTACCACTGCTTCGGCTGCGGCGAACACGGCAGCGTCATCGACTGGACGATGAAGCAGGAGGGGCTGGCGTTTCGCGACGCGATCGAGAGCCTCGCCGCGCTGGCGGGGCTCGACATGCCGCAGGAGTCGCCCGAGGGACAGCAGCGCGCCAAGGCGGCGGCGGGGCTGCACGAAGTCACCGGGCGAGCGGCGGCATGGTTCGCCGAGCAGTTGGCAAGCGCGGGCGGCGCGGCGGCGCGCGGCTATCTCGACAAGCGCGGGCTGACGGCGGCGACGGTCGCGGCGTTTCAGCTGGGCCTTGCTCCCGACGCACGGACGCGGCTCAAGGCGGCGTTCGACAGTATCGGCGAGGCGCGGCTGGTCGAGACCGGGCTGCTGATCGCGCCTGAGGACGGCGGCGACAGCTACGACCGCTTCCGGGGGCGGCTGATGTTCCCGATCCGCGATCCGCGCGGGCGGGTGATCGCGTTCGGCGGCCGCATCCTCGGCGACGGCCAGCCCAAGTATCTGAATTCGCCCGACACACCGCTCTTCGACAAGGGGCGGACGCTGTACAATCTCGACCGCGCTGGCCCCCAAGCGCGCAAGTCAGGGCGGCTGCTCGTCGTCGAAGGCTATATGGACGTCATTGCGCTGGCGCAGGCGGGCATCGCCGAGGCGGTCGCGCCACTCGGCACCGCGCTGACCGAGCAGCAGTTGCAGCTGCTGTGGCGCGTCGTCCCCGAGCCGGTGCTGTGCTTCGACGGGGACACGGCGGGGCAGCGCGCCGGGCTGCGCGCCGCGTTGCGCGCGCTGCCGCTGCTCGAGCCGGGGCGGTCGCTGCGGCTGGCGGCGCTGCCGGCGGGTCAGGACCCCGACGATATCGTACGGACGCAGGGCGTCGCGGCGTTCGAGGCGCTGATCGGGGGAGCCGAGCCGCTGATCGACCGGCTGTGGCGCGCCGAGATCGAGGGGATCGACACTGCCACCCCCGAGCGCCGCGCCGCGGTCCGCGAGCGGCTGCGCGAGCATAGCCAGTCGATCGCCAACTCGTCGGTGCGGTCGCTTTACGATGCCGAGTTCCGCGCGCGCTTCGATGCGCTGTTCCTGCCGCAGCGCAATTTCACCCCCGGCAAGGGCGGTCGGTTCGCCGCCCCCCCTGCGCGCGCGTCGAGCGCGCTCAAGGCGCTTCACGCCCATCCTGCGGCGCGGCAAGAAATCGCCGCCCTGCTCGTCGGGCTGCTCGAACACCCCGGTCTTGCCGACGCTTGCGGCGAACGGCTGGCGCACCTCGACGCGGGCGACGGGCCTGCGCAGACGCTGCTCGGCGGCATCCTCGATGCCCTGACGCATGAACCCGAACTTGACAAAGCCGCGCTGACACACAATTTGCGCGGTCGCGGGCTGGCGGAACTTGCCGACCGGGTCCGTGCATCGAACCGCCTCGGGTTCTCGTTCACGAAGCCTTCGCCTCCGGACCCAGGTTCCGGCCATGAAGCGGCTTTGGAGCGCGATTTCGCGGCCGTGGTCGACACCGTGCTGGCACGCACGCGCATCGATGGCGAACTGGCGGCGGCGACGCGGCGGTTCGCGAATTCGGAGAGCGAAGCCGATTGGACGGCGCAGCAAAGGCTGCGCGCCGAGCGTGCGGCGGTCGACGGGACCTTGATGCGGCTGGCGGAAACGCGGCGAAATTCGGATTTGGATTGACGACGCGCCCCCTGCCCCGGGTGGCGTGCAGGCAGGACGGAAATTAGATGGCGAAGATCAACGGCGCGACCCCCGACACCGACGCGAAGCCCGATGGCGACGGCGCGCCGCTGCTCGACCTTAACGAAACCTCGGTCAAGAAGCTGATCGCGCGCGGGAAAAAGCGCGGTTACATCACCTATGACGAGTTGAACGAGGCGCTGCCGCAGGACCAGATGTCGTCCGAGCAGATTGAGGACGTCATGGCGGCGCTGTCGGAGATGGGGATCAACCTCATCGAGAACGATGAGCCCGCCGAGGACGGGGCCGAGGCCGCTCCTGCGGCGGCAGCCGACGACGACGAGGAGGAAGCCGAGGCCGACGCCGATCCGGCGCTCGCCGCCGCTCCCGTCGTCAAGGCCGCGCCGCTCGACCGTACCGACGACCCCGTCCGCATGTACCTGCGCGAGATGGGCGCGGTCGAACTGCTCAGCCGCGAGGGCGAGATCGCGATCGCCAAGCGCATCGAGGCCGGGCGCAACACGATGATCGCCGGGCTGTGCGAGAGCCCGATGACCTTCCAGTCGATGATCGACTGGTCGAACGCCCTCAACGAAGGGCGGATGCAGCTGCGCGAAATCCTCGACCTCGACGCGATGCTGGCGAAGGACCCGAGCGACGCCGAGGTGGTCAACGCCGAGGCCGCGACCGCCGACCTGCCCGCAGCGGCGGCGTACAAGGCCGATGAGAATCCCGAGGACAAGCCCGCCCCCGAAGAGCCCGAGGACGAGGTCCATCAGTTCACCGAGCGCCGCCTGCGCCCCGACGGCCAGCCCGCGATTCCCGATGACGACGACGAGGACAACACCCTGTCGCTGGCGCAGATGGAGGAGCAGCTCAAGCCGATCGCGCTCGAGAAGTTTGCCGAGCTGACCGCGACTTACAAGAAGTTCCAGAAGCTTCAGGCGAGCCGCCTCGGGTCGCTTGGCCACCACGCCGACTTCGCGCCCGCCGACGAGCGGCGCTACCAGAAGCTGCGCGAGGAGCTGACGCGCGGTGTCCAGTCGATCCATTTCAACAACGCCAAGATCGAGTTCCTCGTCGATCAGCTGTACGGCTACAACCGTCGCCTGCTGACGCTCGGCACGGGCATGATGAAGCTCGCCGACAAGCACAAGATCAACCGCAAGCTGTTCCTCGACGACTATGTCGGGCACGAGCTCGACGACGGCTGGCTGGCGCGCGTCGGCACCATCGACAAGCGCTGGGCAGCGTTTGCAGCGGCCGAGACCGAGACCGTCGAGCGCATCCGCAGCGAGGCGGCCGAGATCGCCAATGCGACGGGCGTCGACTTGGGCGAGTTCCGCCGCATCACCAATATGGTCCAGAAGGGCGAGCGCGAGGCGCGCATCGCCAAGAAGGAAATGGTCGAGGCCAACCTGCGGCTGGTCATCAGCATCGCCAAAAAATACACCAACCGCGGCCTGCAATTCCTCGATCTGATTCAGGAAGGCAACATCGGCCTGATGAAGGCGGTCGACAAGTTCGAGTATCGTCGGGGGTACAAGTTCTCGACCTATGCGACGTGGTGGATTCGTCAGGCGATCACGCGCAGCATCGCCGATCAGGCGCGGACGATCCGCATCCCGGTCCACATGATCGAGACGATCAACAAGCTCGTCCGCACCAGCCGCCAGATTCTTCACGAGATCGGCCGCGAGCCGACGCCCGAGGAGCTGGCCGAGCGCCTGTCGATGCCGCTCGAAAAGGTCCGCAAGGTGATGAAGATCGCCAAGGAACCGATCAGCCTCGAAACGCCGATCGGCGACGAGGAAGATTCGCACCTCGGCGATTTCATCCAGGATCCCAACGCGGTCATCCCTGTCGATGCGGCGATCCACTCGAACCTCAAGGAGACGGTGACGCGCGTCCTCGCGTCGCTGACGCCGCGCGAGGAGCGCGTGCTGCGCATGCGCTTCGGCATCGGCATGAATACCGACCATACGCTCGAGGAAGTCGGCCAGCAGTTCAGCGTGACGCGCGAACGCATCCGTCAGATCGAGGCCAAGGCGCTGCGCAAGCTCAAGCACCCGAGCCGGTCGCGCAAGATGCGGAGCTTTCTGGACGTTTGAGGCGGTCTGCCGCTTCGCCCGAGTTGCAATGCCGGCGCGGAAGTACGACTATGTATGCGTCAGATGATTGGGGTTGCAGTGTTGTGGTTGAGCGCACGACTGTTACAATGCCTAATGAATTAGCTCTGATCATTAGCCAAACTGTTGTAGGCGGTGAGTATCGTTCGGCAAATGAAGTTGTCAGCGAAGCGCTGGGCGCTTGGACTTAACAGCGAACGCCGCGAGTTTGACGCATTTCGCGCAGTTATTGCTGAGGGCGACGTGAGCGGTCCGAGCATCCCTGCATAACCGTGTTTGCCGAATTGCGACAGTTGCTCGCCGAGCGCCCCGCAAGCGCATCAAATCGGTCGGCTGTTCGCCGAAGGCGAGGGCCGTCTCGCGCCGGACTATAAATGTAAATTGTTTTTAAATGGAACCGTGCGACCTTTCTAGTGCGAAAACTCGGATGCGAAGGGAGATGGCGATGAGTAATTTACCGATGGACTCGACCGTTTTCAGTGGGTGGCGCTCGGATGCGGGTGATTTGGACATCCCCGAATTAATTACGGTCTATGGTAACCTTGGTGGTACCGCGTTCGGTTTCAGCGGCAGTATCAGTGCTGAAGGATTTGAGTTTGGAAATATTGGCGTTGGTGCTGTGGACCTCTTTGGCTACGATCCAGTGGTATCGGATCCTGATGGCGATCTCGACGGCGACGGCGTCAAGAATTCTCAGGATGGCAACCCGTTTTTTTCAAGTGACGATACTATCGTTGTAACTGCTGGCTATACACATCAGCAAATCCAAGTCGCCAACTTAGAGGCCTCATTCGACACATCATTGCTGATGGTAGGCGTTCAGGCGCTTGCCGGGTTTATTGCTCGAGGACCCGCGTCAGGTGCAATTGGGGCTGGATCCGCTGGAGTAGTCGGAGAATTCCGGCAACAGATCGAAGAAGATTATTTCTGGTTTCATTTGCACAGCCATGATGATGGTCGGGGCGGTGGCGGCGTCAATCCCCAGATGCCTTTAATTGCGGCTTAAGATAGTTGCCCAGAGTTATTATCCAAAGTTTCCGCTGGCTCGCGGCCTGCATTCCTATCATCGCATATTTCATGGTTGCTGCCCTATCGCTTAGATATTTAAGTACTAGATTATATTTTATATTTTTGATTTGCATTGTTCCAATTGAAGAAAATGTCAAATTCTATTCGCTGAAATGGTCCGGGTTCAGATTTCACCGAGGACTTTTATTTACACTATTATTTATTGTTCTTGAAATTACTTTTAAGTATCATTTTACGCATTGGACTGATATAGTCGCAAATCGTTCCGGGCACGATGCGGCTATTTTTGCGTGGATAAGTGTATCTCCATTATTTTTACATATCTTTCTTTTTTTATATCTCATAAGCCTTATCCGATGCCACGAAGAGACGCCAGAAAAGGTGCCGGTCCAGTTTTATTTCATTCACTATGCCTACAATATTGAAAGAGGCATAGTCGCTGGTCAATTCGGTTTTTGGCAGATGTCAATGGTAGATACGGCGATTTTGATAGTGTTGTCTCTGGTTTTGTTGGTTCGGTTATGCGAGGATTGAACCAGTAAATGCGATGATAAAGACACGCAAATGTCTCGCGTCGTGGCTCGCCCTCCCCCTTCCCCTCCCGTATAGCTCCCCCCTCACCGGGGCCCGCGCATGACCGAGACACCATCGAACACCCGCGCGCTCGGGTTCATCTTCGTCACCGTCCTCATCGATTCGATCGGCTTCGGCATCGTCACGCCGGTGTTTCCGGGGTTGATCATGGCGTTAACGGGCAAAGGACTCGCAGCGGCAGCGATCATCAGCGGCTGGCTCGGCCTCGGCTATGCATTGATGCAATTCGTCTTCGCGCCCGTCATCGGGGCGCTGTCGGACCGTTTCGGACGGCGGCCGGTGCTGCTCGCCAGCCTTGCGGCGTTCGGGCTCGACTATGTCGCGATGGCCT
>CAXTSL010000004.1:48906-55016 GCA_964246975.1 uncultured Sphingomonadaceae bacterium
GGGAATCACCGGCGCATCGTTCGGTACCGCCTATGCCTATATCGCCGACGTCAGCCCGCCGGAGCGGCGCGGCGCGAACTTCGGCATCGCGGGCATGGGCTTCGGCCTCGGCTTCATCGTCGGGCCGGCGGCGGGCGGGCTGCTCGCGCACTACGGCACGCGCGTGCCGTTCATGGCGGCGGCGGGCCTCGCGCTGCTCAATGTCGCCTATGGCTATTTCGTCCTGCCTGAGAGCCTCGCGCCCGAGAACCGCCGCCCCTACGACTGGCGGCGCGCCAACCCGGTCGGTTCGCTGCTGCGCCTGCGCCGCTACAAGCCGGCGGTACTGGTTCTGGCGAGCGCGGCCTTTCTGTGGGTTGTCGGCTTTCAGGCCTTGCCGACCACCTGGAATTTCTTTGCCATCGCGCGTTTCGGCTGGACGGCGGATCAAGTCGGCTACAGCCTCGCCGCAGTCGGGCTCGTCTCGGTGGTCGTGCAGGGCTTCGTGTCGCGCTGGCTGCTGCCACGTATCGGCGAGCGCCGCGCGGTGCTTTACGGGGCGCTCAGCGCCATAGCGGCCTATCTCATCTATGCCTTCGCGGTCAGCGGCTGGCAGGTTTATGCCGGGATTGCCATCGGCGGGCTGTCGGGGCTGGTCTACCAGTCGCTCCAGGCACTGATGTCACGCCAGGTCGACCAGACCGAGCAGGGCGAGCTACAGGGCTCGATCTCGAGCATCTTCAGCATCGCGTCGGTGATCGGTCCGGTCGCGATGACGCAGGTCTTCGCCTATTTCGCGCGCGGCGACGCGCCAGCCTATCTCCCCGGCGCGCCGTTCGTGCTGGCCGCCATCCTCGCGGCGGCGATGCTGGCGGTGTTCCTCGGCGTCAGATCCGCCCCATCAGGAACAGCACGAGGATGATAACGAGGACGAGGCCCAGCCCGCCCGACGGGCCATAGCCCCAGCCGCTCGAATAGCCCCAATTGGGCAGCGCGCCGATCAGCAGCAGAACGACGACGATAAGCAGGATCAGGCCGAGCGACATGATTATGGTCCTCCGATGGTGTGGAGGCGTAACGTCGCGGCGTGGGATTGGTTGCTGCAGTAGAGACGAACGAAATTGTGCGCACAAGGCTTTCGCCCGTCGACAGTGTTCTGCTATAATCTTGAGATGGCGTCAGTGATAAATGAAGCGCGCGAAGCCTCGCTTCGTGACTACGCAGCAGGTCGGGCTGCCTGGCGAGACCTGCAATTGCAGGGTTTCAAGGATATTATTGAGGTGCTTGCCGGTCTGGCTGACCTCGGGCTGCGTCCGTTCATAGCGCCGATGGAGGGGGCGACCGTAGAAAGTCGGCAGCGGGCGCGTGCCCGTGTCGCGGCGCTGCTCAATGCGGCCAAGCGTTGAGCTGATGAACTATTCGGTCATTGTCAGCGACACCTCGCCGCTTATCACGCTTGCTTTGGGCGAAGCAATTGAACTCCTGGAAGTTCTTGGCCTGCCGATCATTATCCCGGATGCGGTATATACCGAAGCAACCCGCGTTGAAGGTGCGCCGGGTGCCACGCGGATCGTTGAATGGGTGGCGAACAGCAAGCTGGTCAAGATCGCCGTCACCGAAACAGGCGTCGATCAACAGCGGCGGATCATGGAAGGTCGCCCGATACGCGACATGGGTGAGAATGCGGCGTTCGAGGAACTTGCTCGGCTGCTTACCGTCGATGCGTCCGCCGCCGCTGTCCTGCTCTTCGAGGACGCGCACGTTGCTGGCAAGCGAGCATCGCTCGACCGGCGGATCGAACTAATGACCACAGGCGACTTCCTTCGGGAACTTGAAACTGCCGGTTTCATCATTTCCGCCGAGGCTGTGCTCAACACCGCCGCTTTGCGCGGGCGAAATGTCGAGAAGCAGCGCAAGTCGATACCGCGCTATCCGGTTTGACCTCCCCGGTTGACGCCCCCGTCACCCTTCGCCAAGGTCGTTTCAAAATCGGGGAGTGAGAACATGCGTGCCGCCGTGACGCTCGACGCCTATCGCGCCATGGTCGGGACCGAGGTCGGGGTGTCCGACTGGGTGCTCGTCGATCAGGCGCGCATCGATGCCTTCGCCGAGGTCACCGGCGACCATCAGTTCATCCACGTCGATGTCGAGAAGGCCAAGCTCACCCCCTTCGGCACGACCATTGCGCACGGCTATCTGACGCTCAGCCTGTGTTCGGTATTCGCCTATGGCGCGATGCCGACGGTCGAGGGCGTTCGCATGGGGGTCAACTACGGCCTCAACAAGGTGCGTTTCATGGCCCCGGTCAAGTCGGGCAAGCGCGTGCGCGGGCGCTTCGTGCTGACCGACGTGACCCAGCGCCCCGACACCGCGTGGCAGTCGACCGTCGCGGTGACGGTCGAGATCGAGGGTGAGACCAAGCCCGCGCTCGCCGCCGAGTGGTTGACCCTGGTATATATGTGAGGCGGCGATGAGCAGGATCGAACCCCTCGCCAAGCCCTATCCCGAGGCGTTCGCGACCGCGATGGCGGCGACGATGCCGCCGGGGGCGGAGCCGCTGGCGCTGTTCACCACGATCGGCAAGTCGCCCCGGGCGTGGGAGAAATTCGCGGGCGGCTCGCTGCTCGGGCGCGGCCCGCTCAGCTTGCGCGACCGCGAGATCGTCATCGACCGGACGACGGCGAAGTCGGGCGGCGAGTACGAATGGGGCATCCACGTCGCATTGTTCGCCGCCAAGGCGCAGCTGACCCCCGAACAGGTCGTGTCGACCGCGAGCGGCTGGTCTGAGGATGGCAATTGGTCGCCCAATGAAGCGGCGTTGATCGCCACGGTCGATGCGCTGTTGATGGACAAGCGTTTGACCGATGCCGAGCACGCGCGGCTGGCGCTCCACTATGACGAGGCGCAACGGCTCGAGATCGTCCAGCTTATCGCCTTTTACCACGGCGTGTCGCTGATCTGCGGCGCGTTCGACATTCCCCTCGAAGCGGGCATGCCCCGCTTCCCCCAACCCCAGGGCAGCAGCCCCACCCCGCAGGATAAGGACACCTCCCATGCGTGAAGCCGTCATCGTCTCGACCGCCCGCACCCCCATCGGCAAGGCCTTCCGCGGCGCATTCAACGCCTCGCCGCCGCCGCTGCTCGGCGGGCACGCGATCAAGCATGCCGTGGCGCGCGCGGGGCTTGACGGCGGCGAGGTCGACGACGTGGTGTGGGGCGCGGCGCTTCAGCAGGGTGGTCAGGCTCCCAACATCGCGCGCCTCGCGCTGCTCCGCGCCGGGCTGCCGGTAACGGTCAGCGGCCAGTCGATGGACCGCCAGTGCTCGTCGGGGCTGATGGCGATTTCGACCGCCGCCAAACAGATCATCGTCGACGGCGCGCAGATCACCGTCGGCGGCGGGCAGGATTCGATCTCGATGGTGCAGAACGAGAAGTTCCGCGTCGAACCCGACATGGGGCTGCTGGCGATGGTCCCGAAGGCCTATATCCCGATGATCGACACCGCCGAGAACGTCGCGCAACGCTATGGTATCAGCCGCGACCGCCAAGACGAATACAGCTATCGCAGCCAGATGCGCACTCACGCCGCGCAGCAGGCGGGGCGCTTCGACGACGAGATCGTCGCGATCACCACCAAAATGGGCATGGTCAACAAGGAGACCAAGGAAGTCAGCTTCCACGAGGTGACGTTGTCGAAGGACGAGGGCAACCGCCCCGAGACGACGCTGGAGGGCTTGAAGGGCCTGAAGCCCGTGCGCGACGGCGGCGTCATCACGGCGGGCAACGCGTCGCAGCTGTCGGACGGCGCGTCGGCCAGCGTGCTGATGGAGGCGGGCGAAGCGGCGCGGCGCGGGCTGGCACCGCTCGGCGCGTATCGCGGCATGGCGATGGCGGGGCTCGAACCCGACGAGATGGGCATCGGCCCGGTGTACGCGATCCCCAAGCTGCTCGAGCGCAACGGCCTCAAGATCGGCGACATCGGGCTGTGGGAGCTGAACGAGGCGTTCGCTGTGCAGGTGCTGTATTGCGCCGACAAGCTCGGCATCGACGAGGAGATTCTCAACGTCGACGGCGGCGGCATCTCGATCGGCCATCCCTACGGCATGTCGGGGGCACGCCTGACCGGTCACGCACTGATCGAGGGCAAGCGGCGCGGCGCGAAATACGTCGTCGTGACGATGTGCGTCGGCGGCGGCATGGGCGCGGCGGGGTTGTTCGAGGTTTATTGAGCGCGATCGGCGAAGGTACAAACCTGACGGGCATGCGTCATGGTGTGCAAGTCGAGAAGCCTGCCTTCTCGGCTGCCGCCGTGGCGTCACGGTCGAAACTGACGAACTGATCGCCGCCGAGTGCGAACCCTTCCGCTGTAATGACGCCATCGGCAAAGTCCGCCTCCGCCTCAAGAAACGCGAAGCCGGCCGAGGCGCGAGGCCGATCAGTTATAGCAACCGGACGACGACGTTCGTGTCGAGAACTAGGTGCACGGGGCGTCGTCGCGCACGGCGATGTCGCCCGCCCAGCCACGCGCGATCGTCTCGTTCATCTGTTCGACGGTTACAAGGGTTTGCCCGGGCCGCCTGAGTATGCCGAGGATCGGCGAGAAATCAACGCCGCGCGCGGCACGCACTTCCATACGCCCGTCCGGCAAAGGGATGAATTCGACCTTCTGACCCGGCCGGACGCCGATATGCTCGCGAATAGCCCGGCGAAGTGTCACCTGCCCCTTGGCGGTCACGACCGATTCCGCATGCGGAGTACTCATGTGCCGAGAGTAATGCAGACGCGCATTACCGTCAACGGCCACTAGCAGGTCAACAGGTAACGCCTACGCCAATGCCGTGCTATTTCCGCTGCGTAGCGTCAAAAGCGCATCGCGAACTGGACGGTGCCGCCGTGGGTATCGCCGCCGATGCCGAACCGCGCGTTGTCGTCGAGACGGCGCGTCAACAGGAACGCCGAACCCTCGCCGATCGCTGCGCCTGCGACGACATCGTACCAATGGTGGTCGTGCGTCTTGACCCGGCTGTAGGCGACCCCTGCGGCGAGCAGTTCGAACGGCACACCGACTTTCCAGCCATACCGCGCGTGCAGATAGCCCGCGCCCGCGAAGGCCAGCGACGTGTGGCCCGAGGGAAAGCTGTGGTTGCCGCCATTGGGTCGCCGGGTATTCAGCCCGTATTTCAACCCCTCGGTAACGCCAAAGGTCAGCGCCCCAGTTTCGGCGAGTTGCAGCATGCCGTTGCGATCATGCTCGTAAAGCGTGATCGCGCCCGCCGCGAGCGGGATGCCGATCGCGCCTGCATCGGCGAAATTGTGGAGAAACTTGTCGCTGGCCGCGCTGGGCGACGCACTTCCGATGGCGATGGCGAACGCTGCGAGCCCGGCCGACGTGATCTTTCGCATGGTCTACCCCATTGAGTACGCGCTCGCTAACGCGTTACCCGAACCAGTGCAATTGCGACTTAAAGACCGAGCTCGCCCGGCCACCGCTCTCGCACCACCGCGATAACCATGGCCAGCGCCACCACGAGCGCGGCAATGCTGATCGTCAACACGGCACCTGCGGCCATATCCTTGACCGCCTTGATTTCGGGATGCTGCCCGGGGTGGAGCAGATCGATCATCGTCTCGAGCGCTGCATTGACGAGCTCGAGCGCCAGCACCAGCGCCACGGTAATTGCGACGAGCGCCCACCACACCGGCGCGGGTCGCAGCACGACGAGCGCCAGCAGCGCCGCGCCGGCAAAGCCGCAATGGGTGCGGAAGCTATGCTCGCGCCGCCAACCCGCCGCCAGCCCGGCGACGGCGAACCGCAGCCGCTGCCGAAACGGGCGGTTCTTGAAACTGCGAAGCTCGGGATCCATCGGGCCGACGTTAGCAGTGCCGCGCCGCGCCGTCTTGCATCCTTGCGCCGTCGCCGCGACAGTCGCGGCGGGGGAGACGCACATGGACCTGACCGCCGCATCGACCGCGCCGACCGGGCGCGTGCCGTTCTATCGCCAGTTGTACATCCAGGTTCTCGCCGCGATCGCACTCGGCATAATCGTCGGCGCGGTGTGGCCCGCCACCGGCGCGGCGCTCAAGCCGCTCGGCGATGCGTTCATCAAGCTCGTCAAGATGATCATCGCGCC
>CAXTSL010000005.1:0-54095 GCA_964246975.1 uncultured Sphingomonadaceae bacterium
CCAAGGCGGTCGGGGTCTGCAGCGCCCACGGCAGCAGGCCCTCGCGGAACTCGGTCACCTGCTTGCCCTCGCGCAGCACGATCGCATCCTTGCCGACGAGGTCGATGCGGCTGATGTGGCTGTCGAGATTGATGCGGATGCACGGCCAGTTGAGGCGCGCCGCGACCTGTTCGATGTGCGTCGACTTGCCCGTGCCGTGGAAGCCCTGGACCATGACGCGGCGGTTGAAGGCGAAGCCCGCGAGGATCGCCAGCGTCGTGTCGGGGTCGAAAACGTACGACGGATCGAGGTCGGGCACGCGCTCGTCGGCGACGCTGAACGCCGGCACCGGGAAGTCGACATCGACGCCGAAAACGCTGCGTGCGTCGACGTGGCGGTCGGGCGCGGCCATCGCGGCGGTCGCGTGGTCGTGGGTGTCGGGGGTATCGCTATCGGCGTTGAGGACGGCGGACAATCTCAGGCTCCCTGCGCGGCTCGGGGGGCGGCCTTGAAGGCCGGGGCGGACCGGAGGTGCGTATAGGCTTGCACCACCGCCTGCAACCGTGCCTCGAAGGCGCGGTCGCCGCCATTGGTGTCGGGGTGAAATTGCCGCACCAGCGTCTTGTACGCGCGGCGGATGCCGTTGGGGCTGGCATTGGCGTCGAGGCCCAGCACCTTGAGCGCCTTGAGGTCGGCCTCGGCGAGCACCGTCCCCGCCTTGGTGCGGCGTCCGGCAAAGGCGTCCTGCCCGAACTTGCCGTGCAGCGCGTTCAGGGGATCGTTGAACTTATAGCCGTTGACGTCGTGGACGACGTGCGCCCAGCCCGCGAGCGGCGACTGCGCCTCGGAAATCGCGTCGGGCGACATGCCGTCGAAGAAATTATAGCCTGCGTTGAAGGCGCGGACATGGTCGAGGCACAGCCACTGCCAGCCTCCGACATGCCCCGCGACGCGGTTCGACGCGGGCGCGCGGAACTCGGCTTCCGCCGTGCAGCCGGGATGCGCGCACGGCGTCGCTTGCGGCAGGTCGACGCGGCCGTGAAGATGCTGGCGGCGGGGCGGAACGGTCAAGGGAACTCGCTTGTCGGGGAGGACTTTGCATATAGGTGGATGCAGCAATGACAAGGAGTCGCCCGATGGGTGAACGCGCACAGGAAATCGAGCGGCGTCTCGTCGCGGGGCTGGCGCCCGACAGCGTCGAGGTCGTCGACGACAGCGACGATCACACCGGCCACGCCGGGCACAGCGGCACGGGCGAAAGCCACTTCACCGTCCGCGTCGTCAGCGCCGCGTTCGCGGGCCAGTCGCGCGTCGAGCGGCAGCGCGCGGTGTACGCGGCACTGGGGGATCTGGTCGCGCCCGACAAGGTCCATGCGCTGGTTATCGAGGCGAAGGCTCCGGGGGAGTAGGCGCTTCGCGATTTTCGCTGTCGTCATGCTGGCGCACGCCAGCTTCCATGGCGGTGCGCGCCGACGCGGCATTCGCTTGGCCGCGAAATGGATGCTGGCGTTCGCCAGCATGACGGGGGAGAGGGGTGGGATGAAAAAACTCCTGCTTGTCCCGCTTCTCGCTGCCGTTCTCTCCGGGTTCGCTGCCGCCCCCCTCGCCGCCGAGACCGTCCTGACCGGCGATCGGATCGACGGCACGCCCGTGATCGCGACCCTCGACGCCGCGAGCCTCGCTGCGGGACAGGTGCACCGCTTCTGGTTCCGCCCCGCCGACACCAGCCTCGGCCAGGGCTGGACCGTCCCCGTCATCGTCGTGCGCGGCACCAGGCCAGGGCCGCGCCTGCTGATCACGGCGGGCATCCACGGTGATGAACTCAACGGCATCGCCGTCATCCACCGCCTCGCGGCCGGGATCGACCCGGCGACGCTGGCGGGAACGCTCGTCATGGTCCCCGGCCTCAACACGCCGGGGCTGTTGCAGGACGCCCGCGAATTCGCCACCGGCGCGGGGCGCGGCTTCGCCAATCTCAACCGCAGCATGCCGGGCAAGTCGCCGGGCGGTACCGCCGAACTCTATGCCGAAGCGCTGTGGACGCGCCTGCTCCGCCCCAACGCCGACGCGGCGGTCGACCTCCACACCCAGTCGCGCGGCACGGCGTATGTTCTCTACGCCTTCGCCTCGACGCCGCGCACGCGGCGCATGGCCGAACTCGTCCAGCCCGATGTCATCAAGCTCGACAAGGGAGAGAAGGGCACCGTCGAGAACGAGCTCGTGCCGGCGGGGGTCCCCGCGATCACCTTTGAACTCGGCGCGCCCGGGGTATTCGACGCCGCGACGGTGGCGCGCGCGGTCGCGGGGCTGCGCAACCTGATGACCGAGATGGCGATGCTGCCGGGCAAGGTCCGCGCCCCTGCCGCGCCGCCGTTCACCGGCAACGATCTCGTCAACGTCAGCAGCCTGCGCGGCGGCTGGGCGACGGCGCTCGCCCCGCTGGGCAGCCTCGTCGGGAAGGGGCAGCCGCTGGCGGTCGTCCGCGATCCGTTCGGCCGCGTCGTCGACACCGTCGTCGCGCCGCGCGCCGGCCGCATCGTCAGCAGCTTCACCGATCCGCGCCGCGACCCTGGCAGCCTGATTGCGCGCATCGTCTTCTGGAACGACGACGCCAAATGCGCCGAGGGGTGCTGACGCCGCAGCGGCGTCGGCGCGGTGGATCGCTTCAGAGCTGACCGGCGTCCAGCCACGACCCGATCGCCCGCGCCGCTTCCACTGGATCGTCGGCGCGCGTTGCGACGGTCAGTGACGGATGCGTCGCGCTGATGTCCGCCAGCATCGCATGCAGCGGATCGAGCGGGTTGGCGCAGATCAGGCAGCGGTGCCCGATCGCCGAAAGCGCCGCGCGCTTGTCGAAGCGGAATGCCGCGCGATAGGCGAGATGATAGGTCGACAGTCCCTTGATCAGCTCGACCGCCCAGCGGTGGATGGTGGCGGCGTCGGGCACCGGACCGCCGCGCCGGTGCGCGTCGTCGCGCTGAAACCACGGGAAGAACAGGTACTGGTCCCGGCAGAAATGCCATGCCCACAGCAGATGCTCGCCGTAGTCCTGCGGCACGATCGCCGGGGCGTAGTCGGCGAGGTACCGCGCGCGCTGTTCGTCGGTGTAGACGCCCAGCCCGTCGATCACGAGGTTGCGGACCCGCGCCGGATGACGCTGCGCCAAAGCCAGCGCGATGTTCGCCCCGGTGTGGGTGCCATAGATGTCGGCCTCGGTCACCGCCATCCTATCGAGTGTCGCGGCGAGCGCGTCGGCATAGTCTTCGATTTCGGGTGCCGCCAGCGCAAGCGGATCGCTGTCGCCGTTACCCGGCGTATCGACGGCGACCACCCGCCGTCCGGCCGCGAGCGCTTCGGCAAGCGGTATCAGTTGCACCGCCGATCCCGGCGAGGCGTGGAGCATTACCAGTGGAAGCCCCGCTGCCTCGTTGGTGCGGATATGGATTTGGCGTGCGCCGACGTCGATGAAACGGCGGCGCAGGACCGGCGCGGTCACAGCAGACCGGTCGTCTGCAGCCGCCGGATCACCTTTTCCTGACGCGCCTGCAGCGCCGCACGGGCGGGCACGGTCACGCCGTCGACGCCCAGCATGGCATTCAGCGGTGCGGCGCTGGCGCGGGCATATTGCGCGGCGAACACCTCGTACGGCGGACGCGACAACAGGTTGAACATGCCCGGGCGGCCGCGGTAGCGGCGCAGCGCGACGAGGTCGATCTCGGCCATCGCCGCCATCGTCTCGCCGTACCCGGCCTCGGCGAGGACCCGCCCGTTATAGTCGATGATCTTCGACATCGCGTCGGTGGTCGCCATCGGGATGTCGGTCCCCTCGAGGCTCGCCGAGTTTGCCGAAACGACATAGGCCATATTCTCGACCGCCCGCGCCATGCGGCACAGTTCCTTCGGCGTCGCGCGCGGACTGGCGAACTCGGCCGAATTGTGCAGGAAGACTTCGGCCCCGCGCATCGCATGGCAGCGCGCGATCTCGGGATAGAGAATTTCCTCCGAGGCGATCGCCGCGAGATTGCCGATCGGCGTGCGTGCCACCGGGAACACCGACTCCTCGCCGTAGACATCGAGATACTGGTCCCAGACGTCTATCGGCGTCGGCCCATATAGCGAAATCAGCCGACGATAGCGCAGGCAGAACCGGCCCTGCGGATCGATCACGAAACAGGTCTGGAAATAAAGTTCGGGAAACGCCGCGTCCGCCTCATAGGCGTTGCCCGACAGATAGATCGCGTTTTTGACGGCGATCTCCGCCAGCGCGCCGTATTCGCGACCGCCGGGTTCGAGCGCCGCCTTGGCACGCCAGTCGGCGATGCTCTCGGCCATCGGAAAGCCGGTCAGGAAATATTCGGGCAGCACGACGAGCTTGAGCGCTTCGCCGCCGATCTGCTTGATCATCGCGAGCTGGCGACCGAGGCGTTCGAGCGTCGTTGCCATCCGCTCCTGCGCGTCCGCCGGACTGTCGATCGAATTGATCGCCACGCAGCGCGCCTGAAACGCGAGGCCCGAATAGATCGGCTCGACCGCGTCGCTCATGCCTTGTCTCCCACGCGCAATGGCACCCGGTACCCGATGACGCCATCGAGCGCGGCGTCCGGCCGATCGACGGCCCATAGGCAAAGCCCGCCCGTGAACGTCCCTTCGATGACGTCGGGCACGGGTGCTTCGGCGAAGGGGACCGGCAGACCGGCGGGCCGGGCCCCGAGGCCGACATGGAGGATGGTCGCCGTCGATGCGATCTCGTCGCCGGCCAGCGCGAAGACCGTGAAGTCGCCGCATCCGGCGCGCAGCGGCACCGCCGCGCGGTAGCCGGGCGAATGCCAGAAGCTGTGAACGTCGCCCAGCGACGCGAAGCGCGCCAGCATGACACTGCGCGGCGGGCTGCCGATCGCCGCGACGCCCCGACCGGGGCCGCCCATCGCCAGATAGCGCCCGCCGAACTGCGCATATAATGGCGGCAGCGCCGCCGAATATGGTCCGAGGCGGTCGATCGCGACATCCGACCCCAGCGTCATCAGATAGCCGCAACTCACATCGACCACCATGCGCTGGGTGCCGATGCGCGGTTGATCAGCAGCGTCTTCGACCGGATGAAGCGGCGAATCGCCCCGCGTCCCATCCGCGAACCGCCGAGGCCCGAGTGTCCGAACGCCATCTTGTCGCCGTCCTGCACGATGCTGGGCAGCGAGACGTCGTTGATGCTGACCGCGCCGGCGGCAAGGCGCGCCGCGACGCCGCGCGCCACATCGGGCGGGCCCCAGACGCTCGCCGACAGCCCGAATTCAGTTGCGTTGGCCAGCGCGACGGCGGCATCGAGGTCGTCGAAGGGCATCACCGGCAGCAGCGGCGCAAAGCTTTCCTCGCGCATCAATCGCATTGCCGGCGACACGCCGGTGACGACGGTCGGGCGCATCCACCAGCCGCCATCCTGGAACGGCGGTCCCCCGGTCATTATCGTCGCGCCGTCGGCGACCGCTTCGGCAAGCTGCGCGGCAACGATGGCCGCCTGCGGAGCATGGATGAACGGACCGAGCTGGCCGGCGTAGGGGCCGGCTCGCGCGAGTGTCACCGCGTCCGCTGCTGCGGCAAGCTTTCCGACGAACGCATCGTAGAGCGAGGCATCGACATAGATGCGTTCGACGGAATGGCAGGTTTGGCCGGTGTTCATCGTGCCGCTCCACACGATGCCTGCGACGGCACGGTCGAGGTCGGCACCGCGCAGCACGATAGACGCGTCCTTGCCGCCGAGTTCGAGGCAGGCGGGGATCAGCCGCCCGGCGCACTGCATCGCCACAAGTCGCCCGGTAGCGACGCTGCCGGTGAAGCAAATTGCATCGACGAGATCGACCACCGCCGCCCCCGTGACCCCGTCGCCGGGCACGACGGCGAGCACCGCAGCGAGTTCGGGATGTCGCGCGATCGTCGCGACCAGCGGTGCGATGAACCGCGGCGTGACCTCGCTCGGCTTGATCAGCGCCGTGCAACCCGCCGCGAGCGCCGGGATGGCGTCGATGAACGACAGGCCGAGCGGACTGTTCCACGGCGTTATGAAACCGACGAGGTCGTGCGGCACGAGCTGCTGTTCGATGCCGATCGCGCCGATCGCGGCGGTGCGGGGGGCTTCGGTGGCGAGCGCGGCCGGGGCCCAGTCTGTCCAACGCTCTACCATAGCGGGCAGCGCCGCGCATTCCTGCTGCGAGACTTTGCCACGTCCCGTATCGGCGACCAGCGCCGCGAGCAGCGCGCCATCGGCAGCAGCGTCGCTTGCCCAGCGTTGCAGGATCGCGATCCGATCGCCGACCGACCGCGCCTGCCAGGCAGATGCCGCGCCGCGCAACCGGGCCGCCATCGGCGCGAGTTCGCCTGCATCCCACAGGCCGGTCTGTCCATCGGCCATGCCGCTGCGGGGATCGATTGTCTGCCGAAGGCGCATCGACCCTCCTTCCTGCCCGACGCGACCTAGAGCGCGAAAGCCAAGCCCCGCGCAACGCACTTGCAGTGTTGCTAATGGAAAAGCACTGCGGGCTAATTGGCCGCCGACCGGATCGCGCCATAGCGTCGGCGGCGACATCGGGGAGAAGGGTGTGACCGAGCGGCGGGTGTTGATCACGGGTGCCAATCGCGGCATCGGGCGGGCGTTTGTCGAAGCCTATCTGGCGCGCGACTGGCATGTCGTTGCGACCGTGCGCGATCCGCAGGCCGTGGCACCCTTCGCGGGTGGCACTGCGGAGCGGCTGCTGATCGAAGCGCTCGATGTCACCGACGCTGCCAGCGTCCGCGCCGCCGCCGTGCGCCTGGCGGGCGTGCCGATCGACGTGCTGGTGTCGAACGCCGCGCTGACCGGCGGGCCGATCGGGGCGTTCGGCGCGTTCGACCACCAACGCTTTGCCGCCGCCTGCGCGGTCAACGCCGGTGGCTTCATGACGTTGGTCGAGGCGTTCGCTGCGCATGTCGCGGCCAGCCGCGACCGCAAGATCCTCGCGATCTCCAGCCGTATCGGGGCTAACCCCTTCTATGGATATGCGGAATATTTCGCCAGCAAGGCGGCGCTGAACGCGCTCGTCAAGCAGGTCGCGGTGGCGCTGGCACCGCGCGGCATCGCGGTGGCCGCCGCCCACCCCGGCTGGGTTGCGACCGAGGCGACCGCTGCGCAGGGTCAGGCACCCCTCACCGCGACCGACGCGGCTGCCTTGCTGGTCAAAGTCATCGACGGACTGTCGATCGAACGCACCGGCCGCTTCTTCGACCCCGACGGCTCGGAGCTGCCGCTGGTGACCCAGCAGCACGAAGTCAAATTTTATTCGAAGCCGCGCGATGCTGTCCAGTAAGGGCGACGGCGCGCCTGCGGACGCTGTCGGCGGGGGCGGCTGGTACGCCGTCTGGGTGCTGACGATCGCCTATGTGCTGTCGTTCGTCGACCGGCAAATCCTGACGCTGCTCGCGCCGGCGATCCAGGCCGATCTCGTTCTCTCCGACGTCGAGCTCAGCCTGTTGATCGGGGCTGCGTTTGCCGCCTGCTACTGCATCGCCGGGCTGGCGCTGGGCTGGCTCGTCGACCGCTATGACCGGCGCGCGATCGCGGCGGCGGGAGTCGGCGTGTGGAGCGTGATGACCGCGCTGTGCGGCACCGCGACATCGTACGTTGGTCTGTTCGTCGCACGCATGGGGGTCGGCGTCGGCGAGGCGACGCTGAGTCCGGCGGCCTATTCGCTGATGGCGGACGCGCTGCCCCCCGACCGGCTGGTACGCGGCATAGGCATCTACTCGAGCGGCGCGGTGGTCGGCATCGCGCTCGCCTATGCACTGGGCGGTCAGCTCGCCCAATGGGCGACGGCGACCGCGACGGTCGCCCTGCCCGGTCTCGGCACGGTGCGCGGCTGGCAGGCGCCGTTCTTCGTCCTGCTTGTCCCGGGGATCGTGATCGCAACGTGCCTGTTGCGCGTGCGCGAGCCGCTGCGCCGTCAAATCGCGATGACGGGCGATACGTCGCTGGCCGCCTTCCTGCGCGCGCACGGCCGCGCCATCCTGATGCTGTTCATCGGCATGGGCCTGCAATCGATCGTGGTGCAGTCGATCCTGTCGTGGGGGCCGTCGATCATGGTCCGCCGCTACGGCTGGTCGCCCGGCGACATAGGCGTCGCGCTCGGCGTCGGGTTGTTCGTCGCCGGTGTGGCGGGTAACGCCGCGGGCGCGTGGGCAGGATCGCGGCGCGTCGCGATGCGCGGGCCGACGACGCTCGTCAGCCTGTGCCTCGCCAGCTCGCTGGCGCTGATCTGCGTCGCGCCGCTCGGCAGCATTGCATCGTCGCCGGCCACGACATTGCTGGTCATGGCGATCGGCTTCGGCTGCGGCGTCTTCGCCACCGCGCCGGCGCTCTCGGCGCTGCACCTCGCGACCCCGGGCAATCTGCGCGGCCGCATGACGGCGCTGTTCCTCCTCACCACGCAACTGATCGGCATGGCGATCGGTCCGACCCTCGTCGCGCTGTTCACGCAATATGTTTTCCGCGACCCAGCCAAGCTGTTTGTCGCCCAGTCGAGTGCTGCTACGCTTGGCGCGGTGGGCAGCGCGGTGGCCTTTCTTGTCGCGCGCCGCGGCATGGCGCGGGCGTTGGCAGGGCACGGGGGTTGAGCGGTTGGAGCTGCGCCATATCCGGCACCTGATCCGCGTCGCCGACCAAGGCAATTACGCGCGCGCCGCCGAAGAGCTGGGCATCACGCAGTCGGCGTTGACGCAAAGTATCGCCAAGCTGGAGAGCGAACTCGGGGTCAAGCTGCTCGACCGCGGGCGGTTCGGCGCCAGCGCGACCGAGGCCGGGCGGCTGTTGCTGGGCCGCGCGCGCCAGATCGATGCAGAGGCGCGGCTCGCAACGCAGGAACTCGAAGCCTATAAGGGCGGCTCGCGCGGCGATGTTCGTATCGGCGTCGGCAAAAGCCTCGTCCACGGCCTGCTGCCGCAAGCCATCGCTCGCTTCACGATGCAACGGCCCGATGTCGTCGTCACGGCGTTCGAGGGCATTTCCGGCGATCTGTTCGGACGGCTGCTGCGCGGCGAGCTCGACCTCGTGATCAGCGCGCCGGCGCCTAGCGTCTCCGTCGATCCCGATCTGTCGCAAAAGGCCTTGTTCGAACAGCATAGCGTCGTCGTGGTCGGGCCGACGCATCCACTCGCCGCACGACAGGCGGCGTCGCTCGCCGACCGCTCGATACGCACTGGGTGGTGACCCCGTCGGGCATGGGACGCATGACGCACCTGCGTGCGACCTTCAAGGCGGCCGGCCTGGTCCCGCCGACACGCTTTATCCGCACAGATTCGTCGGTGCTGATGGAGCAGCTCGTGATGCTGGGCGCAGGTATCGGACTGGCCACCGCCGAGCTGCTTGCCAGCGGCGGGCCGGGGCTTGTCGAACTGCGCGTTCCCGAATTGCTGGAGACGCGCTGGGCGACGATCACCAAGCGCCGTCGCAGCCGCCTGCAACCGCTCGCCGCCGCGCTGGAAGCGGCGATCGTCAAGGTCGCGGCCGACCGCTCCGACGGTCAATGACCGAGGGCGGCGCGCACCGCCGGGGCGGCCACCAGCGAAGCGAGAAAGACCCGCTGCACCCAAGCCGGGTCGGGAGCGTCGGCGGTAACGATCGCGGCGGCGGCGGTGGGGCTATGCCACGGCTCGAACAAGTCCATGTCGCGCGCGCGGTGCCACAACAGCGCCAGATGACCCCCGGCGAAATCGGGGTCGCGGAACGCCGCGCGTTCGCTGGCGCGGCGCGCGCTGGACCAGCGCGGTGTCGCCGGTTGCGGGGTGTGGCCGGGCAGCGCCAGCCGCGCGATGTCGACGGCTTCGCCGCGTGTCGCGACGGCGACGATACGCGTGCCGATCGCCTCGATCGCCAATGCCAGCTGCCCGGCGACCATGTCGGGCCGCGCCGCGTCGCTTGCCCCGTGGCCTGGCTGGTCGATCGCCAGCACATCGGTGTCGGCAGCGCGCCTCGCGAGCGCGATGCTGCCGTCCTCGCCTAAGTCGTGGAACAGGATCGTTGCGCCGTCGCCCCAGCCGCGCCGATGCCAGCAGCATTGCGCCCCCGGGGACCCCGCATAGCCGATATGATCGGGACCCTGCGGCACGGCGGCGATCGCCGATGCGGGACTTTGCCGGAACGGGCGCAGCAGGTCGGCGATCGGCGCGAAACCCGGCGCGATCGTCGCAACCGTCACCGGCGCCGGCAACCCGGTCAGACGGGCGAGGTGCGGATGCAGCGGATCGCGCGCCGTCGCGACGACGTGCGCAGGAACGCGCAGGTGGCGCGCCAACGCGACTCCGGCATCGGCGAATGCCGCGCCGTAGGGCCCGCGATAGGCCGGACCGGCGCGGCATAACTCCACGAGATTGGCGGTCAGCGTCGCCGGATCGGGAATGTCGAAGGCCATGCGGTTGGCCGCCAGTCCGCGATACCAAGGGAAGAAGATCGTCTGCTCGCGCAGGCGCGCCCATGCCCAGGCAAGATGCGCGCCATCCCAGCGCGGCGCGAAGTCGGGCAGGTAGTTCGCGGCGAGGTCGGCACGCTCGGCGCCGTCGAAGGCGGGCAAGCCGTTGAGGACCGCCCCGACGATCCGCGCCGGGTGCCGGACCGCAAGCGCGCAGCCGATCGCCGCGCCGGTGTGAAATCCATAGAGCGCGCAGCGGACGACGCCGAGCACGTCGAGCAGGCGCGCGGTGGCATCGGCATAGGCACTCAACGGGTGCGTCGCGCCACCGAAGGCGTCGGACAGGCCGTTGCCCGGCGTGTCGGGGGCAATGACGTCCCATTCGGCCGCGAGCACGGCCATCAACGGCTCGAGCTCGGCCGACGAGCGCGGCGACTGGTGGAGCAGCAGCAGCGGCGGCCCGCTCCCTGCCCGCCGACCGTGCACGGTCCGCCCGTCGACGACGACGAAAAACCGCCGCAGGGTCACGCCAGCCGCTGCGCGATCGTCGCGGGCGCGTCGAGTTCGGTCAGGATATATGTCATCGCGATCATGTCCCAGCGCAGCTTGACGAGGATGTTCTCGTCGCCGTGCACCCAGAAATCGAGCGGGGTCCAGTCGGGGGCTTCGACCCGCATCGGATGGATGCGGTAGCGTCGCGTCGCGAAACGGCCCGCCGGGCACGTCACGTCTTCGTCGCCGATGAACTCGATGCCCTTGCGGACGACGCCGAGCAGCGGCGCGGTCGAGCCGTCGAGCATCATCGAACTGTTGGTAGCGTCCTCGAGCAGCTTGATCCCGGTCCCGGCAATCCGGTCGCAGGCGGCGGCGTGCCAGCCGTCGACGAGCAGCGGGTGACAGGCAAAGATCGGCGTCGGGTGACGCAGGCGGCGACGCTGGGAGAGCCGCCCGAGATCGGGAAACATCCCCTCGGCATTGACCTCGTCACCGTCGAACACGAACCACGCGCTGCCCGCAAAGCGCCCGTTGACGCGCAAGCGGTTGAATGCGTCGCGCGCGTGAAATTCGTAATCGGTGCTGAAGGTCACGTCGCGCAGCAGGCCGATCTCGTCCATCTCGCAGCGCGCGCGCAGCGTTCGCTCCTCGCCGGACACGACGGTGACGGTGAACCACTCGCGTCCGTTCTCGCCGCGCGCGTCGTGCAGATAGGCGATGCGGCCGCTATAGGTCTGATACTGCACGGTGCCCGCCCTAGAAATTATAGCCGACGCGGACGCCGAGCGCGCGGCGGTCGATGGGTGTGACGATCGCGCCGCGCTGCAGCGGGATGGTCACCACCGGCGACAGCGACAGGTCGACGTTGGCGTTGCCCGTCGCCCAGCCGCGCTTGTCGAACAGGTTGCTGGCGAACAGTTCGACGGTCAACGCGTCGTCGCGCGCCACCCCGGCGCGCAGGTTGAACGTCGTATAGGGCTTGATCGACGCGAAGTTGAGTTCGTCGACGAAGGTCCGCCCGGTGTAGATCGCGTCGGCGCGCACGAAATAGTCGAGACTCGACGACAGCGGTGCCTTCCAGCTCGCCGACGCGGTGCCGCTCCATTCGGGAAAGCGCGGCTGACGGTTGCCCTTGGCGTTATAGCCGATCAGCGCGGTGCTGCCGAAAAACGCGGCGTTCGAAGCGATGTTGAAGTTGGTGTAGCGCGAGTCGGTCCAGTTTGCCGTCGCGGCGAGGTCGAGATGGTCGGTCGCCTTGAAATCGGCCTCGAACTCGATGCCCTTGATCTCCGAATTGCCCGGCACGCGGAAGGTCACCTGCCGCCCGAGATCGGCGGTCAGGAAGACCGTCGCGCTCGCCTTCTGGTTGCGCCATTTCATCAAATAGCCGGTCAGCGCATAGCGCAGCCGCCCGTCGAGCGCGCGCTGCTTGAGGCCGAGTTCGTAGCTGTCCAGTTCCTCGGCGGGGATCGCCGAAGCGACCGAGCCGAGCAGGCTGCCGACCTCGGCGACCTGTGCCGGAGTCAGCGTGCGGAACACCGAGAGGTTGGTATTGTCGCCGGGCAGCGTGCCGCGCGCGTATTGGGCATAGACCGTCATGTCGTCGATCGGGTGCCACGACAGGATGGCGCGCGGCAGAAACTTCTTCGAGGTGATCGCGGGTTCCTCGACGATGCCGACCAGTTCGCTGCCGCTGAAGCGCGTTACCTGGTCGCTCTGGTAGCGCGCCTCGAAGGTCGCGGTGAGGCGCGGCAGGATGTCGTAATCGACACCGCCGAATACGCCGATGGTCCTGATGCGGTCGTTCTGCACCGGGTTTTGCAGTGGGTTGGGCCGCGTGAACGCCGAACCCGTCGGGATCGAGAAGGCATAGGTCGCCTCGACCGCGTTGGTGAACGCCTGGCGCGTCGTCTGCCGGTAGTAGTTCGCGCCGATCAGCAGGCGCAGCGGCCCGCCGTCATAGCTCAGCCGCAGCTCGCCGCTGGTGTCCTTGAAGATGAACGGCGCGGCGATGAACCCCGACAGGGTATCCGACGAATCGGTATCGCGGATCGAGTTGCCGTCCTGACGGTTGTAGGCGACATTGCCGTTCATCGTGAATTTCGGCGCGAGCGCCCACTCCAATGCCGCCGAATAGCGTTGCGTCTGGCGGGTCAGCCCGATGCGGTCGAGCTTCGGCGCGGCCGCGAGCAGCGCGCTGCCATAGCTGTTGCCGACCAACACCGCGCGCGGGTCGAGGGTGACGTTCTGCGACGGGGTGCCCGGTGCGCCGGGGGTCAGCGCGACGGGGAACGGCGTCGTCGGAAACGTCCCGTTGCTGGTGATCGGCGACCGGCCGAAGGGAATGTCGCCGCACTGGAACTGCGGGCGCAGCGTGCCGCTGCGCCGGTTGAGATTGGCGTCGTAGTATTCGATGGGCGTCGTCGGGCACGTGCCGAAGCGCGAATAGCTGAACTCGGTCGAATCGGGCGGCCCGTCGTTGTCCTCCGAATAAGTCGCGCGCAGCTTGATCTTGAGGTCGGGCGTCGGTCGGAGCAGAACCGTGCCGTTGATCGTCTCGGTGCGCTCGCGGCCCAGCCGGGTGCCGTCGGTCGCGGTATATTGCGCGCCCTTCTCGCGGACGCTGCCCGACAGGCGGACGCTGAGCACGTCGGCGATCAGCCCGCCCTCGACCGCGCCCGAAATTGCATAATTGTCGTAGGATGGGCTGTATTCGGCACCGAAGCTGCCCGCCAGCGCGTTGCCGGGTTCGCGCGTGATGTAGTTGATCGCCCCGCCGAAGGTCGCGCGCCCGAAATAGGCCGCCTGCGGGCCACGGATGACCTCGACGCGGGCAATGTCCTCGAAGCCGATCGACTGCGCCCCGCCGAGGAAATAAATGCCGTCGACGAACAGCGACCCGACCTGCGTCGACGGCGTGAACACCGTCGGGTTCATGCCGCGAAATCGCACCCCCGACAGCAGCCGCCCGCCGAAGATATTGCCCTGGTTGGCGACGCTGAGGCCCGGCGAGAATTTCGACAGTTCCTGCAGGTCGCGCACCCCGGTCGCGGCGATCGCCTGCGCGGTGAAGGCGGTGACCGCGACGGGGATGTCGGTCAGGCTCTCCTCGCGCTTGCGCGCGGTGACGAGGATATCGGCGTCATTGGCGGCGCTGGTCTCGCCGGTCGGCGCCTGCGCATGGGCCGCGGCCCACGGCAGCGACGCGACCGCGACGATCGGAAGAATGCCCATTTGCCGCATAGCCCGTTCCCTTTGTTGCCCCCAGAGCCATCGGGTCGCGATGGTCGAAGACCTAGCGTCATGCAGATCGTGGCAAGCATCCAACAAATACCGATAGTGCTTCGATAAGAGGCGCTAATGCCGACATCGTCGTTGACAGAGAGCGCCTTCAGGCTCCGCCCGTTTCGCGTGGCGTCGCGACGCGTTCCGCACGCAGGGGAGTGCCGGTTCGCGCGCCACTCTCAGGCCACGGGGACGCGGCGCGCGCGGCACGAACCGGCAACACGGCGTGCCGCAGATTGTGCCATTGCGACGCCGCCCGGTGCCGCCCGGATTGACCGGACCACGGTTTTCCCGCACGGTTACGAAGGTGCCGGCTTAGCTCAGATGGTAGAGCACCTGATTTGTAATCAGGGGGTCGCGGGTTCGATTCCTGCAGCCGGCACCGCGCCCCGACGCCGCAGCACCAGCCACGGCACCGCCCCCGTCGACGCGATGCCGAGTGCGACGGCAAGCAGCGCTGGGTCGGTCGACGCGCAGACGACGGTTACGAAGACGAACATCGCGACTGCCAGCGCCCGGTCGCGCCGCGTGCCGATCTTCGCCAGCACCGCGCAGACGCCGAGATAGGCGAACAGGCAAAACAGCGTCGAGACGGTGATGATCGTCGCGAACTGACGGCCGATGCTGGGTGCCGCAGTGGCCAAAGTGATGAGGCTGAGCCCGACCATGATCAGCAGCAACCCCCGGCGCGGCGGCCGCGCGACATCCTCGGCGAGAAAGCGCGGAAACAGTCCGGCATGCGCCCCGGCGCGCGCGGTCTCGGCCCCGACGAGCAGCCAGCCACCCAGCGTCCCGCTGGCCTTGATCAGCGCGCACGCCGCGACCAGCCCGCCCGCGATGCTGCCGACCGCCTTCGCGACGGCGGCGGCGAACGGCGCGGTCTGCTTGCCCATCTCGAGCGCGGGGGTGATGCCGCTGAGCGCGGTGCACGCAGCGATGTAGATGACCGCCGCGACCGCGACGCCGCCGACGGTGGCGATCGGTACGTTGCGCGCCGGATCGGCAACGACGGCGCTGGCCATCGCGGCGCTCTCGAATCCGGTGAAGGCCCAGAAGATCAGCACCAGCGAGGCGGGGATGGCGTGGCTCATCGGCTGGCCGCTGACGTTCCACGATGCGGCAAAGACGGCGGGCGAGAACCACCACCAGCCCGCCACCGCGATGAGCAGCACGGGGACCAGCCCGACGAGCAGCGACGCCGCCTCGATCCGCGCCACGACGCGCGCGCCGAACAGGTTCGCCAGGCCGAGCAGCCACAGCACCGCGACCGTTCCCGCCAGCGTCCACAGCGGTTCGGCGAGGCGCGGCACGAACCACCCCAGATAGCCGACCGCCGCGAGCGCTACCGCGATGCACCCGACCGTCGCCGACAGCCAATAGACGAGGCTCCACAGATACGCCGCGAAGCCGCCGAAACTGGCGCGCACGGTGTCCGCGAGCGTCACCGTGCTGGTCAGCCGCAGCACCGCGACGCGTGCGAAGACCAGCGCGAGGAGCAGCGCCCCCGCCGCCGTGATGCCCCAGCTGACGATGCTCATCGAGCCGATGCTCGCGGTGGTCAGCGGCAGCAGATAGATGCCCGACCCGATCATGTTGCCCGCGACGAGCGCGGTCGCGAGGCCGAGGCCGAGGGGTTTGGCGCGCATCGGGGGAGGCTAGGCGGAGCGGGAGGTTGCGGCAACTCCCCTCCCCCTCCAAGGGGGAGGGGTAGCGCGCCCGCATCCCAGTCCTATATCTCCGGCAAGGAGCCCTCCCGATGACCGAGACCCGCGACGATCAGCTGAGCCCCCAGGCCCGCGCCGTGCTGCGCGATCACGCCACCGAGCGTCCCGGCACCAGCCCGCTCAACTACGAAAAGCGCACCGGCATCTATGCCTGCGCCGGGTGCGGCACGCCGGTGTATGATTCGGGCGCCAAGTACGACAGCGGCAGCGGCTGGCCGAGCTTCTTCCGCGAGATTCCCGGCGCGGTCGAAACGACGGTCGACCGCTCGCTCGGGATGACGCGCACCGAGGTGCACTGCGCCACCTGCGGCGGGCACCTCGGCCACGTCTTCCCCGACGGCCCGCGCGACGAAACCGGGCTGCGCCACTGCATCAATGGCGTCGCGCTCGACTTCCAGCCGACGGCGTAATCCTCTCAGGCACCCATTAACGACCTCATCGTTGTTGTTGAAATTGACAACAAATTTTTCTGCGATTAATCCTGCGTCGACTGAAGGCTGAGCTGCGGCTTCGGGAGCGGATCGGCCTGTCTGAGACGGCATTTGTCGAGCTGGTGGTTTGGAGCCTGCCGTTGCCGCTTGCCGGGAGTTTTCATCGGTTCAAATACCGCCTGGCGCTGGTCGATACGGGCGTATGCGTCATGCGGTATGACAACGAAGCCGGAAAGGGCGATCACCGACATCGCAATGGTGTCGAGGTGAATTACCGGTTCGATGGGATCGACGCGCTGTTGAGCGATTTCTGGGCGGACGTCGAAAGCTGGAGGCGTGGAACATGGCCATTGTGACCATCGGCGTTGCGTCGCTCGCCGACGCAAGGGAGCGGCTCGCCGCCGCGTTTAGCGACGAGGCGCAGGGCGAACGTATCTCCTTCGCATCGGTCGAACTGCTTTGGAAGACGCTCAGTCCCCGTCGCTGGGAGGTGGTACGGATATTGACCGGGCAGGGACCGCTCGCCATTCGCGAAGTCGCGCGCCGTCTCGGGCGCGACGTGAAGGGGGTGCATGGCGACGTGTCGGCGCTGGTCGGCGCCGGAGTGCTCGACCGCACGCGCGACGGTGTCGTCTTTCCCTATGACGGCGTGCACGTCGACTTCATGCTGATGCAGGCGGCCTGACAGACGTCGCACGCGTCAGGCGAGGTCGAAGACCAGCAGTTCGGCCCCCTCGGCGCTGCGCAGCCGTATCGCCTCGGCCTCGCTGACGCCCGCGCCGTCGCCGGGGGCGAGCGCGAGATCGTCGAGCATCGCGTCGCCCGCCACCGCCTGTACCCAGCCGTACCGCCCCGTCGCCAGCGGCAGTTCGAGGCTGCCGCCCGGCGCGAGCGTCGCGCGATAAAGCCGCGCGTCGCTGTGGATCGTCACCGCGTCCGCGCCGCCTGCCGGGCCGCCGATCAGGTCGAGGCGGCTGTCGCCCTGCGTCACGGCGGGCAGCGTCACCTGCTCGTACCCCGGTGCGATGCCGGTGCGGTCGGGGAGCAGCCAGATCTGCAGGAAATGCACCGGCGCGGTCTGGCTGGCATTGAACTCGCTGTGCCGGATGCCGGTACCCGCGCTCATGCGCTGCGCGTCGCCAGGCAGGATGATCGCGCCGGTGCCGGTCGAATCCTTGTGCTCGAGCGCGCCGTCGATGACGAAGGTGACGATCTCCATGTCGCTGTGGGCGTGCGTCGGAAAGCCGCCGCCGGGCGCGACGCGGTCCTCGTTGATGACGCGCAGGTTGCGGAACCCCATGTGCGCGGGGTCGCGGTAGTCGCCGAAGCTGAAGCTGTGGAAACTGTCGAGCCAGTCGTGATTGGCATGGCCGCGTTCGGCGGCGGGACGGTGGGTGATCATGCGAGGTGCCTCCTTGGTTGTCACCGATGTGGGGACATGGTGCCGCGGTTGCCAATGCCACGCGCGCATAGCCGGTTTGCAAGCCGCGCGCTGCCCCGCTAAGCCGCGCGCCAACAAAGGAACGAGCAATGCGTGCTGAGGGCCAGGCCCATATCGAGCAGATCAAACAGGCGCTGGACCTGTTGAGGAGGTTTCTTTGACTGGGATCGTGCCCTCCGCCGCCTCGACGAACTGAACGCGCGGGTCGAGGACCCGAGCCTGTGGAACGACCCCAAGGCCGCGCAAGCCGTGATGCAGGAGCGCCGCCGTCTCGATGAGGCGGTGTCGGCGACGCGTGCCATCGAGACCGAGCTCAGCGACACGTCCGAGCTCATCGAGATGGCCGAGGCCGAGGGCGACACCGCGATGGCCGACGAAGGCGTCGCGGCGTTGGCGGCGCTCGCGGCGAAGGCCGAGCACGACAAGGTGCAGGCGCTGCTGGCGGGCGAGGCCGACGCCAACGACTCGTATATCGAGGTCAATTCGGGGGCGGGCGGCACCGAGTCGCAGGACTGGGCTTCGATGCTCAGCCGCATGTACCAGCGCTGGGGCGAGCGCCATGGCTACAAGGTCGAGCTGATCGACCATCACGCCGGCGAGCAGGCGGGGATCAAGTCGGCGACGCTGCTGCTGAAAGGCCCCAACGCCTACGGCTGGGCGAAGACCGAAAGCGGCGTCCACCGCCTCGTCCGCATCAGCCCCTACGACTCGGCGGCCCGGCGGCACACCAGCTTCGCCAGCGTCTGGGTCTATCCGGTGATCGACGACGACATCGACATCGTCGTCGAGGACAAGGATTTGAAGATCGACACCTATCGGGCGTCGGGGTCGGGCGGCCAGCACGTCAACACCACCGACTCGGCGGTACGCTTCACCCATTTGCCGACGGGCATCGTCGTCGCCTGCCAGAACGAACGCTCGCAGCACAAGAACCGCGCCACCGCGATGAAGATGCTCAAGGCGCGCCTCTACGAACGCGAACTGGCGATCCGCGAGGCGGCGGCGGCCGACGTCGAGGCGGGCAAGTCCGAGATCGGCTGGGGCCACCAGATCCGCAGCTATGTGCTGCAGCCCTACCAGCTGGTCAAGGACCTGCGCACGGGCGTGACCAGCACCGCGCCGTCGGATGTCCTCGACGGCGCGCTCGATCCGTTCATGGCCGCCGCACTGTCGCAGCGCGTCACCGGCGAGAGCGTCAGCGTCGACGACGTGGATTAGCGCCTATTGCTTCGCCGCTGCGTTGCGCTTGCGCGTTGCCGCCCCGCGCTTTGCCGACGCCGAGCGTTCGGCGGCGGTGCGCGCCGGGGCGCGGCCGCGTCCCGAACCCGATTGCTTGCCGCCGCCGTCCTGCTTGTTGACCGTCGCCCAGGCGCGGCGCTCGGCCTCGTCCTTGGGCGTTCCCCGGTCCTCGTAGGACTCCTCGATATGCTCGGCCTTGCGCTTTTGTCTGGTCGTATAGGCGTCCTTGTCACCCTGCGGCATGGCGGCTCTCCTCGTTCGGGGGAAAAGCCGCAACGGTTCAGAGGTTCCGTGTTCGCAGCCAGTCGCGCACCGCCGGGCCGACATCGTCGCGCGCCAGCGCCAACGCGATGTTGGCGGTGATGTGTCCCGCCTTGTCGCCGCAGTCGAAACGCTCGCCGGTGAAGGTCAGCGCGTGGAACGGCTGGACACCGATCAGCTCGGCCATCGCGTCGGTCAGCTGGATTTCGCCCCCCGCGCCGCGCCTGTGCGCCGCGAGGTGCGTCATGCACTCGGGTTGCAGGATGTAGCGCCCGATCGCGGCGAGGCGCGACGGCGCGGTCCCGGCGGCGGGCTTCTCGACGAGGCCGCGCACTTCGGTGAGCAGGCCTTCCGATGCGCCGGGATCGACGATGCCGTAGCGCGACGTGTGCGCCTCGGGGACTTCGAGAACCGCGATGACGTTGCCGCCGACGCGGGCGTAGGCGTCGTTCATCGCCCTGAGGCAGGGCATTTCGGGCGACCATAGCAATTCGTCGGGGAGCAGCACCGCGAAAGGCTCGTCGCCGACGATGAAGCGCGCGCACCACACCGCGTGACCGAGCCCCGCAGGTTCCTGCTGGCGGACATAGGCGATACGCCCGGGCTCGAGCTGCGTCGCGTCGAGGGTGGCGAGTTCGGCGGCCTTGCCCTTGGCCGTGAGGCTGGCGACGAGTTCGCCCGCGACATCGAAATAATCCTCGAGCGCGCCCTTGCCGCGCGCGGTGACGAAGACCAGCCGCTCGATCCCCGCGCTCAGCGCCTCGTCGACGGCATATTGCAGCAGCGGCTTGTCGACGACGGGCAATAGTTCCTTGGGCACCGCCTTGGTCGCGGGCAGGAAGCGCGTGCCCTGCCCGCCGACGGGGAAGACGGCGGTGCGGACGGGGCGGGGGGTCATGGTCTTGCCTTTCTGCCCCCTCCCCTCCCGGTGAGCGCTTGCGAACCGAGAGAGGGGAGGGTCGGGGTGGGGTGTCTCACTATAAAGTCCGCGTCTCGCCCGGCGACATCCCACCCCGACCCTTCCCTCTCTCGGCTTCGCCGGGAGGGGAGGGAGAAGACTAGAGCAGCCACGGGGCGCGGGTATCCAGCGCCATCATCTCGGGCGCGGTGCGGCGCGCGCTGACGACGGCGTAGCGGTCGCCCGACACCATCGTCTCGGGGACCAGCGCGCGCGAGTTGTAGGTCGATGCCATCGTCGCGCCGTACGCGCCCGCCGTCAGCAGCGCGACGAGGTCGCCCGCCTGCACGTGCGGAATGTCGCGGTCCTCGGCAAAAGTGTCGCCGCTTTCGCAGATCGGGCCGACCACCGTCGCCACTGTCCGTGCCGGGGTGTCGCGCACCGCGACGACCTCGTGCCACGCCCCGTAGAGCGACGGGCGCAGCAGGTCGTTCATCGCGGCGTCGATGACGACGAAGGGTCGACCGACGCCCTGCTTGACGAGGATGACGCGTGATACGAGCACCCCGGCATTGCCCGCGATCAGGCGACCGGGCTCGAAGATCAGCCTCACGTCCCAGCCCATCGTGGCGCGCGCGACCATGGCGCCATAGTCGGCAGGCGACGGCGGCGCAGGCAAGTCGGGGCGGTAGGGGACCCCGAGGCCCCCGCCAAGATCGACGCGCTCGACCGTGTGGCCCGCGCCGCGCAGCCGCCCGACGAGCGCCCCCATCCGCGCGAAAGTGGCTTCGAGGGGGGCGAGGTCGCTCAGCTGGCTGCCGATGTGCGCGGCGATGCCGATGGGGTTGAGCGAGCGCGACGCAGCGGCCTGAGAGTAGGCGGCTTCGGCGCGCGCCAGCGGAATGCCGAACTTGTTGTCGTCGCCGCCGGTCGAAATCTTGGCGTGGGTCTTGGCGTCGACGCCGGGGTTGATGCGGATCGCCACGTCGACACGCTTGCCCTTTTGGCGCGCGACTTCGGCGAGCATCGCGATCTCGGCTTCGGACTCGACGTTGAACTGCAGGATGCCCGCGTCGACGCCCGCCTGCAGCTCGAAAATTTGCTTGCCGACGCCCGAGAAGACGATCCGTTCGGCCGGCACGCCCGCCGCGAGCGCGCGCGCCAGCTCTCCCGCCGATACGACATCGGCCCCCGCCCCGCACCGCGCCAGTGTCGCCAGCACCGACAGGTTGGGATTGGCCTTGGCGGCGAAGGCGACGAGCGGCGTGCCCGTCCCCAGCCCCGCCACGGCTTCGGCGAAGACGCGGTAGTGGCGTTCGAGCGTCGCGGTCGAATAGCAGTAGAACGGCGTCCCGACCTCGGCGGCGAGGGTCTCGAGGCTGACGCCCTCGGCATGCAGGACGCCGCCCACGGCTGTGAAATGGTCCATCGGTCAGCCCGGCGGCGGCAGGTCGAAGCGGTCGTCGGTGCGCGCCCGCGACTTTTTGAGCGGATCGTCGACGCGGTCGGGCGCGGCCTGTGGCGGCAGGATCAACTGCTCGGCCGGCGTCGGCGGCACGGCGGCATCGGCGGGTCGCGGCGGCGCGCGGTCGGGTGATACCGGCGTCAGCGGGCCGAGCTTGCCGCACGCCGCCAGCGTCAGCGCAACGATGAGCAGCAGGCCTCTCACGGCATCGCCCTCGCCGCCGCGATGGCCTCGCGCACGCGCACGGGGGCGGTGCCACCATAGCTCGTGCGGCTGGCGACCGAGGCCTCGACGGACAGCACCCCGAACACCCGTGCGTCGAGGCGCGCGTCGATGCCCTGGAGCGTCGCCAGTGGCAGGTCCGCCAGCCCGACGCCCGCGCCCTCCGCCGCCGCGACGGCACGGCCCGTGATGTGATGCGCCTCGCGGAACGGCACTTGACGCTCGCGCACCAGCCAGTCGGCGAGATCGGTCGCGGTCGAAAAGCCCATTGCCGCCACCGCGCGCAGCCGCTCGGGGACGAAAATCAGCGTTTCGACCATTCCGGTCATCGCCGCGACGCCGAGGCTGAGCAGGTCATAGGCCTCGAACACCGGCGGCTTGTCGTCCTGCATGTCCTTCGAATAGGCCAACGGAAGCCCCTTCATCGTCGCCGCGAGCGCGACGACGCAGCCGAGCAGGCGGCCCGAATGCCCGCGTACCAGCTCGGCGGCGTCGGGGTTGCGCTTCTGCGGCATGATCGACGAGCCTGTCGAGAACGCGTCGGGCAGCCGCACGAAGCCATAGGGCTGGCTCGCCCAGACGACGATCTCCTCGGCCAGCCGCGACAGGTGCAGCCCGGCCTGCAGGCTCGCGCACAGGAACTCGATGGCGAAATCGCGGTCCGACACCGCGTCGAGCGAGTTGGCGGTCGGGCGGTCGAAGCCGAGCGCCTTCGCCGTCGCGTCGCGGTCGATCGGGAAGCCCGTGCCCGCCAATGCCGCACTGCCGAGCGGGCATTCGTTGAGCCGCCGCCGCGCATCGGCAAAGCGCCCGCGGTCGCGCCGCACCATCTCGACATACGCCATCAGGTGATGGCCGAGCGTCACCGGCTGCGCGATCTGCAGATGCGTGAAGCCCGGCATCACCGTGTCGGCGTGTTCGTCGGCGCGCGCCAGCAGTGCGCCGTGCAGCGCCGCCAGCCCCGCGTCGACGGCGTCGATGGCGTCGCGCACCCACAGCCTGAAATCGGTCGCGACCTGGTCGTTGCGCGAGCGCGCGGTGTGCAGCCGCCCCGCCGCCGGGCCGATCAGTTCGGCGAGGCGCGTCTCGACGTGCATGTGGATGTCTTCAAGCGCCGCGTCCTCGACCAGCCCACCGCCCGCGTATTCGTCGGCGATCGTCGCGAGGCCCCGTTCGATCGCGGCGGCATCAGGAGCCTCGACGATGCCCTGCGCGCCCAGCATCGCGACATGCGCGCGGCTGGCGCGGATGTCCTGCCGCCACAGTCGCTTGTCGAAGCCGATCGACGCGTTTATGTCGCGCATCACCGCCGCCGGACCGCCGCCGAAGCGGCCGCCCCATAATGTATTGGATTCGGACGTGCGCGTCGTGATCTCTACGCTCCTCGGGCTCGCGCTGGCGGGCTGCGGCGCACCCGGTTCGGCTGCTGCGGATATGCGAAAGGCGGGAGCGTCGCAAGGCGCGAAGCCGTTCGCCGCGCGCCTCGACCGCAGCCATGCGGGGACACCCGCCCCGGCGGTCAAGTTCCTGATGCGCGACGGCAGCACCGCGAGCGTCGCGGATTTCAGGGGCAAGCTCGTGCTCGTCAATCTGTGGGCGACGTGGTGCGCGCCGTGCATCGCCGAGCTGCCCGACCTCGACGGCTTCATGGGCGGCCATTCGCGCGACATGACCGTGCTGGCGATCAGCGAGGACATGGGCGGCTGGCGCGCGGTCGACCGATTCTGGACCACCGACAAGTTCGCGCACCTCGTCGCGCGCCTCGATGCGCCGGGGGCTTACGCGCAGGCGGTCGGCGCGGCGGGGTTGCCGGTGTCGATCCTCTACGATGCGGCGGGGCGCGAGCGTTGGCGCGTCAACGGCCCGGTCAAATGGACCTCGCCCGAGGTTGCCGCCGCGCTACGCTAGCGCGCGCTGCCGCCGAGGCGCAGCACGAGCCGTGCACCCAGGGTGTCGAGACCGGGGTTCTGCTCGCCCGCGAGCTGACCGTGGCTGAGGTGGACATAGGCGATTTCGACCGCCAGCCGCCGCGACAGCCGCGCGCCGAGCGAGAGTTCGGGCTCGAACAGCACATGGCTGCCGAGGTAGAGCCGGTCGTCGGTGCGCTGGAGCTTGTCGCCCGGCCCGTCGGCGAGCGCGACCCCGATGCCGGGGGCAATGTAGAAGCGGCCGCCGAGCGCCCAGCGTAAGGTCGCGCCGAGCGCCGCGAAGTCGATGCCGCCCGCCGTGTCCACCGACGCAAAGAGATGCCCGCGCACCTCGGCACCGAATACCCGCGCCAGCGGTTCAGTGCGCCCGCCCGCCACGAGGTCGACGCCCGGCTCGTAGCGTCGCCCGACGCTGATCCCGAGATCGTGCGCGGCGACGCCGACGAAGACCTCCCCGGCGTCGGCGGAGGCTGCGGACAATCCCGCAAGTATCGCAGCGGCGAGGCGGAATCGCTCCATCGCGCGAGACTAACAAAGCCGCGCGCCGGGCAACAGCCCGCCACGCACGTCACGCCCGCTCGGCCTCGGCGAGTTGCGCGAACACCGCCTGTACCAGCGCAGGGCCGCTATGGCGGGCGTCGGCGGGATGCGCCGCGACCCAGTCGAGGGCGTCGGCGATGAGCATCATGTCGCGCCCTTCGAGCTGCGCGTCGACGCGGCGGAAAGCGCGCGCGACATGCGCGGGCAGGTCGACGCCGACGACGCGGCCGGTCGCGGGCGTATCGCACTCGACCGGCGGCGAGGTCACCAGATGCTCGCGGCAGAGCAGCGGCCGGTCGGCGTAGATCGAGCACAGTCGGTCTTCGAGGAACGGGCACGCGATGTGCATCGCGAGGTACGCCAGGCCGAACGCCGCGGCATTGTCGGGGTCGATCGTCCCCGCGCCGGCGCGCAGCGTGGCGGCGGAGGCTCGGGCAACAGCGAAACGCGCCTCGACCCGCGCGCGACGCTCCGGGTCCATCGCGGCGACGGTGGCGGCGAGCCCGCGCGCTTCCGATCGCGTGATCGGCACCGCCTGATAGCAGCACGCGGCACAGCGCATCCCGCACGTCACCGGTGTCCCGGCGGCGGCGGCGGCGGCCGCAGCACCGTCGGCGACGACCGCGTCGGCAAGGCCCTGGACGACTGGCAGGATGTCGAACAAGGGCACGGCCCCGGCGGGCACGGTGACAGCCACGGCGAGCGTCGTGCCGCCGATGCGCAGTACGACGCTGCCCGACATCGCGTCGTCGCCCGCCGCGACGGGCGCAGTGAGCGTCAGTGTTCGCGGCGTCGGTGGGTCATTCATAACGAAGCGCGGCACGACGCACGCGGCCCCCCAACGAGCCGCCCGCCGCCCCGACCGGGACGACGGGCGTCGCCATCGCTATTTCCGCACGGTCACTTCGACGCGGCGCGCATCGGCGTTGGTATCGCCGGTTCCCGTCGTGTCGGCGGGCTTTTCGAGGACGATCTGCGCCTCGGGAACGCCCGCCGCCTTGAGCGCCGCCGCCACTGCCTTGGCACGGTTCTTCGAGAGTTCGGCGTTCGCCGCCGCGTTGCCCGTCGCGTCGTTGAAGCCCGAGATGACGAGCCTCGCCTTTGGATCGGCCTTCGCCGCGCCGATGACCCCGCTCGCCCGCTCGGCGACCTGCGGCGCGACCGCCGACTTGCCGGTGTCGAAATAGACGTTGAGCTGCGGCAAATTGTCGACGACTTCGGAGGTTGCCCCCGCTCCCGTCGGCACCGCCTGCACGGGCGATGTGGTCGCGGGCCCGCCGGTCATCGCGCCAGGTTCGTGGTACGCTGCCGTCATCGCGTTCGCGCTATCGGGCGTCCCGCCGGCCAGGTGCGGGCGATACGCGCCGTTCCGCAGATACGGATAGTCGGGCAGCATCGACACCCCGCCGAGCGGCTTTGACACGCCCTGATGGCAGGTCAGGCAGTTGACCTTGTACGGATCGCCGAGCGGACCCTTGCGGTTGGCCGGGAACACCCCCGCCAGCGGCAGGATATAGTCCGAATTGGTGTTGCGCACCATGCGGATGCCGTACCACGCCGTACCGCGCTGGGCGCGGCTTAGGTTCCACGCGCGGAACGACTGGCTGTTGTGGCAATAGGTGCAGTTGACCCCCAGCGACTGCGACAGGTGCATCATCAAGCCGTAGCTATGCTCGGCGGTCTTGAGCGACACCTGGTGGTCGGCCGACGGATACGGGCTGCTCGCGGCAACGCGGATATTCTTGGCATTGCCCTGGAAATACTCGGCAAAGGCGTTCGACGGCAGCGACGCATAGCCGACATTCTCGTCGGGCGTATTCTGGCCGTGCTTGTTGCCGCGCAACAGCGCACCCTTCTGGTCGCCCGAAGTGATCATCGCCCATTTGTTGACCGGCACGTTATTGCCGCGGTGGCAGGTCCAGCACGTCACGCCGGTTGCTTGAACGTGGCTCGTCCAGTCGTTGTTGATGTTGCGCGTCATCTGGATCATCTTGCGCGCGACGATCTTGGTGTATTTCTCGTCCGACGCCATGTTCTCGGGGTTGTGGCAATAGTTGCACCCCTGCCCCTCGGCGTCGCCCGGCGCGACCCACAGCGTCATCGACGCCATGAAATGATTGAACTCCTCGGTGCTGAGATCGGTTAGCACCTTGACGTTCTGATACGCCGCCGTCGCCCGCTCGCCCTGCCGCATCGACGCTTCGAGCGCGTAGGGCGGTGCGGGGATCGCCGCCTGCTTGGCCTTCGACGACACGTCGGCGACCTGTTGGAGGCCGGCCCCGCGATAGCCGGTCTGGCTCCATTCCTTCATGCCCGGCTCGCAGGCGCTGAGCAGCAGGCCCAGGCTCGCGGCGGTCAGCAGGGCTTGGACGGTGTGGCGCTTCATTGTGCGGCTCCCGTGTTCGTCAGCGCGGGATCGACGGTCCCCGTGCTCTCGTACATCGGCGCATAGTGATGCTGTTGCGCCCACAGATACCAGTTGTCGACGACGGTACCGGTCAACAGGATGCCGATGCCGCCGGTGAAAGTGGTCAGCACCGCGAACCACCACGCCCAGCGGTGGATCGACTCGGCGGTGGCGTTGAAGCCCATCGTCCAGCGCCAGAACAGCGCGCCGCGCTCGAACGCGGTGCCGCGATCGGTGATCTGCTCGATCTCGCGCTCCGACCCGTAGCGCCCGGTCGCCAGCACGGTCGCGCCGTGCATCGCGAACAGCAAGGTCGAGCCGTAGAGGAAGGCGATCGAGAGGCAGTGGAAGGGGTTGTAGAAGAGGTTGCCGTAGCGGATCGAGAAGGCGGCGGTCCAGTCGAGGTGCGGGAAGATCCCGAACGGCACCGACTCGGCCCACGATCCCATCGCCAGCGGCCGGATGAAGCCGATCGACAGCATCAGGAAGATCGCCGACAGGAACGCCCAGGCGACATGCGTGCCCATCCCCAGCGCACGGGCGCGGGTATAGGTGCGCGCCCACCACAGCAGCACCGACGCGGTCATGAAGAACCCCGCCATCAGCCACCAGCCACCCTGCGCCAGCGGCGGAAACACCTTGAGGCCGTATTGCGGCCCCGGCGTTTCGAGCGCCAGCCACGGCAGCTGGCGGACGAACTGGATCGGATCCCAGTTGACCGACGCCCACATGTTGAGGCCGATGATCTCGAAGGCGAGAAAGCCGCAGATCAGCGACGCGAGACCCAGTCGACCGAGATAGATCGGGCCGATCTGCGCCGCGCCGAGCTTGCCGGCCCAATAGCTGTAACCGGGACTGCCGTCGCGCGGGAAGCTGTCGGCGGGCAGCGGCACCCCCATCTCGGGTGCCGAGCGCAATTGGATCTGGGTGAAGATGTTCTGATACCGTGCCATTTTGCCTTACCCCCTCACGACCAGATCGGCAGGTTGAGCCACCACGTCCACCACTCGGGCCAGCCGCGCGTCCAGAACGGCCCCGAGATGATGATGCACACCGCGCTCCAGAACCCGGCGTTGAGCGCGAGGAACAGTCCGAGCCGGTGAATGCCGAGCGTCCCGATCGAATAGCCGATGAGGTCGCGGAAGAACGTGTCCTCGTACTCGGGCGACTTGACGTCGCTGCCCTTCGCCGGGTTGACCGCCGACAGGATCAGGCCGCCGTGCATCGCGAGCGCCAGCGTCGTCGTGAAGAAGAAGCTGACCGCCAGCATGTGCGCCGGGTTGTAGTGGAAATGCAGATATTGATAGCCGGTGTTCGACACCCAATCGAGGTGACTGAAGATGCCGTAGGGGAAGCCGAAGCCCCACGCCCCGAGCAGCATCGGCCGGATGATCACCAGGCTGATGTAGGCGAAGACCGCCATGCCGTAGGCGAAGGGCACGTGATAGCCCATGCCCAGCTTGCGGCTGATCTCGACCTGGCGCAGCGCCCAGGAGACGAACGCCCCGGTCGCACACATCGTGATGACCTGCCAGAATCCGCCCTCGCGCAACGGCGCGAAGCCGAGGCCGTATTTGAGATCGGGCGGCGCGATCGAGATGAGCAGCGGGTTCCACGTCGGCCCGAGCGATGCGGCGTAGATGATCAACAGCGTGCCGAGCAGGCTGCAGAACACCGTCGTGACCCCGAAGAAGCCGACGTAGAAAGGTCCGACCCAGAAGTCGAACAGGTCGCCGCCGAGGAGCGTTCCTCCCCGGACGCGATATTTTCGCTCGAAGCTCAACAGCGCCATATGCCTGCCCCTCCGGCCGCGTCCGCCCGTCGGGGGCGCGCGGTCCGTCCTGAAAATCGTGTCGTCAGCCCGCCCGATGGGCGTCCGGCGGAACCGGGGTCGCCCCCTGCCCCGCCGGACGGGCCGTCAGGTTGCCGGTGCGGCGGCGGGTGCCGACGCGGGCGTACCGGGGTTCTGCAACCAGTTGAACCGGTCGGTGCTGAGCAGGATGAAGTGGATCAGCAGCGCCAGGACGAACAGGAAGATGAACAGGGCAACCAGCGCGCGGCGCGGGTCGACCATTTGCCAGAGTCTCCACATGGTCTGGGTCTCCTTATGCGAGGCCGGTCGCGGCGGGTGCCGCGATGGCGGGGGTCAGTTCGGCCATGGCTTGCGCCTCGCCGAGCCACGGACGCCACTGCCAGACGAGGAAGTGCGCGATGATGGCCACAACCGTGAAGATGATGAAGCTCATCATGAACAGCTTGTGGAATTCCTTCGCTTCGGCCTCGCTGAGGTAAGTGCTCGGGCTGATCCGTTCGTCTCGGTCTCTGATATCGCTCATTGCTCCATCTCCACGTTGCCCGCCGGAAAATGGAAGCGCGCGAGCGCGTCTCCAGGCGGTATCGACACGGCGACCGCCGCCGTGACGATGGGTTGAGGACCCCCCATTATCGGGTCCGAAAGGGTGCGCGGCGCGCCGAGGCTTAAGTCCCTCATGCGGCCATGCTCTCGATGGCGCGGGCGGCGGTGGCCAGCTCGCGCGCGGTGACGGCGGAAAGTCCGGCGGCGCGGGCGGCGCGCTCGGCGGCGTCGCGCAGGCGCTTCGCCGCGCTGATCCGCACCAGCACAGGCTGCGCCTCGACGAGCGCGTCGAAGTCCTGTTTGGCGCTGTCGTCCCACGCGACCTGCGTCAGGATACGCGCCGGCGTCGCGTCGGCCTTGTCCATTGCGGTCGACAGCGGCAATATGTTGAACAGCGCGTCGAACAGCGCGTTGCAGACCTCCTGCACCAGCCATGTCGCGCCGGCGTAACCCATGTACGGTGTGCCCGTCGCACGCCGGATCGCGGCACCCGGGAAGCTGGCCGGCACATAGACCGCGCGGCTGCCCAGTTCGGCCATATACATGCGTTCGTTATAGCTGCCGAACATCACCAGCGGCGGGCTGTCCTTGAGCGCTGCCTTGACCGCCGCGTTGTCGGGCTTGACCCCGGCGGTGCGACTGAAGCTGAAGGTGCACGGCAGGCCGAGATCCTCTTCGAGGAAATTCCGCATGCCGCGCGCGTAGGTCTCGGTGGCCACGACCGCAAAGCTCGCGGTGCCGAAGAAATCCTGCGTCACCGAACGCCACAGATCCCAGAGCGGCTTGATCGTCGTGTGCTTCTCGCGTTCGACGAACGGCGCAGGGTCCAAGCCGAGGAGTTCGCCGAGCTTTTCGAGAAACAAGGTCGTCGAGGTCAGGCCGATCGGCGCCTGGAGATACGGACGCTCGAGCGTCTCGCACAGCCCGCGCCCGAATTCGCGGTACATGCAGACGTTGACCTCGGCTTCCGCCAGCCGCTTCACGTCGGCGAGGTGGCTGCCGAGCGGGAAGACCATGTGGACTTCGGCCCCGACGCCTTCGATCAGGCGGCGGATCTCGTGCAGGTCCGACGCCATGTTGAAGCAGCCGTACATCGGCCCGATGATGTTGACCTTGGGCTTGGCCCCCTCCTTGCGCGGTCGCAACGCGGGGACCTTCTTGGTGCCGTATTGCGTCCACAGCCACGTCAGCGCGCGGTCGGCGGCCTGCCACTGATCCTCGTCGATGGTGCGCGGCAGGAAGCGCTGAATGTTGGTGCCCTCGGGCGTCACGCCGCCGCCGATCATCTCGGCGATGCTGCCCGTCACGACGACGGCGGGCAGGTCGCGGTCGAGCGTCGCCCACGCGCGCTTCATCGCGCCCTCGGTGCCGTGGCGGCCGAGCTCGTCCTCGCCGAGTCCCGTCACGACGATCGGCAGCTCATGCGGCGGCAGGCCGTCGGTATAGTGGAGCACGCTGGTGACCGGCAGGTTCTCGCAGCCAACCGGGCCGTCGATGATGACCTGCAGGCCCTTGATCGCGGTAAAGGCGTAGACCGCCCCCCAATAGCCGCCGGCGCGGTCGTGATCGAGGATCAGCATCAGCTCCTCCCCCTGAAGGGGGAGGACCCAAACAGGCAGCGCCCCCATCATCTCCTCCCCCTCTTCAGGGGGAGGTGGCGCGCAGCGCCGGAGGGGGCGGCGCGGGCGGAAGCCCCCTCCGTCGGCTGCGCCGCCACCTCCCCCTGAAGGGGGAGGACCCAAACAGGCAGCGCCCCCATCATACGCCCACCGACTCTTCCGCCTTCGCGGCGGCGATGCGCTTGGCGGCGATCTTGGCCTTGAACTCGGGGCGCGCGCGCGGCGTCGCTTCCCAGATGCCGGCGGTGTCGCCCGTGCCGACGCCCTCGAAAAACGCCTTCATCCGGTCGAAGCGAATCTGGTTGCCGAGTGCGGCATTGACGACGGTGGCAAGGCTACCCGCCCCCGCCACGCCCATCAGCGGGCGCGCCGAGATCAGGTTGGTGAAATACAGCGCCGGAATAGCGCGCGCCTTGGCGTGCTGGACGACGGGGGTCGTGCCGATGGCGAGGTCGGGCTTGTAGAAATCGACCGCGCGCAGATCGTGTTCGAGGCTGGCACGGTACTGGACCTGGACGCCGCGCGCTTCGAGCCACTCGCGGTCTGGGTCCGACCACTTCGTGCGCGGGCAGGCCGTTCCGACATAGGGGACTTCGGCCCCGCTCTCGATGAGCAGGCGCGCCACGAGCAGCTCGGAGCCCTCGTAGCCCGAGACGGTGATGCGGCCCTTGATCGGCTTGCCCGCGAGCGCGGCGCCGATGGCGGGGAGGAACTTGTTCTTCGCGGCGTCGACCTGGGCCTGCGCGATGCCGCAAGCCTTGCCCACCGCGTCGAGCCAGGCCGCCGTACCGTCGCGCCCGACCGGGGCCGAGGGCAGCACGGTCCGCCCCGCTGCCTCGAACTCGCGCACCGACGCTGTGTAGAAGGGGTGGATCGCGGCGACGGCGGCGCAGTCGAGTGCGCTGTACAGCTCGCGCCACTCGCGCGTCGGCACGTTCGGCCCGACCGCCAGGCCGAGCGGTTCGAGCATCTGGCCGATGCCGATGGGGTCGACCGGGAACATCTCGCCGAGCAGCGTGATCGTCGGCCGGTCGGTGCGCGTCGCGGGGGCGGCGACGGGGCCGGCCTCGACCTCCTTGCGCGCGTAAGCCAGCATCGCCCCCGCGAGTACATCCTTCGCCTCGGCGTGCGTCGGGATGCCGAAGCCCGGCACGTCGATGCCGATGATGCGGACCCCGTCGATCTGGTCGGGGAGGAGTTGCAGCGGCACGCCGCTCGCGGTCGGCACGCACAGGTTGGTGACGACGATGGTATCGTACAGCGCCGGGTCGGCCATCTGGTGGACGGCGTCGCGGATGTCCTCGAACAATTTGCCGGTGACGAGGCTTTCCGAATTGAACGGCACATAGCCGACCGAGCGCCGCGCGCCGTAGAAATGCGAGGTGAAGGTCAGGCCGTAGACGCAGCAGGCCGACCCCGACAGGATCGTCGCGGTGCGGCGCATCCTGAGACCGACGCGCAAACTGCCGAACGCCGGGCACATCGACTGGGGCTGATCGTGCGGGCCTTGCGGGTAGTCGGCGGCATAGCGCGCGAGGATTTCGGACTTGCCCGCGGCGGCGGCGGCGGCGTGCATCGTCGAACCGCTCGCGCAGCCGCCTTCGACGGCCGGAGCGGCGTCGTTCGCCGGGGTCAAGGCGAGCGCTTCGCTCATACCGTGTCGTAAACTACTTCGAGGCTCGGCTTCACGACGAAGTCGGCGCCGCGCATGTCGGCCTGGGTGGCGGGACGCAGCGTGACGTTGGCGCCGGTGTCCTCGGGGCTGAACAGCGCGAGCAGGCCGTCGGCCGACAGCGGGTTCGGGCGCACCGGGGGTGCCTCGGCGACGTTCTCGGCGAGCGTCTCGAACAGGCTGCCCCATTGGCCGTCGGGGGTGCCGATGATCTGGTAGTTGGCGCTCTTCTTGCGGATGTCCTCGTTGGCGGGGATCGAGATCAGCACCGGGATACCGACCGCATCGGCGAACGCCTGCGCCTCGCCGCTGCCGTCGTCCTTGTTGATCAGGATGCCCGCGACGCCGACGTTGCCGCCCATCTTGCGGAAATATTCGACCGCCTTGCAGACGTTGTTGGCGACATAGAGCGACTGCAGGTCGTTCGAGCCGACGACGATGACCTTCTGGCACATGTCGCGCGCGATCGGCAGGCCGAAGCCGCCGCACACCACGTCGCCGAGGAAATCGAGCAGGACATAGTCGAAGCCCCATTCGTGGAAACCCAGCTTTTCGAGCAACTCGAAGCCGTGGATGATGCCGCGCCCGCCGCAGCCGCGGCCGACTTCGGGACCGCCGAGCTCCATCGCGAAGACGCCGTCGCGCTGGAAGCAGACGTCCTCGATGCGGACCTCCTCGCCCGCGAGCTTTTTCTTCGAGCTGGTCTCGATGATCGTCGGGCACGACTTGCCGCCGAAGAGCAGGCTCGTCGTGTCGCTCTTGGGATCGCAGCCGATGAGCAGCACGCGCTTGCCCTGCTGCGCCATCATGTAGCTGAGGTTCGACAGCGCGAACGACTTGCCGCTGCCGCCCTTGCCGTAGATGGCGATGATCTGCGTTTCCTTGGTGACCGGGCCGGTGTGGACGGGATCGGGCTCGATCGCCGCCTCCATCCGCATGAAGTCGTCGAGGGTCAGGCCCTGGACTTTCTCGGCACCGGGCTCGCCCAAACTCATGCGGTCGCGCTCCAGTCGAGGATCATCTTGAGGCAGGTCGCGTCGCCGAAAGCGATCGGATAGGCGTCTGCCGCGTCGGCAGCAGCGGCGGTGTGGGTAATCAAACCGTCGAGCGACAGCAGCCCGCAGCCGATCAGCGCGTTGACGGCTGCCATATCCGACGGCTGCCACTCGGCGGCGATCCGCAGGCTCGCCTCGCGCATGAAGGCGGGGGCGAAGGCAAAGCCGACATCGCCCTCGTAGAAGCCGCCGAGCACGATCTCGCCGCGCTTCGCCAGGCGCCCGATCAGCGTGTCGATGAGGCGCGCGTCGCCGCTCATGTCGCAGATGCAGCGATAGTCGCGGCGCAGGTCCTCCGACGGATCGACGACACTGTAGCCGGTCGCCCCGCCGCGCCGCGCGTCGTTGGTTTCCCAGACCGTCGGGGCGGCGTGGCCGCTCGCAACGATGACGCGCGCCAGCAGGCGGCCCAGCACGCCGTGGCCGACGACGAGTTCGGGGACGCGACCGATGGCGAGCGCATGATACGCCGTGGCGGCGAGCGCCAGCAGCACGCCGCGCTCGCGCAAGCTCGCGGCGACGGGATGCGCGCGCGCGCTCGGCACGATGACGCGGCGCGAGGCGCCGCCGAACAGTCCGCGCGCGCCATCGAAGCAATTGGCACCGGGGACGAAGACCGTCTCGCCGATGCGGCCCTCCGCCCCCGCCCCGGCAGCGACGACGCGCCCGACCGATTCGTAGCCGGGGACCAGCGGATAGCCCATGCCGGGGAAGTTCGGCATCCGGCCCGTGTAGAGCAGGCGTTCGGTGCCGGTGCTGATGCCGCTCCAGTCGATATCGACCGCGACCGAACCCACGTCGGGCAGGCTGCCATCGGTGCCGGTCAGGGCGAGCGTGCGCAGCGACAGCTGGCCCGGCCCCTCCATGACAACAGCGATGGTCTCCATCACCGACCCTAACCCCTTCGACCTGCAGCTTTGCGCCGCTTATTGACCCCCCAAGCCACCAACCTCGTGTCAGCCCGGTTGGACGCCTTGGAGTGTCAGTCTAGGTTGACGAATAGGCTTGTCAACACCGTTCGTCGTGCGATCCCCCGCTAATTTTACGCTTCCGCAACGATGACCTGCGCGACCATGGGCAGTGGCGTCGCGCGGCGACGATATCGGGCAAATCCCGCCGATTCGAGCAGCTTGCCGATTTCGCCAGGCGATCGCGCGTGACCCTGCCCCATCGCCAACAGGTAGAAGCCGAAGTAGGCGTCGCCGACACGGTCCGGGCGCGGGCCTGCCATCGGCTCGGCGATCAGCAGGCGACCCCCGGCGGGCAACGCCGCGCGGATTGCGCGCAGCAGGTCGAGCGCCGGGCCGTCGTCATGGTCGTGGAGGATGCGGACCAGCGACATCATGTCATACCCCCCCGGCAGCGCGCCGCCGAAGAAGCTGCCGCCGTGCGTCGCGACACGCGCCAGTCCCGCGCCGTCGAGCGCAACGCGGGCCCGCGCCGCGACGGCGGGCAGATCGAACAGCGCGAGGTCGAGACCGGGTCGCGCGGCGGCGACGGCGCGGACGAAGGCCCCCTCGCCGCCGCCGATATCGAGGAGGCGGCGCACACCGCCGAAGGGCTTTGCGGCGATGACCTGCGCCGCGACCATCGGCTGCGATGCCGCCATCAGCGCCGAATAGGCGGCAACGTCGGGCGGCGCTGCCGCGTGCGCGTCGGGATTGCGGGCATAGGCCCAATAGCGCGCCAGTTCGCCGCCACCGCCCGCGCGCCGCAGCAGCGCCACCGGGTCGGCAAGGTCGGCGTAAAAGGCGCGGTGATGCGCGACCATCGCCGCGACACCGGCGTTGCCCGCCAGTGCCGCGCCGCAGGGACCGAGCGTCCAGCCCTCGTCGACCGCCTCGGCGAGGCCCAGCGCCGCCGCGCCGCGCAACAGGCGGTGCATCGCGTTGGGGGACAGGTCGCAGGCGGTCGCGAGGTTGTCCTCGGCCACCGCGCGGCCCACCAGCCGCGCCGTCAACCCCAGCTCGACGAACGCGTACAATATCTGCGAATGCACGAACCCTGCGACGAGGTCGAACAGCTGCGCCGCCTCACGTCGCGCGCGCGACCGGGTCAGCGGAAACGCCGCCGCCCACGACTGGAACGCTGGATCGGCGAGACGGCGGTTGCGGAAGGCGAGCCAGCGGGCGCGGAATGACATCGCCGCACGGTGCGGCAGCGACGCCGCGCTGTCACCCCCGAACGCTTACCCCGCCGCCATCTCGCGGCAGCTCGCGGCGCAGACGCGGCACGCGACGACACAGTCCGCCATGCCGTCGAGGCCCTCGCAGCTTGCCGCACACGCCTCGCAGACCTCGGCGCACGCCGCGCAGATCGCCGCGTGGTGCGCCGACGAGCGCAGCATGAAATCCGCCGCCGTCGCGCAGATCTGCGCGCAATCGGCCATCAGCCGGAAGTGCGGGGGCGCGACATGCTCGCCGCCCTCGTCGAGGCAATGATTGTACGCCATGCCAAGACACGTGCCGTGGCAGCGGTTGCACGCTTCGATGCAGGCCTGAATGCGGGGGTCGAGTGGGTCCACGGGCGGCATCTCCTTCGCACCTGCACAACGAGACTGCGGCAGAATCGTTGCGTCGCAGCCGACCGCCGCTATAGCTGCGCGGCGCTCGCATCCCCGAAAAGGCTCGCCCAGTGTCGCAGGACGTCAAGAAATTCCCCCACGACGACGGGCACGATGCCAAGCGCGTCCGCAAGGTCGTGCTGGCCTTCTCGGGCGGGCTCGACACCTCGGTGATCCTCAAGTGGCTGCAGCAGACCTACAACTGCGAGGTCGTCACCTTTACCGCCGATCTCGGCCAGGGCGAGGAACTCGGTCCGGCGCGGCACAAGGCCGAGCTGATGGGAGTGCGCCCCGAGAACATCTTCATCGAGGACCTGCGCGAGGAATTCGTACGCGATTACGTCTTCCCGATGATGCGCGCCAACGCGCTCTACGAGGGGCAATATCTGCTCGGCACGTCGATCGCGCGGCCGCTGATCGCCAAGAAGCAGATCGAGATCGCCAAAGCCGTCGGGGCCGACGCGGTGAGCCACGGCGCGACGGGCAAGGGCAACGACCAGGTCCGCTTCGAACTCGGCTATTATGCCCTTAACCCCGACATCCGCATCATCGCGCCCTGGCGCGAGTGGGACCTGACCAGCCGCGAGGCGCTGATCGCCTTCGCCGAAGCGCACCAGATCCCGATCCCGCGCGACAAACGCGGCGAATCGCCGTTCTCGACCGACGCCAACATCCTGCACACCTCATCCGAGGGCAAGGTGCTCGAGGACCCGTGGAACGAGGTCCCCGATTATGTCTATTCGCGTACCGACAACCCCGAGGATGCGCCCGACACGCCCGAATATATCGAGATCGACTTCGAAGGCGGCGACCCGGTCGCTGTGAATGGCGAAGGCCTGTCGCCCGCCTCGCTGCTGGCGCGCCTCAACGACCTCGGCAAGACGCACGGCATCGGCCGCCTCGACCTCGTCGAGAACCGCTTCGTCGGCATGAAGTCGCGCGGCATGTACGAGACGCCGGGCGGCACCATCCTCCACATCGCGCATCGCGGCATCGAGCAGATCACGCTCGATCGCGGCGCGATGCACTTGAAGGACGAGCTTGGGCCGAAATACGCGGGGCTGATCTACAACGGCTTCTGGTTCAGTCCCGAACGCGAGATGCTCCAGGCGGCGATCGATCATAGCCAGAAACGCGTGACGGGCACGGTGCGGCTCAAGCTCTACAAGGGCATGGCGCAGGTGGTGGGGCGTAAATCGCCGTTCACGCTCTATTCGCCAGGGATCGTCACCTTCGAGGACGATGCGGGGGCGTACGACCAGCGCGACGCGGAAGGGTTTATCAAGCTCAATGCGCTGCGGCTAAGGCTGCTGGGTCGGCGCGACCTCTAAATCCTCCCCATCTTCAGGGGGAAGGGGACCGCGCCGCTTCTTCAGCGGCGTGGTGGAGGGGGGCCGGGGCGGAAAGCGAGCGCGGTTCCCCCTCCGTCGCTTCGCGCCACCTCCCCCTGAAGAGGGGGAGGTGCAAAGCTACTCCGTCAGCAGAGCCGTGAAAAACCCCGTCACCAGCGCCTGCACCCCGAGCGCGCACAGCACCACTGCCGGGATCGCCAGCCGCAGCAGCGCCTCGGCGTCCATGTCGCCGTAGCCCTGCCCCGCCCAGCCGAGCACCGCACTCGCGGCGAACGCGACGCCGCAGGTCAGCATCAGCGCCCCCGCGATGCAGCCCCGGTCGATGCTGAACCAGCGCCGCGCCAGTTCGGTGCGCGGGCTCGTCGGCCACAGCCGCTCGCGCACCCCGAACAATCGCGCGACGACGGCGAAGCTCATCAACTGCGCGCCGATGACGATCGCGGCGGCGGAAAACAGCATCGTCGTCACGCCGAGGCGCACCGAGCCGACGCTGACACTGCCCGGCAGCAGTGCAAGCAGTCCTAGGATGCCCGCCAGTGCCAGCGCGAGGCCGGGGTAGAAGAACAAGGCTTTCGGCGCAAAGGTCAGCAGGAACTTGAGGTGACGCCAGCCGTCGCGCCATGACCTGAGATGCGGTGGCCGCGAGCGTCCGTCGGGCGACAGCGTCGTCGGCACCTCGGCGAGCTTGAGACCCGCGAGCTGCGCCTTGACGACCATTTCCGACGCGAACTCCATGCCCGTCGTCTTGAGGCCGAGGTTGAGGATCGCGGCGCGGTCGAAGGCGCGCAGGCCGCAATGGAAATCGCCGATCGGCGCGTTGTAGAACAGGCGGCCCGCGAAACTCAGCACCGGATTGCCGAGATAGCGGTGCAGCGGCGGCATCGCGCCGGGCTTGATACCGCCCTTGAAGCGATTGCCCATCACCAGCTGCTCGCCGCCGCGCAGGCGCAGCAGGAAGGGCATCAGCCCGAGAAAATCGTAACTGTCGTCCGAGTCGCCCATCGCGACGAACCGCCCGCGCGCCGCTGCGATGCCCGCCGCGAGCGCCGCGCCATAGCCGCGGATCGGGACCGCAACGACACGCGCGCCAAGCGCGGTGGCGATCGCCTGGCTGCCATCGGTCGAGCCGTTGTCGGCGATAACGACCTCGCCGTCGACATCGTTGTCGAAGAAGAAGCGATTGGCCTTTTCGATGCAGATGCCGAGCGTCTCGGCTTCGTTAAGGCACGGCATGACGATCGACAGTTCGACCGTCGCGCCGATCGCGGCCTCGAGCACCGGAATCAGCGGAATGACCTCGCCCGTGCGGGCAAGCGCGTCGTTGGTAAGCATACTACGTCCCCCTATAGTCCGAATACGGTAATTTTCGGGCCGGGGCAAGCCGCCCCTCCCCTCCCACGCGGGGAGGAGAGGGAAGCCGGTTCGTCAGTCGCGGTCGCCGGTCAGGAAGCTCGGCGCAAAGGTCGGCTCGGCGTCGGGGGCGGCAGCGGTGCGCTCGGGGCGCGGGCCACGGTCGCCGCCGTCGCGGGGGCGGTCATCGCGGGGCCGGTCGTCGCGGCGCGGGCCGCCACGGTCGGGGCCACCGCGACCACGGTCGCCACCGCCGCCGCCGTCGCGACGCGGACCGCCCTCGCGGCGCGGGCCGCGATCTTCGCCGCCTTCGCGCGGCGGGCGGGTGTCGGCGATCTCCGCGCCCGTTTCCTGGTCGACGAGGCGCATCGACAGACGGACCTTGCCGCGCTCGTCGATGCCGAGCACCTTGACCTTGACGGCCTGGCCCTCGCTCAGCACGTCCTTGACCACCGAGACGCGCTCGTTCTTGATCTCCGAGATGTGGACGAGGCCGTCCTTGGCCCCCATGAAATTCACGAACGCCCCGAAATCAACCATCGACACGACCTTGCCGGTGTAGATCTTGCCGACCTCGGCCTCCTGCGTGATGCCGAGGATCCACGCCTTCGCGGCCTCGATCTGCGCCGGGTCCGACGACGCGATCTTGACGGTACCGTCGTCCTCGATGTTGACCTTGGCACCGGTGGTGGCGACGATCTCGCGGATGATCTTGCCGCCGGTGCCGATGACGTCGCGGATCTTCGACTTGTCGATCTGCAGCGTCTCGATGCGCGGCGCGTGGGCCGACATCTCGGTGCGGGTGGTATCGAGCGCCTTCGCCATCTCGCCGAGGATGTGCTCGCGGCCGGCCTTCGCCTGGCTCAGTGCGACCTGCATGATCTCCTCGGTGATCCCGGCGACCTTGATGTCCATCTGGAGCGCGGTGACGCCCTCGCTGGTGCCCGCCACCTTGAAGTCCATGTCGCCCAAGTGATCCTCGTCGCCGAGGATGTCGCTGAGAACCGCGAACTCCTTGCCCTCGAGGATCAGGCCCATCGCAATGCCCGCGACGGGGCGCAGCAGCGGCACGCCGGCGTCCATCAGCGCCAACGACGCACCGCAGACGGTCGCCATCGACGACGAGCCGTTCGACTCGGTGATGTCGGAGAGGACGCGGATCGTATAGGGGAACGCCTCCTTGGTCGGAAGCAGCGGGTTGACCGCGCGCCACGCCAGCTTGCCATGGCCGATGTCGCGGCGGCTCGGCGCGCCGAAGCGGCCGACTTCGCCGACCGAATACGGCGGGAAGTTATAGTGGAGCATGAAGCGCTCGTAGCGCAGCCCGTCGAGGCCATCGATCATCTGCTCGGCATCCGACGTGCCGAGCGTCGTCGAGACGATCGCCTGCGTCTCGCCGCGCGTGAACAGCGCCGAGCCGTGGGTGCGCGGCAGGAAGCCGACCATCGCCTCGATCGGGCGGACGGTCGTCGTGTTGCGTCCGTCAATGCGGATGCCGTCCTTGAGGATCGCGGTGCGGACGATGCTGCCCTCGACCTTCTTGACGAGCTTCGACGCCTTGAGCGCTTCGGCGGGGGCCGAACCGGCGAACAGTTCCTTGACGGTGGTGCGCGCCTTGCCCAGCGCCGACTGGCGGTCGGCCTTGGCGATGATCTTGTAGGCATCGGCGACCTGCTCGCCGATGGCGTCCTTGATCTTGCCGAGCGTCGACGTGCTGTCCTCGATCTTCAGGTCCCACGGCTCCTTCGCGGCGGCTTCGGCAAGCTTGATGATCGCGTCGACGACGGGCTTGCAGGCGTTGTGCGCGTGCATGACGGCGCCGAGCATGACCTCTTCGCTCAGTTCCTTGGCTTCGGACTCGACCATCAGGATCGCGTCGCGCGTGCCCGCCGCGATCAGGTCGAGGCTGCCCGCCTTGAGCTGCTCCTTGGTCGGGTTGAGGATGTACGCGCCGTCGACATAGCCGACCCGCGCGGCAGCGAGCGGCCCCATGAACGGCACGCCCGACAGCGTCAGCGCGGCCGACGCAGCGATGAGTGCGACGATGTCGGCCTCGTTCTCGCCGTCATAGCTCAGCACCTGCGCGATGATCAGGACTTCGTTGTAGAAGCCTTCGGGGAACAGCGGGCGGATCGGGCGGTCGATGAGGCGGCTGGTCAGCGTCTCGTGCTCGGTGGCCCCGCGCTCGCGCTTGAAGAAGCCGCCCGGGATGCGACCGGCGGCGGAGAACTTCTCCTGGTAATGGACGGTAAGCGGGAAGAAGTCCTGGCCTTCCTTGACGTTTTTGGCGGCGGTAACGGCGCACAGCACGACGGTCTCGCCGTAGGTGGCGAGCACCGCGCCGTCGGCCTGCCGCGCAATGCGCCCGGTTTCGAGGGTGAGCTTGCGGCCGCCGAAATCGACTTCCTGCTTGTGGATGGTGAACATGGGTTTTCGTCTTTCCTATGCGCCCGGCCCTATCGCCGTGCGCGCCTGCGGGATTTTGGACGGTGGGCCGCGACCATCGCGGCGTCCCTGTAAGCAAACGGCCCCGGTGAAGGGGCCGCTGGCCTATTTGCGAAGCCCGAGCTTCGTGATGAGGTCGGTGTAGCGCGTCGCGTCGCGGCTCTTGAGATAGTCGAGCAGCGAGCGGCGCTTGTTGACGAGGACGAGCAGCCCGCGGCGCGAGTGGTTGTCCTTGGCATGCGTCTTGAAGTGGCCGGTGAGGTTGGCGATGCGCTCGGTGAGGATCGCGACCTGGACCTCGGGCGAACCCGTGTCGCCGGTGGCGCGGGCATTGTCGGCGATGACTTCGGCCTTGCGGCCGGCGGTGATCGACATCGGGGATCTCCTTGAAACTATAGGTTGAACCCGCGCACGACCCGTATCAGGGTGGATGAAACATCCACCAGTGCGACCGGAACAGGCCCGGCGGTCGCGAGATACAGCCCGTGGAGAGCGGGGTGCCCGGGGAGCGCCTGCCCCCTACGGAGCAAAACTGCCTCTTCGGGCGAGACTGCAAGAGCCGGGATGTCGTCCAGCCCTGCGGTCAGCGGGAGTACCGCCTGTTCAAGCGCGGCCCCATCGGCGCTTTCATTCAGTTTGTCGAGTCCTATTGCATGCGCCAGCGTGAACGGTCCGGCGCGGGTCCGGCGGAGCATCGCGACATGCCCGACGGTGCCAAGCGCCAGCGCCAGATCGCGCGCGAGGCTGCGGACATAGGTGCCCTTCGAGCAGGTGACGTCGAAGGTCGCGGTGCCGTCGTCGCGGTCGATCAGGTCGAAGTCATGGATGACGAGGTGGCGCGGCGCGAGTTCGACGGTCTCCCCGGCGCGGGCGCGCTTGTAGGCGCGCTCACCGTCGACCTTGAGCGCCGAATAAGCGGGCGGGGTCTGGACGATGGGGCCGGTGAAGGCGGGCAGCGCGGCGCAGGTCGCGGCTTCGTCGGGACGCACGTCGGAAGTAGCGACGACCGGCCCCTCGCGGTCGTCGGTCGCGGTCGCGGTTCCCCACGCGACGGTGAAGCGGTAGCCCTTGGTCGCACCCAGCATCCGCCCCGCGAGCTTGGTCGCCTCCCCCAGCGCGATCGGCAGCACCCCCGTCGCCAACGGGTCGAGCGTCCCGCCATGCCCGATCTTGGGCACCGGCAGGCCGTGCGTCCGCAGCAGCCGCTTGACCGCCGCTACCCCTTGCGCGCTCGACAGCCCAAGAGGCTTGTCGAGGACGAGCCAGCCGTCGAGACGCGTCAAGCGCGCAACGCCTTGACGTGCCCGAGCGCGGCGTAGGCGAGGATGGCGCGGTCTTTGGTGGCCAGCGTCAGCGCGTGCGACCGTGCGGTCGCGATCAGCATCCGGTCGCTTGGATCACGGTGACAGGGTTCCGGCAAATACGCGGCGTCGAGCGCAAGGCGGTGGGTCAGCGGCAACAGCCGCAACCGCAGCGTCGTGACCACCGCATCGAAGAAGTGTCGCGCGTCGCCCATGCGGGGGCCGGTACGCCCGGTCCGCGTCGCCAGCAAGCCGAGTTCCCACGCGCTGACGGCCGAAACCCATAGTTGCTCGCGCTGGCCGGCGGCGGTGATGATCTCGCGGGTCGCTGGCGCGATCGGCCCGTCGAGGCCCAGCATCAGGACCAGCGACGTATCGAGCAAGATCAAGATGTCGATCCGCGCAGCGCTGCCTCGATCAGGTCTTCCTTGGCCTGCAGGAAGCCGTCGAGTTCCTGGTCGCTATACACCGGCTTTTCCCAATCGTGATCGTCAGGGACAGGGCGTGGGAAATCCGTCATGCAGCCTATAGCTGCCTCGAACGACCAGGGTTCGGCGTCGGCGACCGGACCGTCACGCTCGATCGCGACAAGCGGTTTGCCGTGCTTGGTCACGCGCAGACGACGCAAGCTGCCGTCGTGGACCTGCGCCATCAGGTCGAGGCATTTCGCCTTGAACTCGGTCGAGGTCACGGTCTTTTCGGCGAGGCTCGCCATCGTCCGTCTCCAAGTGGTCAGAACGATATGACCATTTGGACAGCCAATCGCAAGACGGACTATCGCGGCTTTGTCTCCAGCCGCAGGAAGCGCGCGGCGTTATCGTGCAGGATCAATTGCTTCTGCCGCTCGCTCAGGAACGGTAACGCCTTCACCCGGTCGATGGCGGTGCCGATGGCGTCGGGCCACACCATGTTGTCCGAGCCGAACAGGATGCGGCGCTCGAACCCCGCGTCGATCAGGCGCTTGAGATAGGCGTGGAAACTTGCCTCGGGAAAGGTCCAGTCGAGGACGGCGATATCGACGTAGAGTTGCGGGTGGGCGTACAGCATCGCGATCATCGCATCGCCCATCGGCCAGCCGGCGTGCATCGCATAGAGGCGCAGGCGCGGGTGCCGGACGAGCACGGATTCGAGCCGCAACGGGTCGCCGGCGGCGGCGCGGTAGCCCGGTGTGGCGAAATAGGCGGTGCCCGGCGGGCCGGGTCCGAGATGGATGCCGACGGGGATGTCGAGTTCCTCCGCGAGGGCGAAATAGGGTTCGAGGCGCGGGTCGTCGGGGGCGATCCCGGCATATTGCGTGGTAATCTCGCTCAACGCCTTGAGCTTGCCTGCGGCATGGAGGCGGCGGAGCGTCGCAAGTGGCGGCAACTTCCCGTCGCCGCCGAAGCCGATGGCGGGCAGGATGCGGCCATCGGCATGCGCGCGATAGTCTTCGACGGTAGCGGCGTCGCCGCCCGCGAGCGCGAGGACGTCATGGCGTTTCAACGTCGCGATGCCCGCATCGCGCAGTGCCGCCGCGTCGGTCGGCGCGGTGAGCACATGCGGGCACGGCGGGTGGACGGTGAACCACTCGAGATAGGCGTCGATCGGCTCGTGGGGGTCGCGCGGTGCAAACTCCTCGTAAGGCGCGCAGATCTTGCCGCCGGGCGGGCCCTCGGCATCGGGAAGATCGGCGTGGAAATGCATGTCGATGACCGCCGGAGACGGTGCCGCAGCGACCGCCGCGCCCGCGAGCGCAAACGCCGCACCAATCACCCGACGTACCGCCCGTCGCATCCCCCTGCCCTCCCTTGCGCGGAGAGTGCAAAAACTCGGTGCCCTCCGCAATCCTAGTCTTTGGTCGGCAATGTCTTCGTCCAGCGCGCGGCGACGGCGGCGGGCAGCGCGGCGGCGGGCAGGCGGCGGACCAGCGTGATGCCCTCCAGTTCCACCGCGCGACCGCGCAATAGTCGACCGTGCAGCGTGTAGCCGATTTCGTAGAGAGCCGCGTCGGTGCGCGTCGCGCCGCCGTCCTCGAACACCGTGACGATGCCGACGGGCAGGCGCGGCGGGCGGGCGTCGGCGGACGTTGGCACGTTGCGCCGGATGCCGTCGTCGATCCACACCGCTTCGAGGCGCGCGTTGCCGGTGGTTTCGACGGGTTCGGCGCGCACGCCCGGCGGAAAGATCAGCGTCTGCGTTTGCACCACCGCCTCGCCGCGCGCCGGCCGCAACGCCAGCACCGCGCGCGACACATCGGCGGTCGCGGTGAGCAGCAGCGGCACCGCGCGCGCAACCGGCGCGGCGGACGTCTGCACTCGGTCACGATGCGAATCCCAATAGCTCGCCGCCGAAATTGCCACCGCCAGCACACCGATCAACTCGGCCAAGGTGATCAGCCGCAAACGGCGGCGCTTGGCGGCGGGAGTCTCGGGGGTATCGGCCATGCGCCGCGCTTACAGGCGCGGGCGTCCGACCGAAAGGCTCAGCCGAACGGCCAGATGTGGAACACCGCCATCAGGATGACGATCGGCAGCGGCACGCCCACCGCCCACAAAATGCAACCCTTGCCCATCGTCGTTCGCCCTCATGTCGATTGTCGTGGGGGTGTAACGAGATGCCGCGCCAAGCGGTTCCGTCACGCCGCCTTGAACAGCTCGCGCAACTCGGTCTTGACGATCTTGCCGTTGGCGTTGCGCGGCAGCGGGCCATCCCAGAAGCGCACTTCGACGGGCACCTTGAACGCCGCAAGGCGCGCCGCGACGAAGGCGCGGAGGTCGTCGGCGGCGACGCTCGCCCCCGGCTTGAGCGTCACCACCGCCGCCGGCTCCTCGCCGAGCGAACGGTGCGGCCGCGCGACGATCGCCGCATCCATCACCGCGTCGTGCTCGTACAGCGCGTTCTCGACCTCGACGCAGTAGATGTTCTCGCCGCCGCGGATCAGCATGTCCTTGGCGCGGTCGATGATGTAGCAGAACCCCTCGTCGTCGAGCCGCGCCAAGTCGCCGGTGTGGACCCAGCCGTCGGTGAAGGTCTCGGCGGTCGCGGCGGCCTTGTTCCAATAACCCTTCACGACGTTGGGTCCCTTGCCCCACAGCTCGCCGACGCTGCCCGGTGCCAGGGCGTTGCCGTGCGGATCGACGACCTTGAGGTCGCACACCGCAACCGCCGGCCCGCAGCTGTCTGGGCGGTTCTGGTAATCCTCGCCCTGATGGTGGGTGAAGGTCGCGCTCGTCTCGGTCATGCCCCAGCCGTTGCCGGGCAGCGACTTGGGGAAGTTCGCCTTGATCTGGCGCACCAGCTCGGGGGCCGACGGCGCGCCGCCGTACGCGACGCTCTCGAGGCTCGACAGGTCGTAGCGGTGGCGTTCGGGATGCTCGAGGATCTGCCACGCGATCGTCGGCACGCCACCGCAGCCGGTCAGCCGCTCGCGCTCGATCAGCGCCATGGCGCGTTCGGGATCCCATTTCTTCATCATCACCAGCTTCGCGCCCGCGAACAGCGACGGCGACATCACGGCGTGGCAGCCGGTGGCGTGGAAAAACGGCACGCTGAGCAGCGTCCCCTTCTGCGGTGCGTCGGGGTTCGGCGCGGGGGGCATCTCGCCGCGCCGCAGATAGGTTCGCGCCGCCGAAAAGGCGCTCGCCATGATGTTCGAGACGATGTTGCGATGGGTGCCGAGCGCGCCCTTGGGCTTGCCGGTGGTGCCGCTGGTGTAGAAGATCGTCGCGTCGTCCTCGGGGTCGAGCGCCACGTCGGGTAGTTCGCCGCTCGGCAGCGCGGCCCAGTCGGCCGGCGTGCCGATGACGCCTTCGAGGCGTGCGATCAGCGGGTTGGCGAGGGGTTCGCTAAACTCGTCGGTGGCGCGCGTGACGTAGACCTGGCTCAGCGCCGGACAGTTGGGCAGATGCTCGGTCAGCCGCGCGAGCCGCTCGGCATCGACGACCAGCAGCTTCGCGCCCGAATCGACGAGGCCGTATTCGAGCTCGCCGCCCGTCCACCACGCATTCAGCGGCGTGACGATGGCCCCGCACAGCGACGCCGCGAAGAAGGCGACGGGCCATTCGGGCAGGTTGCGCATGACGATGGCGACGCGGTCGCCCTTGGCGACGCCGTCGGCACGAAAGCGCGCCGCCAGCGCCAGCGCGGCGCGCGCGAAGGCCTCGAAGGTGACGCGCTCGTCGTCGTGGACGAGGAACACCCTGTCGCCGTGCGCGCGGCCCGCAAGGAAGACATCGCGCAGCGTCGGCGGGGCGTTCTTCCACGTCCGCGTCTCGACACCGCGAATGTCGCGTGCCTCCATCTCGAAAACCTGTCCGGGCGCGGTGAGCAGCGCGTGCGCATCGGCGATCGACATTGCGGGCCAGGCGGCGGTGACGGTCATCGGCTCTCCCAAAATATTTTCTTTTGAGCATAGGCGGCGGCCCCGCGCCTGTCGATTTGCCAAATCGCGCGCCGCCTGCGACGGCTGGGGGCGAGTCCGGGGACACTGCCATGCTGACGCTGCTCGCCACCCGCCGTTTCGGGCCGCTGTTCGCGACGCAGTTCCTCAATGCCTTCAACGACAGCTTCTACAAGACCGCGATGCTGTTCCTGATCACCTATCGCCTGCTTGCCGCCGCCCCGACGCAGGCGGCGACGCTGGTGACGCTGTCGGCGGGCATCTTCATCCTGCCCTATCTGCTGTTCTCAGGGGTCGCGGGCAGCCTCGCCGACGCGGTCGACAAGGCGCGCGTCGTGCGCTGGGTCAAGACCGCCGAGATCGGCATCATGGCGGTCGGCGCGGCAGCGCTGACGATCGGCTCGATCCCGCTGCTGCTCGCCGGGCTGTTCGCGATGGGCATCCACTCGACGGTCTTCGGCCCGGTCAAATATGCCGTCCTGCCGCAGCATCTGCGCGCGCCCGAACTGCTCGGCGGCACCGCGCTGGTCGAGGCCGGGACCTTTGTCGCGGTGCTCGTCGGGCAGATCGCGGGCGGGTTGATCGCGACGCCGGCCGCGGCGCTCGCGGTGCTCGGCATCGCGGTGGTCGGGCGGCTGACCGCGCAGGCCTTGCCCCCTGCCCCGCCCGCCGGGACCGCGCCGCGCTTCGAGTGGAACCCGTGGACGACGTCGGTCGCCGCGTTGCGCCAGGCGATCGCCAACCCCCCGGTGCGCCGCGCGGCGCTGTCGATCTCGTGGTTCTGGGCGTTCGGCGCGGTCTTCACCAGCCAGTTCATCCCGCTCGTCCGCCACGACCTCCACGGCACCGAGGGCGTCGCGACATTGTTCCTCGCCGCCTTCTCGGTGGGCATCGCGGCGGGTTCGCTCGGCGTCGCGCGACTGCTCGGCGGGCGGGTATCGGGCGCGGCGGCACCCTGGGCGGCGGCGGCGCTGGCGGCGCTGTCGGTCGAGCTGCTGTTCGCGCTGCGCGCCATGCCGCCCGCGCCCGAACTCCTCGATGCGCGCGCCATGCTGGCGACCCCGCAAGGCTGGCGCATCCTGCTCGACCTAACGGCGCTCGCGGTTGCAGGCGGGGTGTTTTCGGTACCGCTCTATGCCATCCTGCAAACCGCCAGCGGCGCTGCGTCGCGGGCGCGCGCCGTCGCGGCAAACAATATCGTCAACGCGGTCTTCATGGTCGGCGCGTCACTGCTTGCCAGCATCGCCGTGGCGCGCGGCGTGGCGATCCCGGTCATCCTGATGGTCACGGGCCTCAGCGCGCTGGCGCTGCTGCCGATGCTGCTCAGGCTGCGCGCTGCTACGGCGTGACCAATGGGAAATCGCGCGGCGGCACCTCGAAAAGCCCGGCGAAGCGCGCCGCGACGCCCGGATCGCCCGCAATGCTCAGCTGGCCCTTGCCCATCAGCTCGGGCGCCGTGGCGCGGCGCGACAGCAGCGCGAGCAATGCGGGCCTGGGCAGCGTCAGCGTCACCTGCGCCGCCTCGTCGGCATCGCGCTCGTGGATCAGCACACCGTGCGCAATCGTCACCAGCTGCGCCTCGTGGGTGTCGGGAAAGACGAAGCGCAGCACCAGCGCCGCGTCGCCCACCCGCTCCGGCACAAGGCGCACCGCGAGGCTGTCGAAAAGCTGGTCGGGGGTCAGCGCGCGCGCCAGATCGAGGCTCGCCGACGACGCCGCCGACGGCTTGACCCCGCCGCGCAACTCCTGCGCGCCGCTGAGGTAGAAGTTGCGCCACGGCGCGGTTTCGGCGCGCCACGCGAGCTGATCATAGCTCGCCGCTAGTGCCGCGCGCGACGCGCTATCGGCGGCGTCGGCGAACACCGCCCACGCCAGCAGCTGCGCCGCCCAGCGTTCGTCGCCCAACCCTCGCGCCTTGGCCGCGAGCGCGCGGACCTTTGCCGTACCGCCCATCGCCGCGACGGTGCGCCGGGCCAGTTCGGCGCGCGGCAGCGGATCGAGGCTCGCCGGGTTGCCGTCGAAGAACCCCATGTAGCGCTGATAGACCGCGCGCGCATTGAATCTGACAGAGCCGTAGTTAGGCCGGTTGAACCACGCGCGCGCCAGCACCGGCGGCAGCGTCAGCGTGTCGGCGATCTCGGGCCCCGTCAGCCCGTCGTTCATCAGCCGGACGCTCTGGTCATGAATGTACTTGTAGGCGTCGCGCTGCCGCCCGATGGTGTCCGCGACCGCCGCCTGCCCCCAGCGCGGCCAGTAGTGCGAGGTCAGCATGACATCGCTTACGGGTCCGAAACGCCTGAGCGCCGCAGTCAGATAGTCCGCCCAGCCCTTGGCGTCGCGAACGAGCGCACCGCGCGGGGTCAGGACATTGTGCAGCGAGGCATTGACGTTCTCGGCCATCAGCACGGCGCGCACATGCGGGAAGTAGAGATTCATCTCGGCGGGAGCCTCGGTGCCCGGCGTCAACTGGAACTCGATCCGCACGCCGTCGATGTCTAGGCCCGCCTCGTCGGCTGCGACGATCTCACGCGTCGGGGCGATCAGGCTGACCGTGCCGCCGGCGCGCGCCGGGCCGATGCCCGCGCTGACGAGTCCCTGCGGCCCGCGCGCCAGCAGATTGCCGAACATGTAATCGGCGCGGCGCGCCATGGCGTTGCCGGCGATGACGTTCTCGCCGACCGCCTCGGCCATGAAGCCGTGCGGCGCATAGACCGCGACCTTGCCCGACCGCACGTCAGCCTCGTCGACGACGCCGCGCGCGCCGCCGAAGTGGTCGGCGTGGCTGTGCGTGTAGATCAGTGCCGCGACCGGGCGCGCGCCGAGTTGCGCGTTGACCAGCGCGAGCGCCGCCGTCGCCGCCTCGACGCTGGTCAGCGGGTCGATGACGATCCAGCCGGTCCGGCCCGCCACCACCGTCATGTTCGACAGGTCGAAGCCGCGAACCTGCCAAATGCCCTCGGCGACCTTGAACAACCCGTGCTTGGCGAGCAGTACGGCATTGCGCCACAGGCTCGGGTTGACCGTCGCGGGGGCCGGGCCGGTGAACTGCGCCTCGGCGGTGAGGTCGCGCACGACGCTGCCGTCGGCGGCACGGATGACGGGATCGGCGAGCGTCGCGACGAAGCCCCGGCTCGCGAAATCGAAATCCTGCCGGTCGGTAAAGTCGAGGTCGCGCGCCACGGCGGCGTTGGCGGCGAGCGTCGCGGGCGTCGGCGGCTCGGGCGTCGCCGCCACCAGCACCGCCGCCGCAACCAGTCCCAACATCGCCGTCCTCCCCCGCTGCGTGGCAGCTTCGAACGGCGGTGCCCGCGCGTCAATCCTGCCAGCCGAACGCCTCGGTCAGCGGCACGTCGAGCGCCCGCGCGATGCGGAAGGCGGCGTCGAGCGACGGCGAGTATTTGCCCTGCTCGATCGCCGCGACGGTCTGCCGCGTCATGCCGATCGCCGCCGCGAGCTGCGCCTGCGTCATCTCGGCGGCAGCGAAGCGCAGTGCGCGGACGCGGTTGGTCACCATGTCCCGCGCCGGTAGCCAAGCACCTGCCCGCCCGAGCGGACCAGTTCGGCAACGACGATGGCCGCGAACACCGCATAGCTCAGCTCGGTGCCATGTGCGCCGAGGTGAACTGTGCCGATGGCGAGGAACGCGCCGCTGATCAACACGTAGAATGCCGCGCGCGTCGCCTTTAGCTCGATGATCCGGTCGCGTTCATCGGGCGGTACAACAGCGTCGACGTCGCCCCGCATCGCGCCGCGCGCCGCCGCGACGCCGTGCAGGAGGATCTGCAGCACGACGAGCGCGAGGACCGCACCGACGATCCAGACCGGCGGCGGATGGCGTCCACCCGCGAGTTCGGACGCGACGATCGCGAGGTAGACGCCGCACGTCAGCGCCACCGAGATGAAGGAGATCCACGCCGTCCGTTCGCAAGTTGCCATCATTACCTCCTGCATAACCTGTCTGATGTAAGATAAGTCTAACATGATGTCAAGCACGACAAACATGCTTTCGCGGCGTGGCGCGGTGCGCTAGTTGTCCGGACAAATTGCAGGAGATCGACGATGCAAGGCGAGCGGATCGACTGGCCGAACGGCGCGAAGTTGGCGCTGTCGATCGTCGTCAACGTCGAGGAGGGGTCCGAGATGAGCGTCGCGCGCGGCGACCGCGGCATGGAGCCGGTCGACGAGCTCGGCATCCACATCAAGTCGCCGATCCGCAACTACGGCAACGAGTCGAACTACCTCTATGGCATCAAGGCCGGTGCCCCGCGCGTCGTCGCGCTGCTCAGGGAGCGCGGCCTCGCGGCGAGCTGGACGGTTGCGGCGATGAGCCTCGAGAACCACCCCGAAATCGCCGCCGCGATCCGCGACCTTGGTCACGAGCCCGTCAGCCACGGCTGGCGCTGGGTTCACCAGTTCAAGATGGATGAGGCCGCCGAGACCGACTTCATCGCGCGCGCCACCGCCAGCATCGCGGCGACGACGGGGACGCGCCCTTACGGCTGGCTCAGCCGCTATTTCCACACCGACAACACCCGCCGCCTGCTGATCGAGGCTGGCTACGAATATCATATGGACGATTATTCGGGCGACGTGCCGTTCGTCGATGCCGCGACGGTGCCGGGCTGCCCGATCGCCATCGTGCCGTACCAGCTCGACACCAACGACATGAAGATGTGGACCGACCCCGCGTACACGCCGCGCCTGTGGCTCGACTATGCGCGCGACACCTTCGACCAATTGTACCGCGAGGGGGTGGCGGGTTCACCCAAGCTGATGAGCCTCGGGCTGCACCTCCGCATCATCGGGCGGCCGGGGCGTTTCTGGGCGCTCGAAGCCTTTCTTGACCATGTCGGCAAGCATGCCGACGTCTGGGTGGCGACCCGGCGCGACATCGCGCGCGTCGTGCGGCCCGGCTAGACCGCGTCTGGCGTCGACCGTCCGACCGGCTCGCGCCGCAGCGTGCGGTTGAGCAGCGCAAAAGCCAGCAGCGCCACGAGCGCCGCCGCCGCCAGCTGATAGGGCAGGCGCGGCGCGAACTGGTACAGGCCGATCCCGACCGCCGGGGCAAGGACGAAGCACGCGCCGTTGACCTGCGTCACCGCCCCCGCCACCGCGCCCTGCTCGTGCTGCCCGACCGCGAGGCTCGCCCCCGCCGTGAAGCCGGGACGCGCCAAGCCATAGCCCAGACATGCCAGCGCATAGGCGAGCATGATCGAATGGAGGTCGCCCGCCAGCGCGATGCCGAGCGTGCCCGCCGCCGCCAGACCCGTGCCCCAGCGCAGCAGCGCAGGCGGGGTCAGGCGCAGCATCGGGATCAGCCCCCATTGCGCCAGCAGCGTCGCCCCCGCCCCCGCCATGAAGACGAGGCCGATCGACTTCTGCACTTCGCTCAGCGGCAGGCCGAGCCGGTCGATGACGAGAAAGCCGAGCGCCTGGCCGGTCGCCGCCTGGATGCTGCCGCTGGCGAAGCCATAGGCGAGATAGGGCGAGATGCGCGCGTCGGTCAGCGACAGGCGCGGCGTGCGGCCCGCATCGGCGGCGCGCGCGCTCGCTCCCGTCGCCGATCCCGCGACGCTCGGTTCGCTCGACGGCGCGCCGTGGCCCTTGCCGCCGCGCGCGAAATGCCGGGGGTTGTCGTCGGGCAGACCGAGCGCGACCGCCAGCATGACGACCAGCGCGATGCCGGCGAAGGCGAACATCGGCCCCGAGTACCCCAAGGCACCGCCGATGAAGCTGGGGGCGAGCGCGGGGCCGATGATCGTCCCCAGCCCGAACGCCGACGACAGCGCCGACAGACCGGCGGTGCGCTCGGCCTCGGTGGTGCGCGCCGCGACATAGGCCTGCGTCGCCGGGTTGGCGGCCGAGCCGAAGATGCCGAACAGGCTCCGCAGGCTTGCAAACACCGCGAACACCGCGACGGGCACCAGCCAGCCGCGCAAGCCGGCGAGGATCGCCAGCGCGCAGCCGAGCATCGACACCGCAAAGCCTGCGAGCCCGACGAGCGTCAGCAGCTTGCGCCCGCGCGTGTCCGACTGGCGCGCCCAGTACGGCGCGCTGAACGTCCACAGCAGCGCCGAGAAGGAGAAGATCACCGCCACCAGCAGGTCGGGGATATGGATGACGCGCGCGATCGCGGGCAACACCGACTGCAGCGCGGTATTGCCCGCCGCGACGATCAGCAGCGCGGCGAACAACAGCGCGAAGTGACGGCGAGGCAGGGCTGCGGACATTCGCATCCGATAGGCGGGCCGATCACGATTTGCCAACTCCGGGACGCCAGACTGGTAGCGATAAAAAATTGGCTACCCCCCAAATGGGGATGTGGTGCTCGTTTTCAGGGCCTTAACACGAGAGGGCAAACTTCAGGAGGCCGCTATGACGATCAAGCTGTTATTCGCCGTCGGTGCGGCCGCCATCGCCGGGCCGGCCGCAGCGGGCGTCACGCTGACCTTCGAGGGCATCCCGAACTATAACCGTCCAGCGAGCTTTTATGCCGGAGGCTCAAGCGTTTTCGCCGGAAGCGGCAGCGGCCCCACGGCGACGGGACCGGATCTCGGCGTGACGATCGCGGATGCGGCCATGATCCTCAAGCGCAACGACTATTGCGCGGCACCGGACTTCTGCGGAACGTCGGGCATCTTCCCGGACGCGCCTTCCGGGATCGCGGCACTCTATAATTTTCCATCTCTCAGCAGTAGCCCGGCAATCTCGACGATCAATCTCGCGGCGGGTTTCTCCGGTTCGGTCAGCGTCTGGCACTACGGCAGCGCCTCCGGCATGGCGGTCTACCGCGATGTCGGTGGGCGCGATGGCAACGGCGGCAACGGCGTCGCGCTCGGCGTCGTGCAGATGGCGCAGACGCAGGGTTGCGTCCTCGTCGGCCTGGCGATTTCGGGCTGCGCCTGGACGCAATATACGCTGGCCTTTGACGGAACGGCGCACTCGGTCGTGCTGGCGGGCCCGGCGGCGTACTTCGACGACCTGACGCTTGGCGCATCCGGTGTCCCCGAGCCCGCAACCTGGTCAATGCTGCTTGCCGGATTCGCGCTGACGGGGGCCGCGCTGCGTCGGCGGGAGCGGGTAGGCACAAGGTCCATGACCCCGTAGTCGAGCATCATCTCTGCGGACGACTGCGGCAGCGGTCTCGCCTGCTGGCGTCGCGCCGTTCGGCGCGCTAGTCGAGGTCGATGCCAATCCCCGGCCCCCATGTGTCCAGCCCCGATGTCTCTGGCCCGCGCGTCCCCGGCCCCCTCGACGACCTG